>CACOTF010000003.1:27500-90614 GCA_902630065.1 uncultured Pelagibacteraceae bacterium
ATATTTGGTTGATATAAAAAAATTATTTCATTAAGTGAAGTTAAAAACTTTTCAGAATACTATATTTTTACTATACACTTTTATTGTTGTATTTATTTTCTATCTAATTTTTTTTGAAATTGGAGCCGATAAATTTACCAACTTAGAGTATATAAAAGAAAAATCCTTGTTCCTTGAAAAGGAATATTTAAAAAATAATTTATTTTCAAAAACAATATTAATTATTGTCAGCACTTTATATGTATTTTGCTTGGGAATTTATTTTCCATTAGTTGTAATTTTTGGTTTTATATTTGGACCGATAATAGGAACTATATTGGTAAATCTATCTACTTCTGTTGGATCATTGCTGTTATATATTTTTGCAAAAAATTATTTTTCAGATTTTTCATATTTTAAAAAATTTGAGAGCATTTGGTTAAATAAATTTCGAAAAAATGAATTTATATTTATATTTTTGTTTAGGCTATTTGGTGGCGGCGGTCTTCCTTCGAATATACAAAATTTATTGCCATTAGTATTTAAAGTAAAGGAAATAAACTATTTTTTTGGAACCTTTCTTGGTCAATTACCTGGAATGTTTGTAGTTTGTAATCTTATCTATCAAATAAAAAATACATTTATATCAAATGAAAAATTATCATTTTCTATTTTTAACGATATAAAAGTTTTAAGTGCTTTTTTTATGTATGGCTGTTTAATTTTTTTATTATTCGTTTTTCGCAAAAAACTTAACAAATCATAATTTAATAATTGGCCTAACTACATTGCCATTAATCATATCTTTAATTGCATTATTTATATTTTTAAAATTATATATTCTCAAAATATGCCTTTTAAAAAATTTTTTTTCTTTAATTAGAAATTTTAAATAGAAAGGGAGATCTCTTGTCATATTAGTATTCCCACCCCAATTTCCAATTATTTTTTTTCCTTTAATAAATTCGAAAGGATCTAATAAAATTTTTTTATTATTTTCTATGTTGCTTGAAATCACTAAAATTCCATTTTTCTTTAATAATTTAAATGCATTCTCAATTGATTTTTTTGATCCAGATGTATCTACAGCTAAATCCAAAGGACCGTTTAGCTCATCCAATATAGTTTTAATGTTTTTATTTTTAACGTTTATTATATTAGCTCCAGTTTTTTTTATGATTTCTAGTTTTTTTTTATTTATGTCAAAACCATAAACCATTTTGCTTTTTGACTTTAAATAGCATAATGATATAAGCCCTAAACCTCCACATCCAAATATCCCAATTTTTTTTTTTTTTAAATTTTGTTTTATAATATTTTTGAAAACTCCAATACTTGAAGGTATCGCACAACCTAATAGAGGTAAAAAATGATTTTCTATGTTACTTTTAATTTTAAAAACTCTATTTTCAGATACTATTGAATAATTCATAAATGTACTTATCGGGCCTGAATTAATTATTGTTTTTTTACTAAGGTATTTTGGAAATTTAGGATCTTTTTTTTTACTCTTTATCCATGACAATATAACCTTATCTCCTTTTTTAAAATTTGAGCTTTTATTAAATGTCTTAACCACAAATCCCACAGCCTCGTGTCCCAATGTATGTGGCAGATATTTATCTTCCCCTTTTCTTCCTACTATCTCATTTATTTGTGATCCACATATTCCTGAAAATAAAATTTTAACTAACACTTGCCCTTTATTTAATTTTGGTATTGACAATGATGTAAGGTTGACTTTGCCTGAATTATCTTTTAGCACTGCAGCAATTGAATTAGATTTCATCATTAAAAATTACTATATAGTTTATAATACAAATAAAGAATAAGAATATGAAAATATTAGTTACAGGCGGATGCGGTTACCAAGGCTCGATTTTAGTACCAAAACTACTGTCGGGAGGACATGAAGTTATTGTAGTCGATAAAATGTGGTTTAACAACTATTTAAAAAAAAACAAAAAATTAAAAATTATCAAAGATGATATTAGAAATTTTAATCTAGGTAAGATTAAGAGAGTTGAAACAATTATACATCTTGCGGCAGTTGCAAACGACCCAATGGCTGATTTATCTGAAAAACATTCATGGGAAATATCAACAATAGGAACGATGAACTTAATTGAGCAAGCTGTAAAATATAAAGTAAAAAATTTTATATTTGCTTCTTCAAGCTCTGTTTATGGTTTGAAAAATGAAAAAAAAGTTCACGAGGATTTAAAACTTGAACCAATAAGTACTTACAATAAAGCTAAAATGATAACAGAGAGACTTTTACTCTCTTATAAAAATAAAATAAATTTAACAATAATTAGACCAGCAACGGTTTGTGGATATTCTCCTCGAATGAGATTGGATGTTTCGGTTAATATGCTAACATATCAAGCCTTAACTAATAGAGAAATAACTGTATTTGGTGGAACGCAAGTCAGACCAAATATTCATATAGATGATTTAACAGACCTATATTTATTTATATTAGAAAAAAAAATTAAAGGTATATACAATGCGGGCTTTGAAAATATTAGTATTTTAAATATAGCTAAAAAGATAAGCAAAAAAATAGATTGTAAAATTAAAATTTTAAAAAAAAATATAGATATTAGGAGCTATAGAGTAGACTCTTCAAAATTATTAAAGACTGGCTTTAAACCTAAAAAGAAAGTTGAAGATGCCATTGAGGAATTAAATTATTTATATAAAAATAAAAGGTTAATTAATAATAAAAGTTTTTTTTCAATTAATTGGCTTAAAAATAACAAAAAGAAATTTTTATCTTAATGAAAAAAGTTTTGGTAATTGGTTGTAATTCTTTTTCAGCATCGTCTTTTATCAATTACCTACTTAACAAAAAATACATTGTTATTGGGGTTAGTAGGTCTCATCAAAAAAAAAGCTGCTACTGTATTCACAACAAGAAAGATGAAAATTTCAGATTTAGAAAATTAGATTTAAATAAAGATATAAAAAAAATAATTCAAATTATAAAAAATAATAATATTAAATTTGTTATTAATTATGCCTCTCAAAGTATGGTTGCTGAAAGTTGGTTATATCCCCAAGACTGGTTTAAGACTAATTCTTTTTCAATTCCTTATTTTTATAATGAACTTTCAAAAATAAAAAATATTAGACTTGTACATATTTCTACCCCTGAAGTTTACGGAAATACTAAAAATAAAGTAAAAGAGGACCAAAATTTTAATCCAAGTACACCATATGCAGTTTCAAGATGCACAGCAGATACTTTTCTAAAAATCTTATCAAAACAAAAAAAAATTAATTTTGTCTCAGTCAGGGCAGCAAATGTATATGGAGAGGGACAAGATGGATATAGAATAATTCCCAAAACAATAATTAATTTAAATAAAAATATACCTATCGAACTACACGGAGGTGGAAATTCAACCAGATCATTTATTCACATTAGCGATGTATCGGAAGCAACATTTAAAGTTATGTTGAAAGGTAAAAATGGTGAAACTTACCATGTATCAAACGAAAGCTACATTACAATAAAAAATCTAGTAAAACTAATATGTAAAAAACTCAAAGTTCCTTTCGAAAAAAATATTAAATTTGCAAAAGAAAGAGTTGGAAAAGATTATTTCTATAAATTAGATACGTCTAAATTAAAAAATGAGTTAAATTGGACCCCTAAGATAAAGTTAAATGATGGTATTATTAAAATGATCAATTGGTACAATAAAAATTATAAACAAATTGATCTAAAAGATACGAAATATAAGCATAAAAAATAATTAAATATTATTTTTATATCTCCTTAATTTGTATACATTTTTATCATTTGATAATTTTTTATATAAATTATTTGACTTCCATTTGTCAAACACAACACTTATATTTCTACCACCTACTTTGTTTTTACTCTTTTTTATAAGGATATTCACACAGTTAATAACATTTTGAATATCATTACATTTATTAGATTTAAGCATCATTTTTGTTTTATGAAAATTTTTTCCTGATTTTTTTCTTGATCTTAATGTTTCATTGTGAATTTTAGTTTTTACCCATCCCGGACCTAGAATTATAAATTTTACATCTTTTATTTCTGAGTCTAATAATTCAGTCAATTTAACTAAAGCAATTTTTGAAGTTGTGTATGCCGAATATCTGTCTACTGCGTTATTAACACCGCCACCTGCCCAGTTAATCACTGTAGAATTTTTATTTCTATAATCTAACATGCAGTGCATGATTTGAGCTTGTGCAATCAAGTTTAAATTGATTGAATTTTTCCATTCCTTAAAATTGTTATCTTTAAATAAACCAACAGGATTTTGCGTTGCCGCACATGGCATAAGAATATCCCACTTAACTAATTTACCAATCTTTTTTGAAACATTTTCAACACTCGTGTAATTATCGATTTTACATTTATACAATTTCACACCAAGATTTTTTAAATTTTGAACATTTTTTGTTTTATTTCTGTAAGTTCCAATAACTTTATAGCCCTTTTTTAACCAATCAATTGCTATTGAATATCCAATATCACTGCTTATAGAGAATATTATTGCGTTCATGAAAGTTTATAATATATCTAATTTTTATAAAAATATATAAAATGAGTGAAATTAATTTACTTGATAAATATCCAAAATCCAAAAGAAAACTAGATGAAAGAAATAAACTTGCTACTCTAGAAGACAAATTAAAAGCACAAAAATTTGACATAGAATATTTTGACGGTGATAGATTTTCTGGATATGGAGGCTATCACTATAATCCAAAATTTTGGGTTGAAACAGTAAAAAAATTTAAGGAATATTATAATTTAGATAACAATTCTAAAATACTTGATGTGGGATGTGCTAAAGGATTTATGATCTATGATTTTAAAAATTTACTTCCAGATGCAGATTTATTAGGACTGGATATATCAAAATACGCATTAGATAATTGCAAGGATGAAGTTAAACATTTATTAAAATTAGGAAATGCTAAAGAATTACCATTCGAAGATAATACTTTCGATTTAGTAATTTCAATAAATACAATTCATAATCTAGATTTAGAAAATTGTAAAAAAGCAATTAAGGAAATATCAAGAGTATCAAAAAAATTCAGTTTTTTAACCGTAGACGCTTGGAGAACAGAAAAAGAAAGAGAAAATCTTATGAAATGGAATTTAACTGCTAAAACTTATATGCATACTGATGAATGGAAAGCTCTATTTTCAAATCTTAATTATAAAGGTGATTATTGGTGGTTTATAGCAGAATAAATTTCATTGCAGTTTTTCTCTTTTTTTCTTCAAGTTTTTTTTTAATTTTCTTCTTTAATCCATGGTCTTTTGAAAGTTTTATTACTGAGCTTGATTTTGAAAATCATTTTACTTTTAATAGACTTTTAAATTTTGAAAAAAACTTATTTTTTTCATCATATTATTACTATTTTGAAACTTCTATAGGTCAGCTAAATATTCCAAATTTTTCTTTTAGTGATGCAAATGGCAGAATGTTCCTTAGTCAAAAAACAGATATCTACGAATATAGAGATACCCTAAACAATAGAAATTTAATGGGGCCAATAGGAGCTGTAAAGTTTTTATATTATTATTTAATTAAGTTTTTTACTTTTATAAAAATTAAAAATATTAATCAAATATTTTTATATTATATTTATTTTAATCTAATAATTGGGACTATTTTTTTTTCAATATTATGCTCGGTAATTTACAAAAAGTATTCCCTTTTTGCAGCTTTGTTAGCTTTTCTACTTATCACTTTTTGTGTACCAATCTATGTTTATATAAGATCACCTTCTATTTTCCCTACAATTTTTTTAAGTCTTATTTTTTTTTATTTTTTACACAACAAAAATTTGGATAAAAAAAATGATTTTTTATTTTATTTCATTTTTGGCTATATACTTTTATCTTTTTGTATTTTTTTTCATAAATCTGGTTATTTTATTGCTCTATTTGGTTCGTTATTCCCAATTTTTTTTAATCTCGATGAAAACAAAATTTTTAGTATAAAAAATATAAAAATTATATCATCTGCTTTAGTTATTTTATTACTTGCAATTTTTACAAATTATATGATTGAAAATATCATATTTGGAGATTTTAAATATGATCAAAGAGGCATCATGGGAGTTTTAAAATATTATAGTTCAAATTACACAAATTTTTTAAGTTACTTAGAGTTTGTATTAGGATCTGCTAGATTACTTTTAGATACTTTTGTTGTTTATTTGCCTTTTTTTCATACTGGCCAAAATCCCTATGATCTGACGCAAGGTAAGGAAATAAGGTTATTATCAACTTTAAATATTTTGATTATTATATTTATGCTTAGAATTTTTACAAAACAAAGTCAAATTTTAAAAAAATACTTTCTTTTAATAATAATTAACTTTTTAGCAATTATGACTCATTTATCAATATTCCCCATGCAAACTTTTGATTTTCACTACACAATGTATTGGCTAATATTTCCCTTGTTCTTTTTGACAGTTGTCTATTTTTCAATTTTTTTTGATAGTCAAATTAAAAAAGATAGTATTAAAAAAAAATTAAATATTTTGATGATTGTTATAATAATAACGGGTATTTTCAAAATATTTTTAAATAATGGTGAAATTAAATACTTAAATATCTTTTACTAAAAAGGACCAAATTTTTCTATTGGCACATCATGATAGTATTTATTTTTTTTTAATTCTGTTGGAATTTCATAATTACTTATCCCAAAAGTTTTTAAAATTCTTTTAAATATACTCAATGAGTCCTGATAAAAAAATTTGGATATGTAATGTGATGTTGGTGAAGGAATATTTTTATTACCAATGATAACGGGATTACTTTTAAAATTTATTTTTTTCATTTGAACTAATTCAGCTAATACGCCACTTGAGAATGAGCAGAAAGTATTAGAGTTATCTACAATAAGTAATCTTTTTGTTTTTTTTACAGATTTAACAATTTTAGATAAATTTATGGGACTAATTGAGTAACAGTCTATTATTTCAGGATAAATTTTATATTTTTCTAAAAATCGATTTACTTTTATTACATTTAAAAGTCCAATAGAATTACCTAAAATAGTTATGTTTTTACCTCTCTGTTTTAAATGAACATCTCCTAAAGAGATTTTATTTCTTTTTATTCCTCCGCTGACACCATGTAACCATCTGTGCTCAATAAATATAACTGGATTTGGGTCAAAGATACTATCAATTAGCAAATTATATGCATCTTCTGGAAACGCAGGCGAAACAACCTTTAAGCCTGGTATGTGTGCTAATAATGATTGAAAATTTTGACTGTGCGTTGGTCCTTGACCCCATCCTTTACCAACAACAACTCTTATTGTAATAGATGGCGATTTTGTTTTTCCACCAAACATATAGTTCCACTTTGCAGCATTATTAATTAATTGATCAAATGAGAGTAGAGAAAAATCAAATCTTTGATGTGAAAATAAAACCCTAGAACCGGCAATTGAGGAACCGATTGCAATACCAGTCAAAGCATTTTCTGATGTTGGTACGTCAAAAACTCTTCTCTCACCAAAAATTTTGTGCAAATTAGTTGTTGTGCCAAAAATTCCCTTTGGATCATCAATTCCAAGACCATAGCTAATCATTTTTGGATCTTTTTTCATTGAATATATTATTGCCTTTTTAATAGCTTCGGCAAAAGTAAATTTATTTTTCATTTAGAAAATAAATTTTGATTTAAATCTTCAAATTTTGGAGGTTTTGAATTTTCCGCATAATTAAAACTTCTAATAATTTCACCTTGAATTTTACTTTTAAAAGATAAAATTTCTGTTTTTGATAAATATTTTTTTTTAAGTAAAGTTTTTTCTAATTTTTCTACTGGATCATTCTTTTTCCAATAATTTAGAAAATTTTTGTCCCTATAGTTTAGATCATCATCATAGTTCGGACCACAATGCTCAAGCTTTCTACTTGTATGAAACTCAACAAAATATGGCATTTGTTTTTTTTTTACATAATTATATGCCTTGCTAAATTTTTTAAACGTATCATTTAAATGAGTAGTATTTGCCGAGTCAGTTTTAATACCAAATGAAGAAACTAACTTTGAAATTTTTCTATTTTTAGGCTGTCTTTTTCTTAGTTCCGAATACACTGAAAAAGAATTATTTTCACATATAAATAAACAAGGTAGTTTTTTTAATACTACAAAATTCAAAGTTTCAAAAAAAATTCCAGTTTCTACAGCTCCATCCCCTAAAAAAATATATGTTAAATTTTTATTCGTTTTATTTAAACTCATTGATAAAGATATGCCCGCACCAATTGGTATTGTATTACCCACTATAGCTGTAGATCCATAAAATCCTTTTGATTTATCAATTAAATGCATTGAACCGCCTATACCACCTGAGCACCCTGTTTTTTTTCCATAAATCTCTGCTATCAATTTTTTCAGAGAACACTTTTTGCTTAGGTAGTGAGCGTGGGCACGGTGGCCACTAACTGATTTATCGTTTTTATCAAAAAATGTTTCTATTATGCCTGGAAGAAATTCTTGGCCTACAGATAGATGAACTGGACACCTCATTTTTTGTTCATGGTATCTTTTTGAGATTTCAAGCTCTATCATTCTTATTCTTAAAGAGTTAAAATAAATTCGTTTTGATAACTTTTTATTTCTTAACATAAACGATTTCTAATCTTATTAATTGAATTATTCAAACATTTTGATAACTATTTGTGATGAGCGAAAATACACTTCACTTTATTATTAGTGGCTACAATCAAGAAAAATATATAAAGAAGACATTTGATAGACTGAAAAGAATTATATCAGAAACAAATTTACAAGATTATAAAATTTATATTTCAAATGATGGAAGCAAGGATAATACAAAACAAGAAGTATTAAAAATTATAGAAACTCATAAAGAAGTAGAGTTTTTTGATTTTGATAAAAATATTGGTTTAAATAAAACAATTGAATTTTTCTTAGATAAAAATTTACCTGGAAAGTTTACTCATATTCCAGGCGACGATGATCTTGATGATATTTTTCTTCGAAACTTGATTAATAATGCCTTTAAAGCAGATTTTGTATCTGGCTTTTTTATAAATAAAGAGAATAGGAGTGCTTTTAGAAATATACTTTCTTCAATTTATAATACAAGCATGTGTTTTCTTTTCGGTGTCTATGTGAACTATTTGCAAGGCCCTGGTGTTTGGCCAATTAAATCTGTTAACAATATAAAAATTCATACTAAACAAATTTGTTTTTGGACTGAATTAAACATAAAATTATTAAGAAGTAATATTACATATACTGAAACATTTGGTTATATGAACAGGCCAGTCGTTGCAAGTACATCATTAAATCTATCAAGTTTTATTGAAATTTTTAAGGTCTTAAGAATTCTGATAAAAGATATTTATTTTGGAAAAAAATATAAAAATAAAGCAAAAAGAATTATTATTACAAACAATGAAAGTTATTAAAAGATATAACTTTAAAGGATGGGCTGGTATATCAAAAACAAGAAGCAGATATTATATCCCATCATCAACAAATGATCTAAAAAAAATATTATTTTTAGCTAATGCTAACGGTCTGAAAATTCTACCTGTGGGATCTCAAAAAAGTTATTTTGATACGATTTACAATAATAACAACATCATAATAAGTATGAAAAATTTTAACAAAATATTATCTTATAATAAAAGCAAAAATATTATTGAGGTGGGAGCTGGCTTATCATTAACAAAACTTATAAATTATATTGTTCCAAAAAAAAAAATTATACATTCTATACCTGGATCGCCAGAAATAAGTATTGGGGGAGCTATCAGCAATGACGTTCATGGAAAAGATTCTTTTAAATATGGAGGTTTTTGTAATCAGGTAGAGGAAATTAAAGTTTTATTATCAAACAATAAGATGATCAATTGCAGTTTAAAAAAAAATAAATCTTTATTTAAAGCAATTTGTGGTGGTCTTGGACTGGTTGGAATAATAATAAGTGTAAAACTAAAACTAAAAAATTTACCTAGTAATTTGCTCTCAACACAGGTAATTGTGTGTGATAAAATTACAGATCAATTAAAAGTCTTCAACAGTAATAAATTTGATTATATTTATTCGTGGATAGATTGTTTTTCAAAAAAAAATAAAATAGGCAGAGGAGTAGTATTTGCATCAAATTTTTCTAAAACGAAAAAATATAAAAACATGGAAAGTCACATAAATTTGAAATTAGTAGATAAATTTGTTTTTTACATTTTAAAATTTATTTTTCTAAATAACTTAGTAAATTGTTTAAACTTTATATATTTCAATTATGTTAAATATTTTAAATCAAAAAGTTATAAAGAGGATTTTAAAGAGTCAATCTATACTTTAAAAAAAAATAATCTTGACCTTGGAAGATTGTCTAGCCCAAAAGGTTTTTTAGAATTTCAAATTTTAGTGCCAGAGAAAAATCAAAACAAAATTTGTTTAGATATATTTGAAATATGTCAAAAACTAAAGATACATGGGGTCTTGGTTGGGGGAAAAAAAATAAAAAAATCTAATGGTTATTTATCTTTTTGCGATAATGGTTTCACTTTTGGAATTACTGTTATAAATAGTAATTTTAAAGAAACTAAAAACAAATTTAAAATAATTTATAATTATTGCTTAAAGAAAAGATTAAAAATTTATTTATGTAAAGACTTTTTTATAACAAAAAGTCATCTTAAAAAAATTTATCCAAATACTAATAAATTTTTAAATTTAAAAAAACTATATGATAAAAAGGAATTATTTATATCTGATTTTTATTTGAGAGCAATTAAGTAATATGGAACAAAAAAAAATACTAACATTAGACGAAGCAAAAAAAATTTCTCAAAAAAATAAAAAGAAAAAAGTTTGCCTCGCTCATGGAGTATTTGATGTATTACATATTGGTCACGCAAAACATTTTCAGCAGATAAAAAAAAATTATCCAAATTCACTATTATTTGTCTCTATCACTGCAGATAAATTTGTAATTAAGTCGACTAATAGACCTTACTTTAATCAAAAATTGAGGATGCAGATGCTTGCTGCATTAGAATGTGTTGATTACGTTACATGTATTGAAGATTATTCAGCAGTTCCTGCAATAAATTCTATTAAACCAGATTTTTATTTTAAAGGAAAAGATTTTAAAAATAATAAAGATGATTTTACAAAAAAAATCTATGCAGAAAAAAAAGCAGTTCAAAAATATAAAGGTCAAATAAAATTTACAGACGATATAAGTTTTAGTTCTTCAAATATTATTAATACACAATTTTCATCACTTGATGAGGGTGCAAAAAATTTCTTAAAGAAAATTAAAAAGGATTATAATTTTAAAAAAATAAGAGAAATAATTGAAAATTTTAAAAAGCCAAAGATACTTTTAATAGGTGAGTCAATTATAGATAAATACGTATATGTTAAACCTTTGAATAAAACACCAAAGGAAAACCTAATTTCTAATTTGGTTATAAATGATAATAAATTTTTAGGTGGTGTTTTAGCAGCTGCAAATCACATAGCTTCATTTACAAATAATCTAGAGCTTTTGACGGTAACTGGACTTGATAAAGAAACGCACTTACTATTAAAAAAAAATTTAAAAAAAAATATAAAAAAAAATATTTTTAAAATTAAAGACTATAAGTCTATAAATAAAATAAGATTTATTGATAATTCTTACACAACGCGGAAATTGTTTGAACTCTATGAAATGAAAGAAAATTTTTTTTCTAAAGAACAAGATGCAAAAGTATTAAAATTTCTTAAAAAAAATATTAAAACATATGACCTAGTAATAATTAATGATTTTGGACATGGTTTACTTAGTAAAGAAATAATTAGATTTTTAGAAAAAAACTCAAAAAACCTACACATTAATGTTCAAACAAATAGTGGAAATATTCCTTATAACTTAGTTACAAAGTTTAAAAAGGCTAATTTTGTAACTATTGATCACACCGAAGCTAGTCTTGCTGTAGGTTTAAAATTATTAGACACTGTTTCAATCAAAAAAAGAATAAAAAAAATGAGAAATTTTTCAAAAATGATTATTACCAAAGGTAAAGCAGGAGCATATTACACAAAAAATAATAAGTCTTATAATGCTCCTATTTTTAACAAAGAAGTAATAGATACAATTGGCACAGGTGATGCTTTTTTTTCTTTGGCATCTTTATCTACCTTTACTAACAATGATCAGGCCTTGGCTTCATTTCTTGGAAATGTAGCGGGTGGTATCAAAGTCTCAATTATTGGACATTCTAAAAATATTGAAAAAAATGATTTCTTAAAAAATATTGAGACTCTACTCAAATAGCTTTATTGTTTTAGTATAATAATTATCTAAATTTAATCCTATTTTGTTACAAATATCTTCATACGAGCCGTAAAAATGAATAAAATTATCAGGCAATGTAAAACTTAAACTTTTATAATATTTGTCTTTTAATAATCTTCTTATATCATCACCTAAACTTCCAATTTTTGAATGTTCTTCAATTGTGACAAATTTTTTTGTTTTTCTTATACTTCTGATTATTGATTTATCATCCAGAGGTTTGATAGTATGAATATAAATCAATTCAGCTTTTATTCCATCTTTTTGTAATTTGGATCTAAGATTTATGGCATTTTTTAACTGTGTTCCCGTACAAAAGATACTTAAGTCCTTGCCATTATAAATTTTTATACTTTTACCAGGTTCTATGTCATTAGACTTAAAGTTAATATCATGCGAAACTTTTGGAATTTTAAAGTATTTAAGATACTTATTTTTGTAAGTTTTTTTCAATAAAATATCAAATTCTAAAGTAGAAGCAGGATGAAATACTTGAGTATTCTGAAAACTTTTCATTATAGATAAGTCATTATAACAATGGTGCGTACATCCTAATGCTGAGTAGTCAAAAGCCCCGCCCACAGAAACAATTACTCCTGGAAGCTTATGGTAGCAAAAATCCAATTTTATTTGTTCGTAAGATCTTTCAATAAGAAATGGAGCAATTGTATGTACAACAGGTATAAATCCAGTTTTTGACATGCCTGCTGACATACTAATCATTGTAGGTTCTAAAATTCCTAAATTAGAATATCTATTTTTTATTTTCTTTCTAAAATTGGAGAAAATTCCATGACTTATATCCCCAACCATAACAAATATCCTCTTATCTTTAATAGCTATTTCTTCTATAGTTTTGGGAAATTGTTTTCTTATTGCATCTTTATTCATCTGATAATTCCTGGATAATTTTATTATACTCTTCTTTGTTTGGTATTTTGTGATGCCATGGGCCATGACCTTCAATAAACGAAACTCCTTTACCTTTGATAGTTTTAGCAATTATAACCTTTGGTAAATTTTTGTATTTATCGGCTTTTTTTAAATTATGTAATAATTCACTTTCGTTGTGTCCATCACTAACAAATGTTTTCCAACCAAAAGATTTCCATTTTTTATTTAAATTATCTATAGGTAATAATTGTTCACCAGACTTATTATAGTCTACAATTAATATCAAGTTATCTAATTTTTTATTTCTAGCTATATGCGCTGCTTCCCATACAGTTCCTTCTTGACATTCTCCATCACCAACTAGAACTACAACTCGATTTCTTTTCTTTTGAAGTTTTAACGAGTAGGCAATTCCGATAGCGAAACTTAATCCATGACCTAATGATCCACAAGATGCTTCAACAAATTTAATTTTGGTTGCATCTGGATGCTCTCCTAAAATTGCATCTACTTTAGAAAAGTTGCTTAAATCTTTATTACTCAATAGTCCTTTTCTATTAAGTACAGTATACAAGGCCACGCACCCATGACCTTTGCTCAAAATAAAATAATCACGATTAATATCTTCTGGATTTTTTGGATTAATTTTTAAAAATTTAAAATATAAAACTTTTAATATCTCAAGAATCGAAAATGAAGATGGTATATGACCCCATCCAGATTTAGTAACAACATCAACTATTATTTTTCTCAACTCAGAATTAATTTTTTTCATTAAATTTAAATATCATTATTTTTAATTTAGTATACATTTGAATTTATGTATAAAAACAAATTATTTAATATCAAGAATCCAGAAGAATACATCAATAAATACTTTGATGTTAAGTATAACCTTATAAAACAAATTGATAACAAAAAATTTTTTGATATCATTAAAATTGTCAATAAAACAATAAAATCAAATAAAAATATTTATGTTTGTGGAAATGGTGGATCGGCTTCAACATCAAATCATTTTTGTTGTGATTTTATAAAACAAGTATCAGAAAAAACCAAATTAAAGCCTAAAATTTTTAGTTTATCTGCTAATCTGGAAACTATTACTGCAATTTCAAATGATATTTCATTTGATAAAATTTTTAGTTTTCAGGCTAAAAATTTTGTAAGAAAAGGGGACTTAATTATTATTTTTTCAGTATCTGGAAATAGTAAAAATTTAGTTGAGTTATCAAAATATGCTAAATCTAATCAGATTAAAATTATTTCTTTCACAGGGAATAAAAATTCAATAATTAAAAAAAATTCACATTTAAATTTAAATTTTGAAACTGATAATTACGGAATAGTAGAAGATATTCATTTGTCTATAATGCACTTAATGGCACAAATTTTAGTTAAGATAAATTCCTAAAATTTATTCGTAAATTAAAAAACTTTTATTTTCAAAAATCAAATTTAAATTTGATAAAACTTTACTTTCAGGTAAAAGCCAATTTTTATTTAAAACTATTAAATCAAAATTTTCATTTACTTTAATGAGATTATATTTTTTTTTTATGTAATCTATTAATTCACTTTTAGTTAAATTCTGACCCTTTAAAGCTTCATAAATACCATCATTCATATCGCCAGCAAAAACTATTTCTTCAAAATTAATACTTCTTTTTGAAATATTTGGTTTTTTAAAAAAATATTTCACTACACTCTCAACTGGTAACTTAAATAATTTCGATGTAATTAAATATTTGTTCATTATATCATCTGAACTAACGCTTAAATCAAGATGATTTGGTATATAAGTATAAGAATTTGTGATTACATATCCAAACCAAACAAATAACGGATCAATACTTAAGACTTTTTTGTTGTTAACCAAGAGTTTTATATTTTCTAAATCATTCAAATAGTTTATTTGATTTATTATCTTATCTTCATTCTCCAGAAAATATTTATTACTGTAATTTCTAATACCCATGAATTGAATAAAAATAATTAAAATTAAAAATGATGTTAACAACTTTTTTGAGATTGTATTTTTAAAATTATAAAAAATATTAAATAATGTAATCCATTGAAAAGGATTTGCAAAATAATAAAAATGATCATTTCCTCCAAGATCCACCTTTGTAATTAAAGTGCTATAAAAACAAACAACACATGAGATAAAAATTAGAATAATATAAATTGAGTTTTCTTTTATAGTATAATTTTTTGTAAATTTATAATTTAAAAGATTTAAAATTATGTAAAAAATTGAAATTAACAAAAATTTTAAATCTATAGAATTACTTACATGTTGAGTATTCCTTAAGTTTCCTTCTGAGTCCATAAATAACATTAAAGTTGACCAAGTTAAAAAAAGAATAATTGGGATAGAGATAAATTTTAATAGCTCAAGAAAATGATCTTTTTTTGTAACAAGCCTGTAAATAAAGATTATACCACAGAGTGTTATATAAAATAATGAAACATATATATAAGAGAAGAAACCAACCAAAGAAGTAAGAAAAAAAATTTTATAATTTTTTTTAATAAAAAAAAAATATAATCCTAGTAAAGATATTAGAAAACCAACATTTGTATTTGCCGTTGGCTCATGTCTTGTTATAGAGGGAAGTTGACTATATGGCTCTAAAGTTAAAAATCCAAAAATTTCATTATAAGTTTGTGGTCCAAATGCAAAAAAAATTATACTTATGCACGAGAAGATAAAGCTATAATCTATTTCATATTTTAAAATTTTATTAAAAAAGAAAATAAAAAAAACTAGATTAAGGATTACCGCAAAAATATCTAAAACTAAACCAATATATTTTAACTCAAAAATAAAATAAAAAACAATATTTTGAATTGTAGAAAAAAAATCTTTTAAAAAATAATAGGTTTCATTTGATGAAGGATATGTCTTAAAGCTAAAATGGCCAAACTCTAAAAATCTTAATGGTGTTAATAAATAATGTGTCGTTTCATCCCAAATATGATTTTTTGTAAAAATAAAAGTATGATATTCGTTTCCAAATGTTAAAAATCCATTCAAGTGAAAAAAGCTTGTTGAAGATAACAATAATGGAATTATTAAAAATATGCGATATTTTTTCATAATTTTAAATTATTCAATATTAGCAATATGATTTTAATTTTATTAATTTTAATATTTCTCACTCTACATATTTTATTTTATAGAATTTTAAAAATAAACATAATCAATTTTTATATTATTACTATTTTTAATATAAGCATAATCTCAATAATTTATTATTTAGATATAAATACTGAATTTGATTTAACATTCTTAATATTGTTAGTATTTAATTCTTTTGTTTTTTGTTATGCTATTTTCTTCACAGGCGTTACTGATGATAGCCCATCATTAAAAATTATTTATTATCTTTACTATAATAAATTGAGAGACAAAAATAAGCTCAAAGCTAAATTTATTAAATCTGGTTCAATAAAATTAAGATACAGAGATCTGTTTGATAACAGAATCATTTTTTCTAAAAAAAAAAATATTTATAATTTGACCAAATTTTCAAAAATAATAATTTTTTTTATAATCTTAATAGAAAAGTCATTAAAATTAAAGAGTGATGCATAATATATTCTTTATAATCCTCTTATTATTTATTTTTTATGCCACAACAATAACCACAAATATTTTGATTAGAAATTTAGGTTTTGGTTATTTTACTAAAATATTACTGTCCTTAATTGTAGGATATACATCTGAGATTATATTTCTTTTAAAATATAACATTGTAAATAAAGATTATTTAGCAATTTTTTTATTTTTAATTTTATTAAATTCATACATATATATGAATATAATTCAAATAATTGTAAGTAGTATAAGAGTAAATATTTTAAAATTATTTTATAAAAAGAAAAAAGACAAAATTAAAAAACTATTTAATGATGAACGTTTATTTGAAAAAAGAATAAACCGTCTTAATTCAGCAAGAATCATAGTTCTAAAAAAAAAATATGTTTTATTAAATAGTAAAAAGATATTAATAATTCTTTTTTTTTATGTGTTGGTTAAAAAAATTTATAATATCAAAAAAATTTATTATTAGTTATTAACAATTCTTTTCACCTGCCTTAATAAACAGCCCTTTTTATAATAAAATTTTAATCCACTTTTTTTTGCGGCTTTATAATCTGTTAAATTATCACCAATCATAAAACTTTTATTCAAGTCTATGTTGAACTCTTTAACTGCTTTTATTATCATGCCGTTATTTGGCTTCCTATCTTTGCTTTCTTTTTTATAAAAACCGATTCCTTTTGTAGGATGAAAGGGGCAAAAATAATATTTATCAATGATTTTCTTTTTTGATATCTTATCATCTAATATCTTATGAAATTTTTTTAAATCTTTTACTGAAAAGTAACCTCTTGCTATACCCGATTGATTGGTAATAACAATTATCCTAAATTTTTGTCTTTTTAGAAACTTTAAAGCAGTAATAGTTCCTTTTAAAAATTTAATTTGCCTTTCTTTATGAACATATCCATAATTTTTAATCAGCACTCCATCTCTATCAAAAAATGCACATTTTCTTCTTTTATTTTTTGGTTTTTCTGAGTTATTATTACTAATGTTCATAAAATATATTTATTATAGAATATTGTTTATATTTAAGTTTAAAACTTTAAAAAAGGCAATTAAAGTTAACAATGAAAATATTGTTATAGCAACAGATAGAGGTTTTTATAAAATATTTAGCAAATGTCCACATCAAGGTGCACCATTAGAGAAATCTTTTATATCTAATAATATTATAACTTGTCACTGGCACGGTTGTAGTATGGATGTTTTTCAAAGAGGAGCAAAATATGAAATCGATTAATATTACCACAACCTCAAAAGTAAAAACTAAAAAAAATATTTGCTGGGATGTTTTAATAGACTACACTCATTTTTTATACAGACACAAATCCTCCTTTGATTATTTTGAAGTAATTAAGGACGATGATGATTTACAAATATTTTATTATGAGACTAAATTATTTCCTTGGTCTCCGATTTCACCAGTGAAAAAATTTATTTCAATTAAAGAAATAGATCATAATAACTATTCCTTTAGACAGGTTTATAAAGATTTATCAAGTAAAACTCATGCTTACATGAAAGTAAACATGTTAGAAAAAACTAAGGATAATATTGAAATTACAACAAAGTATAAAATTGAAGTTGGCACTTTTTATTACTTATTGAGAAAGTTAGCTGTATTTTTTATTCATCTAAAGACTAAACAAATGTGGGAAGAAGATAAAGAGATGATGCTTGAAAGATTGAATTCAAATTTAGAAAGTGAAAAAGTATGTCTTGGGCCTCAAAAGAAGTTTTATAACTCTTTTAAAAGAGAATTTGACAATAAAATACCAAATGACTTTAAAAATGAATTTTTTAATCTATATGAATAATTCGGAATAAGTTTTATTTGTCATAAAAAAAACTACATGGTGTTCTTTTGAAAAAGCTTTTACTTTAACTAAAGTATTTGTTTCTAACTGGAATATATATTTGTTATAACCAAAATTTTTTAAAAATTTTTCAACTTTGTTTGATCTTTGATTTAAGTATATAACAGGTTTATTTTTTTTAATTGTTTTTTCTGAACCTTTGAGAATATCATACTGACAACCAGCCATTATAATTTTAATAAAATCAACCTTTACATTCAAACTATCAATAAGATTGGTATTTATAGTTTCATATTTAAACTTAATTCTGTTATTTATTACATTTGTACTAAAATATTGTTTTAAATCGAATAATACTGCAGAAATATTATTAGAAGCATATCCATGAAGATAAAATTTAAGATTAAAAAATTTAATGTAAGGAATGATTATTTTTTCTTTTCTTATTTTATTAGATGCCAATAATTTAAACAGTTTAATTTTACGATTACTTTTAAATACAGACTTTAAATTTTTGTATAAATAAGTTATCGGTTCAATTACATATATTTTCTTATATTTATTATCAAATTTTAACAATATCGAATTAACAAAAATACCATCATTGCTTCCAATATCTAAAAAACTAAGTTTTTTTTTTGATCTATTTATAATTTTTAGCTCTGGCCTATAAAGAGTTAAAAACAAAGTACTATTTATTATTTTTCTAAAAAAATAATATAAAAATATGTTTTTTCTTATTAAATTTTGAGTGAATTCAAACATGAATGTGTTTTGTTGATATAATTTAAATATATTGTATTAAATCTTATTAGTTTAATTATCAATAATTAAATAATGCAATCATAATTATTATAAATATTAATGAAATTACCTCGACATAAAATTTTTATACCTTTTAAAAATTTAATATTCTCTTTTTTTGGTTTTTTATTTGATACGAAAAAAAAAAAGAAATTTAATCTAGAACTAGAAAATAAAATTAAAAGCTATTGGAATAAAAAGTATTTTATTTCTCTACCAAATTGGCGAACCGGGTTTTTCTTCTCTCTAAAGTCTTTAAGTTACTCTGAAAGAAACGAAGTAATAATTACCGGTTTACATATCGTAGATTCAGTTAACGCAGTAATATTGGCAGGATTCAAACCAGTGTTTGTAGATCTAGATTTAAATAATCATTGTATAGACATTCAAGATCTAAAAAAAAAAATTAATAATAAAACTTTAGCAATTCATCTAACCTATTTATGTGGTATGGTTCCAAATTTAGATGAATTCGTAGAGATCTGTGAAAAGAATTCCATTTATTTGATAGAGGATATATCACAAAGTTATGGTTCAAAATATAATAATAAATATCTAGGTACTTTTGGAAAGTTTGCTGTTGGATCTTTTACTTATGGAAAATGTATTTCTGCAATAGACGGTGGTTTCCTTATTTCTGATTCTGTTAAAGAATTTGATAAAATTAAAGATCTTGAGAAATCATACATTAAAAATTTAACTAAAAAATTAGCTATTAAAAATAATTTAATAAATTTAATTGCATCTTTAGCAACAAATAGAATCATATTTAATATTCTTACCTTTAATATGTTTAGATTTATTAAAATTGTAAATCCAAAATATCTCGATAAAATTCATGAGCCAAAATTTAAGATAAAGAATTATGACAAACTATCTTATCATGCAAATTTACCAATTAAGAGAAAAAGCTGGAGTAAAGATGTACATTTTATTTTCACAAATACTCATGCTCAACTTGCGCTTTCATCATTTAATAAATTTGAAAATGGATTATTAAAAAGACAAAAATTAGCTAAACTATTTTTTTCAAATGTAAAAGAAAAATTTATTAGATTTTTTCCTAGTGCTTTATTAGACACAGATAATTGTGCATTTTATCATCTTCCTATTTATTGTAGCGACTTCAAAAGATTTCAAAAATATTTATTTGATAATTTTGTAGATGCAGTTGGTTATGCACATCCTCTTTTAAATGAACTTGAGGATTTTTCAGAATATAAAGCAGACTTAAAAAATACTAAATATATAAAATATAATACTCTTTTTATACCACTATTAGAGGATTTTTCAGAAAATGATATTTTAAAAATGGCAAATTTAATAAATAACTATTTTGAAAATGAAAGTAAGTAAGAAATTTACCATTCTTCTTTGTGGACAATTCTATAAACATTCATTAGAAAATTCTTATTTTCGAGCATTCAAAGAGCTGGGTTTAAATGTAAAAAAATATAATATTTTTAATCATAGTATTGTAAATACTTTTTTTGATAAAGATAAGATAAATAATTTTTATTCATCTTATAAATTAAGAAAAATACTTTCATTAAAGTATAATCAAAATTTAATTTCAGATTTTACCAAACTAAACATTGATATCTGTTTTTTTTTTGATTTAACATATATATTCCCTGAAACAATTAATTTTCTAAAAAAAAGAGGTATTAAAACATTATGTTTTTTGCCCGACAACCCCTTGAAAGGTTTTAATAATTATCGTCCAGAAATTTTAAAAACCCTTAAAGAAGTAGATCTGTATTTATGTTGGGGTACCAATATTTTAAATGAATTAAAAAAAAAAAATTATAACAATGTTTTTTTTCACACTTATGCTTGGGATTCTATAAGATATAAAAGTTATAAAATCATAAAAAAGTTTAACAATCAAATTGTATTTGTTGGTAATTGGGACAAGGATAGAGAATTAATTCTAGAAGATTTAGTTAACAAACTTAATGTCAAAATTTGGGGAGAAAAAGACTGGATTTTAAAATGTAATTCAACAAAAATTAAAGAAAATTATGTAGGAAAGACTGCTTATAACAAAAAATTCTCTGAAATATGTTATAATTCTCTAATAAATCTAAATATTTTAAGAAATCAATCATTATTAGGTGGTGGATTAAATATGAGAAGTTTTGAAATTATTGGCGATGAAGGGCTTATACTTCAAAATAATGGCACTGACTCACGAAAACTTTTAGATGAAAGTTCAAAATATTTACTTTTTAAAACAAGCAAAGATCTAATAAATAAAATTAATCACATAAAAGATAATATTAATTTTTATAAAAAGATGAAAAAAGATTTAACACATAAAATTCGAAAAAAACATAATTACATAAATAGATCAAAAACAATTTTAAATATTTTATAAATATGATTACTATAGTAGCACAAGGAAAATTTCATTCTGAGAATATTGCAAAAGTTTTAAAAAAAAAAAAATTATTAACAAAATATATACTGTTCTACTATTCAAGACTGATAAGCAAAACACTAAAAAAAAATACATATTGTACAAATTTATTGTTTTTATTTTATAAAGTTTACATAAAAATATTTAAGAAAGATCCACCTGAAAAAATTAATTGGTTTTTAAAAAAAAGATTTGAAAATTATGTTCTAAACAATATTTCTAATGAAAAAATAATCCATATTTGGCCAGATTGTTCCGAACAATTAAATGATTATTGCAAAAAAAAATCTATAGTAACAGTTTGTGAAGCAAGCTCAGCGCATCCAAAATTTAAAAAAAAAATTGTCGATAAAGAATATAAAAAATTTAAATTACCACCCCAAACATTTTCAAGAAAAGTATATGAAGATCAAATAAAATTTTTTAAAAAAACTGATTATTTTATGGCACCATCTCGTTTTGTTATTAATTCTTTGTTAAAAAATAATATTAGTAAAAATAAAATTTTGTATAATCCATTTGGTGTAGATACCAAATTTTTTTCAAGAAAAAAAAAATTAAAAAAAAATAAAAAAATAAAAATTGTTAGTGTTGGAGATTTTGACTTTAGGAAAGGCTCATATTACTTATTAAAAGCTTTTAATAAAATAAAAGATGAAAATTTAGAACTCCATTTTATAGGTAATATAAATGATGATCTAAGGCATCTTTGTAAAAAAGAGTTATCCGATAGACGTGTTAAACTTTTAGGTACTATGAATAAAATTAATTTAAGAAATAAGCTTAATAATTACGATATATTTTGTCTTGCTTCTGTTGAAGAAGGAATGTCCATCTCTATGTTGGAAGGTATGTCAATGTCTTTGGTTCCACTTTGTTCAGAAAATACTGGTGCAAAAGATATAATAAAAAATGGTTACGATGGTTTCATTTTTAAAATTAGAGATATAAATGCTTTAAAAAACAAAATTATTTTATTAAATAACAATCCTAGATTACTAGAGCAAATGAAAATTAGAATTAGAAAAAAGATATGCAAAAATTTTTCAAAAGAAGAATATCAAAAAAGAATTTTAGTCCATTATAAAAAAATTATTTCGAAAAATAATTAATTTTTTTTAACAAATTGTTATTTATCGTAAAATTAAATATCAATATTAAAAATATATAACTAACAACCCCACCAATCCATCCAGAAGTGTTGGCTTCAATTGAGTTCGTAAAAAGTATCGGAATACTAATTAACATTAAAATTTTAAATTCATTACTCATAAATTTTATTAGGTACAATATTAGACATAAAATTAATGTAACTGAAACTGGATATACCAGTGATCCTCTAACGAAACCAAAATTTATATAACTTTCAGATATAGGATTTAAATTTATTGAAGTGGTATTATCTTGTTTTGGAAGATAATGGAATTTTTTAGCATATACTTGACCAAAATTTTCAGTAGGTTTGTCAGGATAAACAAGTCTTGGAATAAATTTAGTTGATAGTAGCTCATAGGTTTTACCATTTAAAAAAGTATTTTTGAATTCATCACCAAATTTATTATCTATACTTGCAATATCTGATGCCAGATAATTCATTTTAAGCAATCTTTCAAAACCCCTGTTTATTGCTGAATAAATATTATACTCCAAAAAACTTTCTGGCACTTTGTATAATAATTTAAAAGTACTTGGTGGAACTGGTACTATGTTATTTTTAAATTCTTCCGAATTAAAATTATATTGACCACAACTATCTTTTTTATCAAAAGTAACAAAATTACATCTCGCCACAAAATCTATATCTAATTTAGCATCACTCTTAAAAAAAATCTTAAAAAAATTTAAACTAAATAACAATGTAGTTATAAGTAAAATATAAATAATAATTCTTCTAAATTTTATTCCCGTTAAAATTACAAAATAAAGAGATGAAATAAAAAAAAGATATACCATGAATATTTGATTAGTTATAAAAACTTCGTACATAATTATAATAAATAATATTAGGAGATAATAAAATCTTAAAAATAAGTTTTCCCTACCTTGTAAATTAAAAAAAAATGATATAATTGAGTGAAAAAAGAATAGTTGTATAAATATATGTTTCAAGTTCTCACTTCCTAAATTATTAACTTTCAAAATAATTAAAAAGATAGTTGCACAGGCTAATATGATATTAGTTAAAATATTATATTTTTGATTAAAATTAACTTTAATGTCTAATATTAGTTTTTTTGCTAAAGTTAAGTAAAGAATTAAAACAACAAAAAAATTTATTGTAACATAAGCATATGCTTTAAATATTGATTCATTATCAATCTTTAAAACATATGAATAATCTTCTTCAACATCTAAAAATTTAACTATGTATAGATCATTAAAATTTAATAAAGGAATAAAATATGAAACAAAAAATACATAAGTTATAAAATAAATTGTGGTTTTATTAATTAAACTTGATTTTAATAACATACGAATATTGAATTACTTAGTGAAAATTATTATGAAGATTATATAAAATATTAGGATAAATAAAGCTTAAAAATTATTACATGAAAATTTTAGTAAATTCAGAATCTCTGCAAAATGCTGAAGGTGGTATTTCAAGAGCATCTCGATTATTCATAAAATATCTAAATAAAAAAAAAGAAGATTTTAATTTTGATATTAATATCAATTGTTTTAGATCGTATGAAGATATTCCACCATTTAATAAAAATATTAAATTTGCAAATAACTCCAAAATACTTTTTTTGATAAATAATATTAGAGGATTGCTCAATAATAATTTAATTATTTACGATCATATAGATTTAGCTAAGGCTCATATAAATATATTAAATAAAAATTATCTATTATTTGGATATGGAGTTGATATGTGGGAGATGTCAAAAAAACAATTACATATTTCTAAATTGTCAAAAAAAATGTTTATTTGTTCTAATTTTACCTTATCTAAAATGCAAAAACTTCACAATGAAGTATTTGAGAACGCTGAAGTATGCTGGTTGGGTAGTTTCGATGATAATTGTCAAAAAAAGATTAGTAGAGAAAATAAAGAGATTAACATTTTAATTTTAGGCAGGATAGATGATGATAGGAAGGGTCATTTTTTAATCCTTGAAGTATGGAAAGAAATTATAAAAAAACATAAAAATATTAAATTAAATATTGTCGGTAAATCAATAATAAAAGATAAAATAATTAATAAAATAGAAGAATATCAAATTCAAGAAACAGTAGTTTACCACGGGTATGTTGCAGAAGATAAAATTCAAAAATTATGGAATGAGACAGATATTTTCATTATGCCCGGAACAGTAGAAGGTTTTGGATTTGTTTATATTGAGGCCATGAAAAATTCAGTACCAATAATTGCGTCTATACATGATGCTGGAAATGAAATTAATAAAAACGAAGTTACAGGATTTAATATTGATCAATTTAATAATAAAGAATTATTTAATGCAATTGATGTATTAATTGAAAATGAAAATTTAAGAAAATCCTTTTCTGAAAATGCGTTTAAAAGGTTTAATCATAATTTTAAATTTTCAAATTATGAAAATAGAATGGATAATATTTTTTTAAATTTAATTTCTTAAATTTTTTAAATAATAAATTAATAATCCGTAAAGAATTATTATTATAAAAATTATATAAAAATTAAATTTTGGGTAAAATAATGAAACTAAACAAAATATTAATACTAGTAACGAGTAAAAAATAAATATCATATTCTTATTTAAAATTTTTTCTAAAAGATGATGAAGGTGATTTCTGTCAGGAGTAAAAGGATTTTTTTTTTGCAAGATTCTGTAAACTATTACCCTACACATATCTAGGCCAGGTATTAAAAAAAAGATTACTATTGTGTCTGCATAAATTTTAGTCAAATTATTTAAATATATAGCTGTAAAAGCAGTAATACCGCTTAAAGTATTACAACCAGCACTTCCTAAAAAACATTTATTACTCAAATTATAAGTCAAAAATATTAAAGAAGAAATAATTACTAACAATAATATATAAAAAAAGTTTTTATCTAAAAAAAAAATCAAATAGCAAAATAAAGAAAGCCACACTAAATTAAGTGATGATGTCACTCCATTACTACCATCAGATAAATTTATAGCGATATTTAAAACCAAAATACAAAAAACAGTAAAAAAAATATTTATATTAATAGGTATATTTGGTTTAAAAAATGACAAAAAAATTTGATTGATCTGAAAATCTTTAGTTATTGAACATGCTAATAATGTGGCTAATATAATTAAAAATATTCTTGATAATGAGTTAATTTTTATAATATCATCTAACAATCCAATCATAAATAACATTGAAATAATTAGAATTAAACTTAAAGAAAACCTTATTTGGTAACTTTCAATAAAAAAAGTAAAAAGTAAAAAATAAATAATAAATGAGGCAAAAATATATATTCCACCAATTAAAGGCACTTCATCTTTATGAATTTTTCTTTTGTTATCTGGTTTATCGATCAAACCTAAATTATTAGCTATTAAATTCTTTTTAATGATAATAATTTGTGCAATTAATAAACTAATTGAATAAATTAAAAACAATTTGTACATAATACTTTTAAGTCTATATATTATAAATTTTTTTATTATAACTATAAAAATTTAGGAAAATAAATTGAGTAATCGTTCAAATTTATCAATAATAATATTAACTTATAACGAAGAAGCCAATCTAAACACATGTTTAGAGGCAGCTAGATTAATTTCAGATGATATTATTATTATAGACTCTTTTAGTTCTGACAGAACTAGAGAAATAGCAAGTAAATATAATACAAAATTTATTCAAAATAAATTTGTAAATCAAGGCATTCAATTTAATTGGGCTTTAGATAATGTCGAGATAAAGTATAATTGGATACTCAGATTAGATGCTGACGAAACTTTAACTAATGAAAGTGTTGAGGAAATAATAACTAAACTTAAGAATCCAAACTCGGAAGCATTTGAATTTAATAAAAGAATTATTTGGATGGGTAGATGGTTGAAATATGGTGGAATTTATCCAATGAATGTTACTCGATTATTTAAAAAAGGATATGCCAGATATGAAGAACGTACAGAAGAAAATCTGATTGTTGATGGAAAAACTGAAAAATTAAAAAATGATCTTATAGAGAATAATAAAAAAAACGATATCTATAATTTTACATTAAAACATTTAAAGACAGGAGCTGGTGAATGTGAAGAATACTTAAATTCAAGTAAGTATTCTGAGGGTATTAAACCTACATTATTAGGATCTAAGCCCCAAAAAAATAGATGGTTAAAGATAAATTTTTATAATAAGGCTCCAATGTTTATGAGAGCTTTTTTATATTTCTTATATAGATATATAATATTATTAGGTTTTTTAGATGGTATACCGGGGTTAACTTTTCATTTTCTTCAAGGTTTCTGGTATAGATTTTTAATTGATTGTTTAATTTATGAAAAAAAAAAATAAGAAAATTATATCCCCTTTCTTTCTAGATATTAATACGCAAGAAAAAAGATATTTAAAAAATCAATTTGAAAAAATTCTTACTTCTGGAAAACTTATATTAGATAAATTTACAGAGGAATTTGAATATAAATTCGCAAAATATGTAAATACCAAATATGCAATTTGTGTTAATTCAGGAACAACTGCATTAGAAATTTTACTTTCCTATTATATAAAAAAAAAAATGATGAAGGTTGCAGTACCAACAAATACAAATTTTGCTACTGTCGCTTCAATTATTAAAGCCGGTGGTTATCCAGTTTATTTGGATATGACTTTGAAAAGTTATTGTTCAAGTTATGATGAGTTAAAAAAAAAATTTAACAAATTTAAATTTAAAGGTGTAGCTTGGGTTCATATAGGAGGTGTGATAAGTAAAGATTTTATTAAGGTTGTAAATTTTTGTAAAAAAAAAAATATATTTTTAATCGAAGATTGTGCCCATGCTCATGGCAGCAAATATAATAATATACATGCAGGGAGTTTCAAAGATGGCGGGGCTTTCTCTTTTTTTCCTACAAAAGTAATGACAACAATAGAGGGGGGACTTATATCAACTAATGACATTAAACTAAGAGATTTCGCTATTTCAATGCGTAATCAAGGTAAAGGAAAAGCTAAATTTGGGTGTTATCACATAGATATGGGAAATAGCTGGAGAATGAGTGAGATTTCTGCACTAATGGGTATTCTGCAATTGAAAAAGCTTAATCAAATGATCAAAAAAAGATCAGATATTTATAAAATATACACCAATAGTTTAAAAAAGACAAAAATTAAGTTTGTATCATCTGAACACATGAATTCCTCAAGCAATTATAAATTTATAATTGTTTGCAAAAATTTAAACCATCTTACAAAAGTAAAAAATGAGTTAAAAAAATATAATATAATTACTGGTGGCGGGGTATATGAATTGCCTTGCCATAAACAACCTGTATTTAAAAAATTTAATAAATTCTGTGAAAATTTAACGGTTGCTGAAAATTTTTGTCCTTTACAGATTTGTTTACCTTTAACTTCAGGCATGAGTCAAAAACAAGCAAAATTTGTTATTAATAAATTTATAAATATTTATGATAAAGTTTGATGTAATTATTGCAGGAGCAGGTATTGCCGGAATATCTTCGGCGGAGATTTTAGCAAGATATGGACTGAGGGTTTTGATTTTCGATATTAATGAAAAATTTTGCTCTTTTTCAAGCTCTCAACAACATGGCTGGTATCACCTAGGAAGTTTATACTCAATTTTTCCAGAAAGTGATTACTTAAAATCTATGTTAGTAAGTCTAGAAAATTTAGTCAAAAATTATAAATGTTTTGATGGCATGAATGCAACAATTGACAAAAATGGAAAATTAAATTTTAAAAAAAAAAAAAATGCATGGATAAATAACGACAGAATCAAGTATTTAGTTGCATCAAGAAATAACAAAGATTTTAAAATCAATAAAATTAAAAATATTTTAAAAATAATCGATTGGGAGAAAAAAATTAAAAAGTTTGTTTCAAGACACAAAAGATATGAAAAAATCAATTGGAATAAAATGAAAGCATCAGATTTTGTTCCTAAAGCAAATTTACTTGATTATAGAAAAAAGTTTATAAAGAAACCAGATTTAGAGGAGCTCACATTAGATAAGAATACACACTTTATGATGGAGGGGTATGATAGAACAATGAAATCTTATTTAATTGCAAATGATTTATTTGACTCTTTTTTAAAAAATAAAGGGAAGTTTTTAAATAAAACTAAATTATTAAACCTTAAAAAAATTGAAAATAATTTTGAAATTAAAACTAGCAAGGGTAAATTTTTATGTAAATATTTTGTAAACGCAACTGGATATAACTTAAAAAAAGATAACGCAAAAAACTTCAAAGTTAAGTCTGTTTATTCGCCAATAGCAGTTTTTTATCCACCGTTAAGTAAAAAAAATTTTGTAAGATTAACTCCAAAAAAAAATAAAACTATTAATCACCTCTTACACAAAACCGAAGAGAATGTTAATTATTCAGTAATTGGATGTGGTATGGATGCAGATAAAAAAAATAGAAAGAATGTTGAGAAAAAGTTAATTAGTTTATGCAAAAAAAATTTTAAAAACTATAAAAAGTCAAATTTAATGGGAATTTACTCAGGTCTTAAAACTGAATATGTTAAAAATAAAGGTGAGAGGCACTACAATTTTAAAATTTATGAAAAGGCTAAAAATCACTATTTAATAATACCTGGTAAATTTTCTCTCTGTTTTTCATTAGCATCAGAACTAAAAAATAAAATTATTGGAAAAACTAAAATTAAAAATAATAAATTTTATAAATCAAAAAAAAATAAAATAATAAGTTATCCTTTACATTATAATCTAATTTCTAAAAACATTTAGTTTTTGTAAAACCATTTTTAATATACTTAAACTAAAAAAACTTTTCATAATATATAAAAAATTTATATTTATTATTTTCATTGTTATATTCAATGCTGATAAAAACAAAATTAATTCAATAAATAAAAAGGATACTGGTATACCTATCAAACCAAAATTTTTTATAAGGATAAACAAAATAATTATGTAAAAAAAGTTAAACACCAGATAAAGCTTAGCAATTTTAACAAAATTATTTGTAGAAAATTGAATATTTGCACTTGAGATAAATAGACAATTAAAAATTCCATAAATCAAAAATATAATAAAAACATTAAAAATATATGGAACACTGTCCCCAACCCAAAATTTTAACAAGAACTGCCCTGCAAATGTTAAGATAAATATTGATCCTATAGCAAATAGAAATGTAAATATAAGGTTGATTGTAAAAAGAGTTTTAAGTTTAGCGATGTTTTTAGAAATATATAGTTTTGCAAGTTCAATCTTTAAAACGCCATCACTTAATCCAGTGTATATAGATGGTATTCGGGAAATAGTTAAATAAATATTTGTAATTACTACTGCCACAGGACCGATCAATGATCCAATTACCATCAAAGTTACTTGATTCTTAATAGCATTACCAATTGGAAAAGCCATTGAAAATACGCCCTTTTCAAAATGTTTCTTTATATAAGTAAAATCAACATCATATTTAAATTTAAATAAATCAGTTCTTGATTTTAAAAATATATAATTCACAAATAAAAATATAAAATTTACGAATAACAAAGATAATGCAATGCCCACTGCTTTAAACCCCATATACATTGCAACGGCAAAACCTAAAATTTCAAAAATTCTATATATGTAACCCAGTCTAATTTCTAAATGATAAAACTCAATGCATGCCAATAATCTTTGTAAAAATCCATTTAATTGACTTAAAAAAATAAAACAAATAAAAATTAATAAACATTTATTGAATTCCTCATTAGAAATTGAGTTAAGGTTAAAAGCACCCAATTTATTAAGGTAAAAAAAAGCTAAGAAAAATAATAAACTAAAGACTAAATTAAAAATTAAAATTGTCGAAAAAGTTTTATTAGCAATTAAGTTTGCATCTCTATATTTTTTTCTTTCAACGAGCATATTTATTTGATTGATACCAATAACTACATAGCCAATATCTGACATCAATAAATAAGCTGGTATTGTAAAAATAACTAACCATTCTCCATAATAAGAAACACCAAGAAAATTTATAAAAAGAATAGGTTCAAAAAATCTAAATAAAATATTTACAATTTTATCAATTACATTTTCAGTAATTCCAAATTTTAATCTTTTAAGGAGTGACATGTGTTTAATCTTGTAATATTAAATTATAAATATAATACAATTAATATATTTAATGTACACTTTAGGTCTAAATTTATACCATGCTGATTCATCGGCATGCATTTTTAAAGGCACAGAATTAGTTGCTGCAGCTGAGGAAGAAAGATTTGTTAGAAAAAAACATTGGGCGGGAATACCACTCAATGCAATAGAGTTTTGTTTAAACGAAACCTCAATAACAATAGAAGAAATTGAAGCAATAACTGTAAATAGTAATATATTTTCTAATTTCTTTAATAAAATATTCTATGTAGTAGCTAATCCTAATTTTAATTTAGTATACTCAGCTCTAACTAGGAGAGGAAAAAAAAATAGTTTACAAAATATTTTAAGTAATTATTTTAAAACTAATAAAAAATTTAATATCCTCAAAATCGACCATCATCTTTCGCATATAGCCTCTTCTTATTTTCCATCAAATTTTGATAATGCATTGGCTATATCAATAGATGGTTTTGGAGATTTTAGTAGTATAGTTTTATCTCATTGTAAGAAAAATAATATTCAAGTTTTAAAAAAAATTTTTTTCCCTAATTCACTTGGTGTTTTTTATGAAGGAATAACTCAAGTAATTGGTTTTAAAAATTATGGTGATGAATATAAAGTTATGGGCTTGGCTCCTTACGGCAAACCAATTTATTGTGATTTATTATCAGAACTATTCCACAAAAACTCATTAAAGTTAAATTTAAAATATTTTAATCATACAAATAAAAACTTTAAATATAACTTTGAAGGAATACCGAATCAAAGCCAACTAATATCAGATAATTTTGTTTCTAAAATAAAAACTATATTAAATAAAAATAAAGAAAGATTAGAACAAAACCAAAATATTGCATCAAGCGCTCAAAAACTATTTGAAGAAAAAGTTTTTTCATTAATAGAGGACAAATATTTAAAATTATCAAGTAACTTAAGTTTATCTGGTGGTTGTGCAATGAATTCATCATGTAATGGAAAAATGCACAAAAAAAAAATATTTAAAAAAATTTTTGTTCCACCTGCACCTGGAGATGCAGGTGGAGCTATAGGATCATCTTTAATCTATTTAAAAAAAAAATTTAAAGGTGAATTGTTTAAAAATTTAGAAAATCCCTATTTAGGACCCTCATATAGTAATGAGGAGATAAATAAAATTATAAGTAAAAATAATTTAATTAACAAATATCAAATCGAATATTATAACAATAATGAGTTAACAAAAAAAGTTGCAACTATTTTATCAGAAGGAGACAAAGTTGTTGGATGGTTTCAAGGAAAAATGGAGTTTGGCCCAAGAGCACTGGGCAATAGGTCAATTTTATCTGATCCTAGAAATCCAAAAATGAGAGATATAATTAATACAAAAATAAAGTTGAGAGAAAAATTTAGACCATTTGCACCGTCAGTCTTAGATACCCATAAGGAGGACTGGTTTGTGTTTAATGGAGATTCTGATTTTATGTCTTTTGTTGCGGATGTTAAAGAAGAAAAAAAAATATTAATTCCAGCAGTAACCCATATAGATGGAACTGGTAGATTACAAACAGTTAAAAGAAATTTATCTGAGAGGTTTCATGATCTGATTTATGAATTTTATAATATAACTAATATTCCAATTTTGCTAAATACCTCTTTTAACGAAAACGAACCTATTGTACAGAGTCCCGAAGAGGCTATTGCTACATTCTTAAGAACAAAAATGGATTTATTAATTTTAGAAAATTATTGTATATTCAGAAGTGACTAATTTAGAAATTTTAAAAAATACATTTAAAAAGAAGAAATCTAAAAACATACTCGAAGTAGGATGTAATGTAGGATTAGTTACTAAAACCTTATCAAAAATTCCAAATATTGGCATATTATCTATCGATAATAATAAGCAACATGTAAATATTGCTAAAAAAAAATTAAAATTTGAAAAGAACATAAAATTCAAAGTAATTAATTTTTTTGATTTAAAAGAAAGTCAAAAATTTGACGTTATTATTTTTAGAGAATTTTTTAATATTCTAAATTATAAAAAAAATAAACAGATAATAAGAAAATCAGAAAAAATTTTAAATGATAAAGGCCTCATAATATTGATTGATTTCTACAAATCCGTCACTACTAGATCAAATTTATTACAAATATTTATAAAATCTAAGAAACCAACAAAAAATTTAAATAAATTTGTTGAAAACCAAAATGATTTTAATAAATATTTTAAAAAAGAAAAATGGAAAATCAAAATATTCAATAAAGATTTACTTGACCAGCACGTATCAACTGTAAGCAAGATACTAGAAATGATTTACCCAGTAAAATACACAGTTTTTGCATATAAAAAAAAATGAAAGTTTTATCAGTTGTTCCCTCTTATTATCCTGCAAAAATTTATGGTGGAACTATTTTCTCTATACATGAAACTAATCAAGAAATATGCAAGTCAAATAAAAATATCAAAATTGACGTATTAACAACCACTGCCAATGGTAGAGTTCGACTTAAAAATAAAAAAAATAAATTAATTAGATATTTAAAAAATTATAGTGTTTTTTATTGTCACGATGAAATAATTAATAGATTCTCTTTATCTTTTATTTTTAAATTACAAAATAAGATTAAAGAAAGTGACATACTGCATTTACAAGATATTTTTTCATATTTTGCAATTTTAACTGTGTTTTTTTCTTACTTTTATAATAAAAAAATTATAATTTCACCAAGAGGTTCACTCTCAGAATGGTCTCTCAAATCTAAATATTTTATACTAAAAAAACTAATATTTCTATTTATAATAAAAATAAAAAAAAATATATTTTGGCACGTAACATCCAACTTAGAAAAAAACGATCTTAAAAAATTAGGCATAAAAGAAAATATTAGGGTTATAGAAAATTTTGCTTTTAAACCCTCATTTATTAAAATTAAAAAAAAATGGTGGATTCAAAAATTAGATAAAAAAAAAATAGCATTAGGATTTCTTGGGAGAATGGACAAAAAAAAAAGAGTTGACCTTTTGTTAAACAGTTTTTGCAAAGCCAATACTAATAATTTAACTCTTAGTATAGCTGGAATAGAAAAAAAACAAATGAATACTATAGTAAGAGAAAAGAAGTATTTAAATAAAAGAGTTTATTTCTTAAGTTACTTAGATAAGACAAAATATAATTATTTATCATCTCTAGATTATTTTATTATGTTGTCTGAAAACGAAAATTTTGGAAATGTTTATTTAGAATCTTTGGTGTCAGGAACTCCGATTATTACAAGTAAATTTACACCATTCAAAGATGTAGCTAATTTTAGTTCCGGCCATGTTCTAGATTTGAATGAAAATAAAATTATAAATTTCTTAAAAAAATTAGATCAAAATAAAATAAAAAAAATAAAAGTTTCCAGAAAATATATCTCTCAATTTAATAAAAAAAATATTATATTTAAATTTTATTCATTTTACCGAGAAATAGAACAAAAAATTTAACTTTTAAGCTGATTTTTGATACTTGGTATTCGTATTTTTATTATTTTTTTAATCTTTTTATTATCCATAGAAGTGTTTAAAGGTCTTCTATGTAATTTATAATTACTAACAAAGCCATTTATATTATCAATATTTAAATTAAATTTTTTGGCTATTATAAGACCAAATTCATATTTAGATAAATTTTTATCAGAACAGATATTATACGTACCTATGATTTTTTTTTGAATTATTTTTTTAATAAACTTGACGAGCAAACTTATTGATAAAGGATTAAAAAAAATATTCTTTGGTAAACTTATTTTTTTATTTTTCCTTAAATTATTAAAAATATAGTCTGAAAAGGACATTCTTGAAAATTTGCTTTTACCAAAGAAGTTTGTTCTTAAAATTGTGTTATGTTCATATTTTTTAATAGCTAATTCACCTAAGAATTTAGTTTTTGAATAGTTATTACTTATTTTGACCTCACTTTCTTTACTGTATTTGTTTACTGATTTTTTGTTATATATTTGATCAGTGGATATATGAATAAGATGAACTTTTTTATTTAGTTTATTTAATACTTTTACAAGATTTTTTGATGTATCAATATTATAATTTTTTGATTTATTATAATTTCTCTCACACTCATCAACATTTGTGAGAGATACACAATTAATTATCACATTTGGATTAAGTTTTTTTAACTCAATATATAATTTTTTGTAATTTAATAAATTAATTCTTATTAATTTTTTTTTTTTTGTTTTAAAGTAAGAGCCATAACATTTAAAATTATGTTTATTTAAATAATAATAAAGCTCACTACCCAAAAGTCCACTGGCTCCCAAAATTAATATTTTATAATTAGATAAATTCAGAGTGAGAAATAATTTTTTTTAAATAATTAGATTTTTTTGTAAGATTTTTTTTGAAATTTTTATCTTTAAGGTTTTGTTTGATTTCCCAAAGTATTTTATTACTTTCATGAGGCTTACATAAATGTGAGCATTTACAAAATTTCTGTTCGTAATTAATCTTATTCATTACCTCACTTTTTTTCTTTATATCATTCCAAATTTCAATAAATGATTTTTCGTATAAACTTCCATAAGAAAACTCTTTGTGACCTCTATGATTTGTACAGACATACACATTTCCATCTGCCCCTACACATGGTTGGAATTGAGAACCTATACACTCTTTATAATTTCTCCCATATGTCTCGGGGGAGGAAATTAAATCTTCCAATTTATAGCTATTACATTGAAATTTATCCTTTAAAATTTTTTTTGCTTCATCTAACCTGTTAACAGCCTCGTTTAACCAAAAATCTTCAGATATTTGTTCATTTTTTCTATCCGTTGCTCTTTCTATTTGAATTATCTCTGGCTTAAATTGACAATAATCTACATCAATATCTTTGAAAATATTCGCAAAATCTTTTATTTCTTTATAATTATCTTTGGTTACAACATACCCAATTCCAACTGATATGTTTGATTTTATTTTTTTTTTTGTCTCAATCAGGTTTTTGATATTTTTTAATACTACTTCAAAATTATTAGTCTTATTTGTCACTCTTAATTGATCATAAGATTTAGGTGTCCCAGCATCTAGTGAAATTCTAATCCACGTGTGTGTCCTACACACTATCTCAGTTAAATTAAATCTCTCTAACATTGACCCATTAGTAAACATCCCTAATTTAATATTTGAATTTTCTTCAAGATAAGTTATCGCTCCTTTAAGATGAGGATTCATTGTTGGTTCTCCTCCACCAGTCCAATTTAGAGATTTTAACTTAGTTTTACTTAAGTCTCGAACTAAATTCATAAAAATATCTTTGTCAAACATTGTCCTATTAAATAATTTAGTTCCTTTATATTTTGACAAATGTAAGTGTCCAGAAATACAAAAGGGACATGAATGATTACACGCATTAGATGGATCCACTTCGATAGTTATTGGGTCGATATTCCCTTTTTTAAAGTATTCATATACATCTTTAAGATGTATGATAACTTTTGCTTGAGGGTTAAATATTTTGCTTTCCACAGCTATAAAATTTTTTCTAATTGTTTAACAGCAATATCAATATTCCATTTATTTATTAGTTTAAACGAGTTTTTTCCATAATTAATTAATTTATTCCTATTAAAACAATTTTTTAGTTTTTTCTCTAAATCTTTCTCATTTTTGTTAATAAAAATATTCCCATTGTAATTGTTTTTTACCAAATCTAGATTACATCCGACAACTGATGATGTAATTACTGGCTTTTTAAAGTTCATTACCTCATTAATTACTAGCCCCCAATTTTCTTCTTCAGAAGGCAAAATAAATACATCACACAAATTATAATACTTACTTATTTCGACTTGATTAATAAATCCTTTAAAAATTATATTTCTATCTTTGTATTTATTTTTTAAAAAATTTTTTAACACTCCATCACCTATAAGAATTAACTTACTTTTTGCCTTCATTTTATCAGATAAATTTTTATAAGCTTTAAGTAATATTTCTGGATTTTTCCTTCTTATTAGTTTTGATACATATAAAAATATAACTTTTGAACTTTTTTTTCTTCTCCTGATTTTTTTTTGAAAAAAAGAATTATCTACAACATAATTAAGTTTTTTTAATTTTGAATTTTTAATATTCATAATTTTATAAAATTTATAATTTGACTTTCCTATAGTCAGAAAATAGTTTGTAAAAAGGTTTAAGAAAAAGAAAAAAATTTTTTTAATTAGTAATTCTAAGATGTTTTTATTTTTTAAAGAATAATGAGAACTTTCTCCTCTAATCAATACTTTACAAAAAAAAATTTTTGAAAATATAATAATAAATATTTTTGAAAGATTCTCATAACCATGAACCCAAACATAATCATACTTATTCTTTGAAATTAAATAAATAAATTTAAAAATATTGATATTGCTGTTAAACAACTTATTTTATTATTACTTGCAAAACTATAGTTATATCCATTCAAAAGATTAATATTAAATTTTATTTTTTTATTCATTTCATTATCAAAGTATTTTTTTGTAGAAAGATTACTTTCATACATTACATCTAAGCTAATTTTTTTTGATACACTCAATTTTTTTATCAATGGTGTTTGATACTGTATTGGATGCGAAAGGATATATAAAATTTTTTTTTTCATTATAAGATAAATATTTGTAACAACGTCTATTTAAGGATATGGTTAATTATATGGATGAAATATATAAAAAATATTCTGAAATTTCAAATTGTTCAAGAGAATACGATAATATTAATCAATTGCATCATTATTACGAATTAGAGATGAAAAAATTTAAAAAATTAAATAACCTTAGAATTTTAGAAGTAGGTTTTGGGAATGCTAGTTTTATAAATTGGTGTGAAAAAAAACAATATGAAATTTATGGTTATGAAATCGACGAAAAATTTTACAACAATGCAAAAAAAAAGTACAAAAATATATATTTTGGAGAAAGAAATAATATTCATCAAGTAATAGACCAAAAGTTTGACTTAATTGTATGTTTTGACGTAATAGAGCATGTAAATAAAGAAGATTTAACAAAATTTATAAAAGATTTAAAATTAATGTTAAATAGTAATGGAAAAATATTATTTAGATTTCCTAATGGAAATAGTGAAGCTGGTTTATATTATTTTAATTCAGACCTAACACATTACAGTTTTTTAAATAAGGGATCTTTAAAAATGATTTGTGATTCTCTCAGTTTAAGGTTGGTAAGCTGTGAAAATATGGCAAGAGTAAAATTATTTAATTCTTTAAAAGGCAAATTATTTGGAAGATTAAGTTATATTTTAAGAGATTTTATAGAAATTTTTAAAGGTTATTTGTACAATAATGAAAGAATTCCTCTAGATCCAAATTTGGTTGCAGTTGTTGAAAAAAACGAACTAAAGGATGTTTGAAAATTACTCAAATATATTATTTAGAAATATAATTATTTTATTTCCAATTATTTGGTCCTTCGGACCCGCAATACAAGATATTTTAATAACTATAATAGCAATATTTTTTGTAATTAGTTCTTTGAAAAATAAAGATTATAATTTTTTAAACGACAGATTATCTTTAGTTTTAATTTGTTTTTTTTCATCAATAATCTTTTCGTCAATTTTTTCTATAAATCCCGAAAATTCGTTGATTAAATCATCGGCTTACATAAGATATTTATTATTTTTCTTTGCTATAAATTATCTACTTAATTTTAATAGAAATGATTTTAAAAAATTTTTTATTATCAATATTATTTTTCTAATTTTTTTATCACTAGATATTTTTTACCAGGCTTATCTAGGTGTAGATATTTTTGGATTACGAAGCGGAATGGATGGTATGCGTAATTCTGGCTTTTTTGGAGATGAATGGATAGCAGGTAGTTTTACAGTAAAAGTATTCTTTTTAACTATAATTTTTTTTTTAATATTTAAGATTAAAAAATTTTATTTTTATTCTTTTTATGTTCTTATTTTTATAACAATTTTTTTAACTGGAGAAAGAATGTCTTTAATTTTGTTTGGTTTGGGTTCATTGATTTTCTTTTTTTTATATAAGGATTTTATAAAATACAAAATTTATGGAATTTTTATACTAATTATCTCTTTTCTGTTGATAATTTCGTTTAATCCTAATGCAAGATATAGAATAATTGATCAAACTTTTTATCAACTTATTTATGGACAATCCAATAAATATCACAAATATTTTAATGTTGAAATTTTTAATATTTATCCCAGCGATCAAATAGAAATTAGGAGAGAAAACAATTTCTTAATAAACAAAAGTCCTATTATATTAGCAACTGATAATTTGCTTAATTTTGCAAATTATATGAATGAGCATGATAAATTTGAATTAACAAGGCTAGCTTGGGATTCTTGGATACTCGCTAACAAATATTATGAAAGAATAGATTTACAAATCGAGTATCAACGAGGAGAGAATATAGAGAAAATAAAAAATAGAATAGATGATCATATAACAAAGTATCAATTTAAAAATTTAGATAATTTAAAAATTCAAATATTTTTACCAAAAAAATTTGAATTAAAGAAAAATAGGCCAATTGTTGATACTGGTTGGGGCGCACATTTTTTAGCTGCAATAAATATTTGGTTAGATAAGCCTTTATTTGGCCATGGAATAAAAACTTTCAGAGAATTATGTAGCTATGAAAAATATAAGACTATTTCTAAGATGGATGAATTCCGATGTTCTACACATCCTCATAACTTTTATTTTGAGCTTTTGGCAGAGACTGGCATTGTAAGTTTGATCTTCCTAATTTTTGCATTTTTAATAATATTAAAAAAATCAAATATTATAAAAAATAAGTATTCTGGTTTTTATTTTATTATTCTAGTCTTGATAATTTGGCCTTTGGGCACAACAGGAAGTTTTTTTAATAATCATAACGCTGGTATATTTTGGTTTATAATATCTTTATCATATTATACTTTTAGGAATAAAAAATTACTTTTTAAACTTAACGATTAAAAACCATCCAAATTTTTTTTTTAAATATTTGTCAAGTTTTGAATTTTTTTTTACACCTGGAAAAATTCTTGCTGCCATATAGTCGATTTCAATTTTGATATTTTTAAAACCTATTTTAGTTAAAAGCTTTTTCATATCATTCTTAGTATAGTGCTTGTGATAATAACCATCTGTAAAATATTTTTGAACAGTCTCAAGATTATATCCCTGAAAAATTTTAAATTTCCCAAACAAATAATACATTCCTAAACAATAATACCTTAATGAATGCTTATTATAAACCATCACAAAAGAACTGCCTCCCTTTTTTAATACTCTAAAAATATTAATAAAAATTTTTTCTGGATTGGCACTATGATGTATTACACCCCATGAGTAAATATAATCAAAGTATTCCTTATCAAAATTCAGTTTTTCAGCATCCATTCTGCTAATTTTAATTTTTTTTTTTGAATGGAGTTTGATGTTTTGTTTTGCACCTTTGATTGATACTTCTGATATATCTATGGCAAAAAGTTTCTTTGAAAATTTAGCTAGATAAATTGATGAAGTTCCCCAGCCACAGCCCAAGTCAAGAACAGTTTTGTTTTTTAAATAATTTTTTTTTAGTAAATTTTGAAATTTTTTTTTAAGATAGGGATTAGTGTTTAAATATTTCTTATTTAATATTCCAAAACCTTTTTTTTGTTTTACAATTCTATCTTTTTTATTTAAATCCCAATCAATATAAGTCATAGGATTGTTGTTCCACCAATTTTTGTTTTCAAAATTAATCATTAATTATATTTAATATAGATCGATCTTTATTTATCAACTCCATAAATAATACAATCTCATCAATTCTATCTTTTTTAGAAGTATTAATCAGTGTAATAGAGTTTTTTTCTACACTTATATTATTCAATAAATTAAATAATCTATAATTTTGTATATTTGTTATTTCTTTAAACTTGTCAAACTTTGGTAAATTATTATCAAATGTTTGATTTAATCCATAAAATACAAACTTTTTTCCTGATATGTTGTATTTTTGTTTTAGAAATTTGTAATTATTTCTGTCAAAAGAATTTTCAATTTGAATTAAATCAAATCTATTTAATAATTCCTGATCAAAAATAATTTCAGAATTTAATGATATGCCTATATATTTCAGATGGCCCTTTTCTTTTTCTTTTTCTAAAATTTCTGTATATTTTTTAATTTCATTTACATTATTTATATTATGTAAAAATATACTATCTATATAATTTGTGTTCAATTCACTAAGATATTTCTTAACAATATTTTTTGCTATTTTTTCGTTATATTCTATTTTTTTTGTTGTAGATAAATTTGGTAAAAAATATTTTATTAATTTTTTTATAAAATTAAAATTTGGTATAATTTTTCTATATTTTGTTATTTTATTATTTTCAATTTCACCTATTTTTGTTGATAAAAATATTTTAGACCTATCTTTATTGCTTATAAATTCTCTAAAAACCTTATGACAATTACCATCTCCATATGATGGAGATAAATCAAAATGAGTTATATTTTTTGAGTAAATATAATTTAATAATTCTAATGATTGATCAAAATTTATTTGTCCTCCAATTTTTGAACATCCAAAACCTAAATTATGTCTAAAATTCATTGTATTTATTTATTTTCATTGTATTGATAATTTTGAATGATAAGAAATTTTAATAAGTTTATAAGTGGAGAGTACACCATCTCTTATTTATTTGGAAGATTAGATTTTTATAAAAAAATTCTTCAATTTAAAAATAAAATAAACAATAGTAAAAAACCACCAAAATATTTTAGTAGAAAAATAGTATTTAAAGATAAAAACGAAAAAATTGTAAAAGAATTAGCTAACCAAGGTTTCTATGCTGGCATAAGGTTAAACAATTTCACAGTAAAAAAAATTTTATCTATAATTAAGAAATTAAGAGTGTTCCATACAGACAAAGATGGAACAGTATATGCAAAATTTAAAAAACCTATTTATTTAAAAAATAGAGCAATACAAATTCCTAGAGCCTATATTGAAAAAGTTAATCAAATTTCAGAAATTAGAAAACTATCAAGAGACTTCAAATGCAAAGATATTTTTTATAAATACTTTGGTTATTACCCTAAAACTACTAATGCAATAATATTAGTAAACTATCCTATAAAAATGAAAGTAGAAAATAGGCTAGAGTTTGAAACAGTTAAATATCATTATGATATGGAGTCTCCAAACTCTTTATATTTTAGTTATTATCTTTGCGATGTAGATCAAAATAATGCCCCTCATGCTTTAATAAAAAAAACTCATAAAAATAAACCTCTTAAATTTGTTTTAAAAAGCGCGATGGTAGATAACGATAAGATATTTAAATATTACAAAAAAAAAGATGAAGTAATTTTAATGTTAAAAAAAGGTGAGGGATTTATTGAAGATGCATCGATTTATCATAAGAATTTCCCAGCAAGAAATAAAATTAGATTGATGCTGCAAATAAGATACTATTAAATTTATGTGTGGTATAGCATTTATCTTATCAAAAAAAAATTCTGAAATACCAAAAAATTTATCTGAACATTTTATAAATTATTTATATGATAGAGGTCCTGATAATCAGAACTACTATTCAAAAAAAAATTTTTCTTTAATATCTACAAGGCTATCAATAATTGACACAGACAAAAGATCAAACCAGCCTTTGTTTTCTCATTGTGAAAATTATATTATCATATTTAATGGCATGATTTATAATTATAGAGATTTAAAAAATAATCATTTAAAAGATTTTAAATTTATCTCGGACTCTGATACAGAAGTTATTTTAAACCTATATATCAAGTATGGCAATAATTGTGCGAAATATCTTGATGGAATGTTCTCATTTATAATTTATGACAAGAAAAAAAATGAATTTTTCATATCTAGAGATAAAACAGGAATTAAGCCTCTATATTATTATTCAGATGATAACTATTTTATATTTTCCTCAAGTTTTAGAAGTTTATTGAATTTTTCAAAAAAAAATATCTCAAATAAAGGATTAATTAATTATTTTAATTTTGGTTACTCCTTAGAGCCAAATACCATAATAGATGATATAAAAATTTTTCCTAATTCCTATTTTGCAGAGATTAAAAAAAATAAAATATTCTTTAAAAAATATTTCGAATTGAAAAATTTATATTTTAAAGAAAATTATTCAAAAAAGATTAATTTGACAAAAATTGAAGACAAACTTTTAGATTTAATAAAAAAACATACTTACTCTGATGTCCCAATATGTTTGTTTTTATCTTCTGGATTCGACTCAAATATCATTGCTTCATTTTGTAAAAAACTTAATATAAAAATAGATACTATAACTCTAAGTTTTGAAAGATTTCGAAACACTAAAGATGATGAAAGTATATATGTTAAACAGCTTAATAAAGTTTATAAATTTAATAACAAAGTAATTTATGTAAAAGATGATGAATTATTAGATTTAAAAAAAAAATTTGATAAAATAATTGATCATCCTTCAACTGATGGATTTAATACATTTTTAATTTGTCATTTCGCCAAAAAGTATGGTTACAAAGTAGCAATATCCGGGTTAGGAGGTGATGAGATTTTTAACACATACGGCAATTTATCAAAAATTAGAATAATTAAGAGTATCTCTAAAATTACAAATTTTTTTTATTTTACCAAAATAATAAAATTTTTTTTAACTAAAATTAATCTTAATAAAAAATTACAAAATATTTTTCAAAAAGATTTAAGAGACTTATCTTTATATATTTTTTCTAGATCATTATTTATAGAAAATGAAATAAATTCTATTATAAAAAACAACTTAAATATCGATGTACCACATTTCGTTGATAATGAAAATTTACATTCAGAGTATCACGTTAAAGAAAAACTGATTGAAAAAAAAATTTCTTACTACGAAAGCAACATATATATGAAAAATCAGTTACTTAGAGATAGTGATTGGGCATCAATGTCTAAATCAATAGAGTTAAGAGTTCCGTTTGCAAATAGTGAAATAATTGATTATTTCTCAAAATACATAAACAATAAAAAAACTAGAGAAAGAATACTAAAAAATACTAATAAGCAAATATATAATATTATTAAAAATAAACCAAAAACAGGCTTTTCTATACCTATTGATGTGTTAACAAAAGAAATACAAACTAATCAAAATCCTTACAGAAATTTTTCAATTGAAATAATTAAACAATTTTTAAATCAAAATTTAAATGAATCATACTAAATACTTTTTTGAAATTTATAAATTTTTATCCTATTTCTTTTTAATCTATTTTATTGGATGGTTTTCTGAAAGATATTTTTCAATCAACTTGTATTATTTTTTTATTTCTTGTTTTATTTTAATAATCTTACAATTTATAATTATTAAGAAAAAAAATTTTGTTGCAATATTAATTATATTTTTTTTACTTGGAAATATTATAGGTCAATATAGAAATTTTTATATAAATATATGGCTTCAAAATTCATTAGAACAAGTAAAGTCCCATCCTATTGGTTTCTTTTTGTTAAAAGTTAAATGGAAATTGGAAGGTAAAAATATAGAAATTTTTTTTGATAGAGATAATCTATTAAATACATCTAAAAATATAAAGAATTTAAAAAAAAACGAAAAATTAGTTTTTTCTTTAGATTATATGCCACCATTTATTATTTATTATGATGAAGATGAAAATTTAAAAAAAAAAAAAATATTAGATTATTCATCTAATGCTGGTGTAATTTATTCAGATAAATTGTATAACTTTATTTATTACAATTCCCAAACAGGAAATTTGCTAGAAAGAATAAAAATTGAGAATGATGAAATAAAAAAAATTTGGAGCTTAAAAGGAAATTATTTTTTTCACCATTGGGGAGACTCTTTTGAAAATAAAATATATATTCCTGGTAGAAAATATTTACAATCAGATGAGTTAAATAATGATGATTTTTATAAACGTAAAAAATGTGAAAATAAGTTTATTCATCAAGACATAATTTTTATTATCGATTTTAAAACTGGAAAAATTATAGATGAAATAAATATATTTGATATTATTCTCAAATCTAAATTATCAAAAAAATTTAAGGATTGTATAAATCCAATTCATTTAAATGATATTGAAATTGTAAAAAAACCAAATCAATTAAATTACCTCGAAAATTTAAATCTTGGTGATTATTTCATCTCTTTAAGAAATATTGATACCGTATTGCTTATGGACGCTAAAAATAAAGAGATCAAATGGATTTTTGATGATGAGTTAGTAATGCAACATAGTCCACAAATTACCAATAGGGGCACTTTGCTAATTTTTAATAATCAAGGATCAAAAGAAATTGAAGGACAATCAAGGATAGATGAAGTTGATATAAAAACGAAAAAAATTGTGGGAACTTTTGATGGTGTTAAAAATAAATTTTATAGTGAGAAAAGGGGAAGGATACAATATTTAAATAACAGAATATTTATTCAAGAAAGCCAATCTTCAAATCTGTTTGAAATTTTATGCGATGACATTTACATCTCTGATAATTGTCAAAAAAAAGAAATTGTAACAATTAATTCAAAACTGAAAGATATATTTCAAAGTTTTGCTATCGACTACTTTTAAAATAAATTAAAAATTGTGAAATTTTTCTTAAATTTTTTAATAACAATACAATTATGCCTTTATTAAGATTTTTCTTTATTATTGCATAATCTTCAGTCATTTTTTTTATAATATTTTTCAATGATTTATTACTATTACCACCCAAAGCCATATTGACAAAATTTTTATCGAAATAAAAAGGTTTATTATTTTCATTTTTAATTGCTCTTAATAAATAATCATAATCAGATGAAACTCTATAATTTTCATTATAAAAACCTATTTCATTAATTAATTCTTTTTTAATAAACACTGTGGGATGTGGTGGCATCCATCCAAAATTTATTTTCTTTTCTAGTTTTTTTCTATTTTTATAACCACTTCGATTATCTGACTTCCAAAATCTAATATTTTTTTTATTTGATACATAGGTTAAATCCGCATAAAAAAAATTTATATCTTCACTTCGGAAACAATCAACCATTTCTAATACGCAATCTTCATATGCAAAAATATCATCAGAGTGTAAGAAACCAATAATTTCTCCATTTGCCATTTTCAATCCTTTATTAAATGCATTTGCTATTCCACTATCTTTCTCACTTACAAATTTTGTATTTTTATTAGAATATTTTTTTAAAATATTAATAGTTTCATCTGAGGATCGATTGTCTACATGTACCATTTCTATATTTTTATAGGTTTGACTTTCGATTGACTGAAGAGTTTTTTCTAATGTTTTTTCTGAATTAGAAGTAAGAGTAATAATACTAACCAGCATTATTAGATTTCATATCTTCTTTAATCATTATTCTTACTAATTCTTTTAAATTAGTTTTAGGTTTCCACTTAAGTAATTTTCTTGCTTTATTAAAGTTGCCTTTTAAATAATTCACTTCAGATGGTCTAAAAAACTTTTTGTCTATCCTTATCAGACACTTCTTACTTTTATAATCTACTAATTTTTCATTTAATCCTTTTCCCGTCCAATAAGCTTTAATATTAAGTATCTCAACACAAAAATTTATAAACTGTTTTATTGAGTATGATTTTCCTGTCGCAATTACATAATCATCAGGTTTTTTTTGTTGCATCATCTTCCACATTGCTTCAACGTAATCACCAGCAAATCCCCAATCTCTTTTTGCATATATATTACCGATTGAGATTGGTTTATTGTGTCCATTCATTATTCTAGAAAATCCTTTCGTTATTTTTCTTGTTATAAATTCTTCGCCTCTCAATGGAGACTCGTGGTTAAATAATATTCCATTTGTTGCAAACATTCCGTAGGCATTTCTGTAATTTTTTGTAATTTGATGGGCAAAAACTTTTGAAATAGCATATGGACTTTGAGGATTAAAAATTGATTTTTCGTCTAAAAAATTAGCATTTTTTGTAACTGAATTTCCAAACATTTCTGATGAAGATGCCTGATAAAATTTAATTTTTTTTTTTTTATTTCTTATTACCTCTAAAATATTAAGTGCACCTAAAGCAGTAACTTGAGCTGTTGTTATGGGGTGAAAAAATGAGCTCTGAACAAAAGACTGAGCTGCCAAATTATAAACTTCATCAATATTATACTTTTCGAAAATTCTTAAAATGTGTGTTATTTCACAAATATCCAAATCTTCTTGAATAATTTTATCTTCTATATTTAAAAACTTCAGTCTCCAGCCATTATCTCTAGAATTTCTTCTGTCTGTACCAATTACCTTATATTTTTTTTTTAATAAAAAATTTGCTAGATAAGCACCATCTTGTCCTGAAACTCCAGTTATTAATGCAATTTTTTTTTTCATTAATTATTGTTTTTTTTGTTTAATTAACATAGATAATTTTAAATGATAATTTAAATATGATTAAATTAAAATTTATTATTCTGTTAATACTTGTATTTTTCAAGTCTGGTACAGCATTTGCATATTTTGGACTGGGTCCGTTGATCCCAATTCTTGGCAGTGTTTTCTGGCTCATTTTTCTATTTTTGTTAGCCTTTCTCGGAATTTTTATTAAACCTCTAAAAAATCTATATAATAAACTTAAGAAGAAAAAAATTGATAAAAAAGATAAACAATTACCTGAATAGTCTACCTTATAACTTATTTTCAAAAATAAACTTTTTTTACGAAACACTAATTACTCTAGAAGATACATTTTATCAGAAAAACTTTAATGATAAAGAAGTTGTAAATTTTATATATGTTTGTGGCTATCCTAGAAGTGGTACTACTGTTGTAACTAATTTTCTCAACCAAACTAAAAAATTTAGTTCATATATTTATAGAGACATGCCATTGATTTTATCACCTATTTTGTGGAGTAAATTTTCTAGAATTTATTATAGAGGTTTTAAAGAATTTAAAAGAAAACATCAAGACGCTATGAATATCAATCTTGATTACTCTGACAGTTTCGAAGAAGTAATTTGGAATAATTTTAAGGAAAAAAAAAATTTTTTTGAAATTTACCTGAAAAATATTAAAAAAATTTCTTTTTTGAGACAAAAAAAAAATTATTTGTCAAAATCTAATCAAAACTTATCAAGAATTGAAACTATAATAAGCAATATACCAAATGCAAAATTTTTAATTATTTTTAGAAATCCTGTTTCTCAACTAAAGTCTTTATTAAAAGTTAACAAGATATTTTTTAATGAAATTCAAGAAAATAAGTATTTTCTCAAGGAACTAGATTTTTTAGGTCATTATGAATTTGGCCCCAATAGAAAATTTATATTTGATAATTTAAAAAATATAAATGATATAAGGAACAATTGGAGTATTGGTAATTATGCGTTAAGTTATTTGCTTGAGTGGTGTGATGTTTATGAAATGGTTTTAAAGAAATATTCGTACCAAAAAAAAATAAAATTAGTCAATTATGATTCTTTAAAAAATAATGTTGAATATGAGATTAATGATATTCTTGAATTTTCTGGAATTAGTTTGGATAAAAAAGAACTTGAATATTCCCTTAATATTTTTAACTTTAAATCTGATATTACACAAAATAATGTTCTAGATGAAAATGATCTTGAATTAAAAAATAAAATTAATGATGCAAAAGTTATTTATGAAAAATTAATTAATGCAAGCCTAGTTTCCAAATGAAAAAGATTTTGATAACTGGAGGGGCAGGATACATTGGATCTGCTACTGCTCAATATTTTCTAAAAAAAGGCTTTAAAGTTTATATTGTAGACAATTATGCTACAGGAAAAAATATTATAAAAGATAAATTCTGCTACTACTTGAAGACTAACTATTACAGCAAAGGAACATTTGAATTGATAAGAAAATTTAAGATAAATACAATTATTCATTTGGCAGGATATATTGATAGTAACGAGTCCGTCTATAAACCAGATAAATATTTAAATAATAATTTCTACACATTAAAAAAATTTATTATGAAATGTCAAAGTTTGAATGTTAAAAGAATAGTATTTAGTTCATCTGCAGCCGTATATGGAAAACAAAAAAGAAACCTAATTGTTTCTGAAAGGTCTAAATTAAAAGCAATATCTCCATACGGAAGATCAAAATTATTAGCAGAAAAATTTCTTATAAAATTAAAAATGCAAGTGATAATACTCAGATACTTTAATGTTGCAGGCCCATCTTTTGGACTAAAATTCAATCAAACGCACAAAAGTTATAAACATTTATTAAAAACCTTATTAGATATTGAAATAAGCAAAAAGAAAAAACATATTTTTTATATTAACGGCACAAATTACAATACTCCTGATGGTACTTGTGTTAGAGATTATATCCACGTACAAGATATTGCAAAGATAAATTTTTACTCTTCCCTCTTGAGTTTAAAAAAAAACTTGATCTTTAATTGCGGTTCATCGAATCCATCAAGTGTTAAAAAGGTAGTTTATAAATATTTAAAACTTACAAAAAAAATTATAAGAGTAAAAATAGGACCTAAAAGAGCTGGCGATCCACCTTATTTAGTAAGTAATAACAAAAAACTATTATCAAAGTATGATATAAAATTAAAAAGTATAGATAAAATTGTCAGAGATACATTTGCATATGTACACAAAAAATAATCCTGAAATTAATAGCAACAATTCAAAAAAAATGTTTACTCTATTAGTTTTTTTATATCTTAAGTAAGAATATATTTAAATAATCAGACATTAATAAAATGCTTATTTTCTTAGGCTTTTTATATTTGACATTAATTATTTATTAAATATACATTCGTTGCCTGGTGATTATTGCGAAAGGGTAATACCCGATCCCATTCCGAACTCGGAAGTCAAGCCTTTCTGCGCCGATGGTACTTTGTCTTAAGACATGGAAGAGTAGGACATTGCCAGGCTATATTTCATGAAAAATCTTATCATTGTAACTGGTGGAGCGGGTTTTGTTGGTTCAAATCTTATTCAATTTCTATTAAAAAAAACTCAGAAATCAATTATAAGTTTAGACAATTATTCCTCTGGAAAAAAAAATAATCATATAAAGGACAAAAGAGTCAAATACTTTAAAGGTGAAACATCAAAAATAAAACAAAAATTATCTAAATACAAAAACAGAATTCATACAGTATTTCATTTCGGGGAATTTGCTAGAATATTTCAAAGCTTTAAGCAATTTGATAGATGCTATGATTCTAATACTATAGGTACAAAAGCAGTTTTCAAATTTTGTTTAGAAAATAATATAAAACTAATTTATTCAGCTACCTCAGCCAGTCTTGGTAATAATGGTAAAGATAAAAATTTATCTCCTTATGCATTTACAAAATCAAAAAATTTAGAATTGTTAGAGAACTTAAAAAAGTGGTTCAATTTTAAATTTGAAGTTGTTTATTTCTACAATGTTTATGGACCAAGACAGATTCAAAAAGGTGAAATGGCAACAGTTATAGGAATTTTTGAACATTTATATGATAAGAAAAAACCACTTACAGTAGTAAAGCCTGGAAGCCAAACTAGACGGTTTACACATATTTTTGATACTATTAATGTATGCTATGAAGCTTGGAAAAAGAATAAATGTTCTCATTATAGTATTACACATAAAAAAGCACATTCTATAATTGAAGTTGCCAAAATGTTTAATACTAAGATCAGTTTTTTAAAGTCTAGACCCGGGGAAAGATATGCGTCAGCATTAACTAAAATTTCGCAAAATAATCATATTATTAGAAGATACGGTAAAATAAAATTGAAAGATTATATAACTTCGTTTATTAAGAAAAAAAAAAATGAAAATTAAAAGTTCTTTAAAATCTCTAAAAAAAAGAGACCTCAATTCAAAGTTAGTAAGAAGAAGAGGAAGAGTCTATATTATAAATAAAACCAACCCCAAATTTAAAGCAAGACAAAAATAGTTTTATGGATAACGAAAGCCACAAAAATACGTGGAATAATTTTACAAAATTTGTTTTATGGGGCTCAATAGCTGTTATTGTTGTCTTAGTGTTAATGGCAATTTTTCTACTATAGAATGATTATTGGTTCAATTTCAGAAGATTTAAATTTAGAAAAAAGAGTTGCGATTACTCCAGAAATTATAAAAAAATATAAATCCATTGGTTTAGAAGTTTGCTTAATTAAAGATTATGCTGCGCATTTAGGAATAAGTGATGAGAATTTTGAAACTGAGGGAGCAAAAATTTTAAAAAATGAAGAAGAAATAATTTCAAAATCTAAAGTTATTTTACAAATGAATATTTTAAAAGATGAAAATCTAAAAAAACTTAAAGATAGTCAAATTTTAATTGGAGTTTTAAATTCTTATGTCAATAAAAAAAAATTAATAGAAATGAAAAATAAAAATATAAATTGTTTTTCACTAGAATTGCTACCGAGGATTACTAGAGCGCAATCAATGGATATATTATCCTCTCAAGCAAATTTAGCCGGTTATAAAGCTGTAATTGACTCATTTGCTAATTTTCAAAAAGCAATTCCTATGATGATGACGGCAGCAGGTACTATTTCAGCTGCTAAGGTTTTAGTTGTTGGTGCTGGAGTTGCTGGATTACAGGCTATAGCTACAGCAAAAAGAATGGGAGCAATAGTATTTGCAACTGATGTGAGATCAGCTTCAAAAGAACAAGTTGAAAGTTTAGGTGGTAAATTTTTAAATGTTGAAGGAGAGGAAAACTTAGAAACAAAAGAAGGTTATGCCAAAGAGGCCTCAGAAAATTTTAAAAAAAAACAGGAAGAGTTAATAAAGGAAACATTAAAAAAAATTGATATAGTTATTTGTACGGCATTGATACCAGGTAAAAAGGCTCCAATTATTATTAAAAAAGACATGATTGAAGTAATGCCGAGTGGATCAATTATTTATGATCTGGCAGCATCGCAAGGTGGAAATTCTGAGTTAACAAAAGTTAATGAAATAGTTATAAATAAGGGAGTTAAGATTATGGGAGAGTCTAACATTCTAAACAAATTACCAGTTTCAGCTTCTAACCTTTACTCAAAAAATACATTTAATTTTATAAATAATTTATTTGATAAAGAAAAAAAAGATTTTGACATAAACTTAGAAGATGAAATAATTGAAAAAACATTGGTTAAATAATGGAAATAGATCCTTTTATATTTAGATTAAGTATATTCATATTATCAATATTTGTCGGTTACTACGTTGTGTGGAGCGTGACTCCATCACTACATACTCCTTTGATGTCGGTAACAAATGCAATTTCTTCAGTTATTATTGTTGGTGCAATAATTGCAGCTTTGTCAGGTTCTACTCAAAATATATTTGATGTCTCAAATATATTTGGTTTTTTAGCTATCATATTAGCAGCAATTAATATCTTTGGAGGTTTTCTAGTTACCCAAAGAATGTTGCAAATGTATAAGAAGAAAAAGAAATAGTTATGTCAGCCAATCTATCAGCATTATTTTATCTAATTTCAGGAATATTGTTTATTTTGGCTCTGAGAGGTCTCTCATCCCCTGAAACTTCAAGACAAGGAAATTATTTTGGTATTTCAGGTATGGCTATAGCTATCATAGTCACTTTTTTATCAGTCGGCAACTTTGGAGGAGGATTTATATATGTCATTATTTTTCTTTTATTAGGGGGTGCAATAGGAGCGTTTATTGCCTTTAGAATTCCAATGACAGCGATGCCCGAACTTGTTGCAGGCTTTCATAGTCTAGTAGGTCTTGCAGCTGTATTTGTCGCTATTGCCGCATTTTTAAAACCAGAAGCATTTAGTTTAGGTGTAGTTGGAGATATAAAGTTAGCCAGTTTAATAGAAATGTCACTTGGAGCTGCAATAGGTGCAATAACCTTTTCTGGGTCGATTATTGCTTTCTTAAAGCTTAGAGGCATAATGTCAGGCGCACCAATAGTGTTTAAAGGGCAGCATTTAGTAAACTTATTATTGGGAATAGCAATTTTATTTTTAATTTATTACTTATGTACAACTCAATCATCAAACATATTTTGGTCTATCGTTGTATTATCTTTTATAGTAGGTGTATTATTGATAATTCCGATCGGTGGTGCTGACATGCCTGTTGTCATATCAATGCTAAACTCGTACTCAGGATGGGCTGCTGCTGGAATAGGTTTCACTTTAGAGAATAGTGCTTTAATTATTACTGGTGCTTTAGTTGGTTCTTCTGGAGCTATTCTTTCATATATTATGTGCAAGGGGATGAATAGATCATTTTTTAACGTAATTCTTGGAGGTTGGGGAGCAAATGAACAAACATTAAAAGCACAAGACAAAGAACAAAAACCTGTAAAAAGTGGCAATGCAGATGATGCAGCTTTTTTAATGAAAAATGCTTCTTCTGTAATTATAGTTCCTGGTTATGGTATGGCTGTGGCTCAAGCTCAGCATGCACTTAGAGAGATGGTAGATGCCCTTAAAAAAAATGGAGTTAAAGTTTCGTATGCAATTCATCCAGTAGCTGGGAGAATGCCTGGACACATGAACGTTTTATTAGCTGAAGCCAACGTTCCTTACGATGAAGTATTTGAGCTAGAAGAAATAAATAATGATTTTGCAAATTGCGACGTAGCTTATGTAATTGGTGCAAATGATGTTACAAATCCAGTAGCCAAATCTGATCCACAAAGTCCAATATATGGAATGCCAGTGCTTGATGTGGAAAAGAGTAAATCAGTTTTATTTGTTAAGAGAAGTTTATCACCAGGTTATGCTGGTATAGATAATGATCTCTTTTATAGAGATAATACTCTCATGCTGTTCGCTGATGCAAAAAAAATGACAGAAGAAATTGTAAAGAGTTTATAATTGACAAAAATTTTTTGTGATATTGCAGATTTAGACTTAATTAGAAAATTTAATAAAAAAAAGTTAGTTAAAGGATTTACAACAAATCCCAGTTTAATGAGAAAAGCAGGTGCTAAAAACTATGCAAAATACTCAAAAAAAATACTCAAAATAACTAATAAACCTATTTCTTTCGAAGTATTTGCTGATGATACTAGTAATATGATTTTTCAGGGAAGAGAAATAAGCAAATGGGGGAAAAATGTTTACGTAAAGGTGCCAGTAACAAACTCTAAGGGAAAATTTATGGGTAAGGTGATAAAAGACCTTAATTGTAGAAATATAAAATTAAATATAACAGCTGTATATTCATCGAAACAAACAAGCCAAATACTGAAAAATATAAATAAAAAAACTAAAGTTATCATATCAATTTTTGCAGGGAGAATGGCTGACACAGGTATAGACCCGATTCCTCAGTTTAAAGAGAGCATTAAAATTTCAAAAAAATATAAAAATGTTGAAATACTATGGGCAAGTACAAGAGAGCCTTATAATTTTATTCAAGCAAAAAATTTAGGATGCCATCTAATAACGATACCACCTTCTATAATAGAAAAAATTGAAAATTTTGGAAAAAGTTTTAAACAATTAACAATTGATACGGTAAACGGTTTTGTAATTGACTCAAGGAAATCGAAATTCAATATTTGAATTGGTTGCGGGGGACGGATTTGAACCGCCGACCTCAAGGTTATGAGCCTTGCGAGCTACCAGGCTGCTCCACCCCGCGGTATTTAAATTCTGTTTTTTAGCTTGTTAAGTTTTTTTACTCTTTTAATATTTTCCTGAAGAATTCTTTTTTTTTTCTCAGATGGCTTTTCATAATTATTCTTAAGTTTAATAATTTTGAAGAATCCGTCTCTCTGGAGTTTTCTTTTTAAAACCCTAAGCGCTTGCTCAACATTATTGTCTTTTACCTCTATTTTAATAACAACCTCCAAAAAACGAGTTTTGTTAACATTTTAAATAATATTTGTCTATATTTATGAGTTTTCATTTTTGATTGATAAATGTGAAGTTTCTTTGTCTTTTTTTTCTTTTAAAATTCGCCTTTCTGCTTTTTCTATTGCTTTAAGCAATTCTTTTTGTGAAAATAAACCCATCGCGACTGGGTCTTTAGCATTTAAACTGTTATAATTCCAATAACTTTTATTTCTAATAGATGTAACAGATGATTTTGTTACTCCTACTAATTTTGCAATTTGTGAGTCTTTTAGAATAGAATGGTTTTTTAACAACCAAAGAGCTGAGTCTGGTTTATCTTGTCGTTTAGAAAGTGGAACGTACTTTTTTACTTTACTTTGATCATTCCTAATTTCAATTTCTTTATCTACAATATTTAGTGGTCTATTTTGGTCTTCTGATGAAAATTTAATTTCTTCTCTGGTCAATTGTCCTGAAATTATTGGGTTGTATCCAACTATACCTTTTGCAACCTCTCCATCAGCTATCCCTTGAATTTCTACCTCATGAAGTTTGCAAAAATCTGCAATTTGCTTAAACGTAAGAGAAGTATTTTCAACCAACCAAACAGCTGTAGCCATTGGCATCAAAGGTGCTTTCGACATTATTTTTTATTCTCAGATCTAAAATTTTGAAATTTTTTATTAAATTTACTAATTCTTCCCTTATCCAAAATTTTTTGTTTACCACCAGTCCATGCAGCATGAGATTTAGGATCAATTTCAAGCTTTAATAAATCATTCTCTGCGCCCCAAGTTGACTTAGTTTCAAATTGGCTTCCATCTGTCATTTCAACTTTTATTGTATGGTATTTGGGATGAATATTTTTTTTCATGTGCAGCCTTATAACAAAATATGTTTTAAAAACAATTAAAAGTTATCTAATTTCTTAATCATTTTATCGTATATATTTGGATTTCCAGCTCTAATATCTATTTTATCAATTTTGAATTGACTTATGTTGTTAACTTTTCCTCCCGCTTCTTCTATAATTATTTTTCCTGCAGCTATATCCCATATATTAATTCTATTATGAAAATAGCCATCAAATCTTCCACATCCCACGTATGCTAAATCTAAAGCTGCACATCCAGTATTTCTGGTATTTAAACTAGGATAAGTTGATTTTATACCTTCGTTATTTGAAGCGAATAAACATTCTTCTATATGAATTTTATTTGAAACTCTTATTCTGCTATTATTAATAAATGAACCGCTATTTTTCTCTGCGTAAAAAATTTCATTTTTAATTGGATCAAATATCAGTCCAATTAAAATTTCACCGTCAATTTGAAGAGCAACCGATATAGCGAAATGAGGAACTCCATGTAAAAAATTTATAGTTCCATCAATTGGATCTATTAACCAAAAAATATTTTTGTTTCTATTAATAATTTTTCCAGTTTCTTCAGTTATAAATGAATAATCTTTTTTTGACTTAGATAACTCTTCTATCAAAATTTTTTCAACTCTTTTGTCAGTTTTAGTAACAAAGTCTCTTGGACCTTTTTTTGAAACTTGTAGATTTTCTATCTCTCCAAAATCTCTTATTATTACCTTAGAAGCTTTCTCACATGCTTTTATCATAAGATTTAAATTTGGAGAAATTGAATTCATTTATATTTTTCTTATGTATTCCATTGTTCTAGTATCAAAAACTATTGTATCTCCACTTTCTATAAATGGCGGTACTTGGATATTGATATCATTATCTAATATTGCTGGTTTGTATGAAGAAGAGACTGTCTGGCCTTTTAATGCTGCATCAGTAGTCATTACTTTGCAACTTACTTGATTTGGAAGGACAACATTTAAAGGTTTATCATCATGGAAATTTATAATAACCTCGATATCCTCAGTAAGTATTTTACCTTTATCACCTAAAATATTTTTATTTAAATTAATTTGTTCAAAACTTTTGGGATTCATGAAATAATAATCTTTTTCATCACTATATAAAAAATTATGTTTTACCTCTTCAAGCGAGGCCTTTTCCACTGTTTCGCTTGATCTAAATCTCTCATTAAGCTTTGTATTTTTAGTCAAACTTTTCATCTCAACTTGAGCAAAAGCTCCTCCCTTTCCTGGCTTAACATGATTTGTTTTTAAAACTTCCCATAAATCATTTTTATATTCAAGAATCATTCCGATCCTAATTTCTGTTGCATTAATCTTCATATAAATTTTTTTATTGCATGATGTGGTTTTAGTTTTTTATTGTTCCAAATGTAGTTTGAAATAGCTAAAAAATCTGCTTTATTCAATAGCAGATTTCTATAATTTTTTTGGTTAATTCCTCCTATTGCTACAATTGGTAAATTTACTGATTTTTTTATTCTTTTTAAACTTTTGATGTCTGCCCTATGTTTTGTTTTTTTAGTATGAGATTTATAAAATGCTCCTAAAGCTATATAATCTGCACCATTTAAAAGGCCTTTTTTAGCCAATCTCAATGAGTTATGGCACGTGATCCCAATCAGTTTATTTTTTAAAATTTTTTTAGCCTTAATAATATTCATATCTTTTTGTCCTAAATGGCAACCATCTGCATTTACTTTTAAAGTTAAGTACGGATCATCATTAACAATAAATTTTACTTTATTTTTTTTGCAAATTTTTAATATTCTTTTACCAATACTAATTTTTTTTTTGATACTGTCTTTTTTTAGTCTTAATTGAAAAAAACTTACTTTTTTTGATTTTAAAACTAAATTTAGATCTTTAAAAAAAGATTTATTTATTATTTTATTGGGTGATATCAGATAAATAAATTTTTTATTTTGAATTTTCAAAATTTTCTGACCATTTTCCTTGTGCAGCCAAAGAACACATTTTAGCCCTATGATTAAATATTTCCTGTGTTCCAATTATATTATTTACATCCTTCGACCAAAATTTCAGTGCACTTTGTTGTAAGGCTCTTCCATAAGAATAAGTCATTATAAAATTTGTATCATTTCTAATATTAATTTGGTTTAGATTTGCTGTCGCTTCAATTTCTGTCTGACCTCCCGACAAAAAAGCTATTCCTGGAACCGATGAAGGCACACTTTTTTTTAAGCACTCTATTGTAAGTTCGGCAATATCCTTGCTAGAGATTTTTTCATTAGAGTTTGTTCCAGGCAAAATCATATTTGGTTTTAAAATTGTTCCACTTAAATCAACATTGTTCAATTCTAATTCTTCATAGCATTTTCTTATTACTTCAGATGTTTTATTCAGACAATCTGTGCTAGAATGAGTTCCATCCATTAAAACTTCAGGTTCAATAATTGGAACCATGCCAGCTTCTTGAACTAATGCTGCATATCTAGCTAATGCATGAGCATTTACTGAAATAGATAATTTGCTTGGATATATATCTGATATTGAGTAGACCCCCCTCCACTTTGTAAATCTGGCTCCAAGTTTATAATAATCTTTTAGTCTTTCTCTCAAACCATCTAAACCTTCAGTAATTTTTTCTTCTTTAGATCCCGCTAATGTTTTGGCCCCTGTATCAACTTTAATACCAGTTAATGAACCACCTGAGTTTATTAATTCAGGTATTGTTTTTCCATCGGAAGTTTTTTGTCTTATTGTTTCGTCGTATAGTATTACTCCGCCTATGCATTCTTTCATTGATAAAGATGAAAAAAGAGTTTCTCTAAAAAGCAGTCTATTATTTTCATCGGAATGTACTTTTACTGAATCTAATCTTTTTGTCATTGTGGCTGTACTTTCATCTGCTGCAAGTATACCTTTTCCGTTAGACAATATTTGAAGAGCGATTTTGTTTAGTTCAGACATTTAATTCAACGCTTTTATACCAGGGAGAACTTTGCCTTCAAGATATTCTAAAAATGCTCCACCTGCAGTTGAAACAAAATTAAATCTATCTTGCATATTTAGTGAATTAATTACTGCAACCGTATCGCCTCCACCAACAACAGAAAATATTTTGTTGCCTCTGTTTGCTATAAATTTTGCAACTTCTGAGCTCCCTAATGAAAAATTCTCATTTTCAAAGTAACCTAATGGTCCGTTCCATAATATTGTCGAGGAATCGTCAATAATTCCTTTTATTTCAACTAATGTTTTTGATCCTACATCAAGTATCATATCATCATCTTCAATATCTTTAATATCTTTTTCAAAAGATTTATCGTTCAATTTTTTTCCAATTTTAACATCTTTTGGAAAATATATTTTACATTTATTTTTTTCAGCGTACGTGAAAATCTCTTGAATTATGTAATCAATATTTTTTTCATAAACAGAGTTACCAATTTTTAAACCTTTATATTTCAATATATTGTTCGCCATAGCACCAACTATTATAATACTATTAAATTTTGGTATTAAATTTTTTATTATATTTATTTTGGAAGATATTTTAGATCCACCAATTATACATGTTATAGGTTTTTTTATTTTTGACGTTATTTTGTTGAGAGCATTTACCTCTGCATTAATTTGAATTCCGCTGTACGATGGAATATACTTTGTTATTTTTGATATAGAAGCATGATCTCTGTGTGAACACGAAAATGCATCATTAACATATATTTCACCTAAGCTTGCTAATTTCTTTGAAAATTTATCATCGTTGGCTTCTTCTTCGGGATAAAATCTAATATTTTCTAGTAATATCACCTCATTTTCGGAACTCTTAAATATGTCTTCTTTATTTAAATTAAAAATGTTTTCTTTAAGTAATGATACTTCTTTTTTAATTTTACTTTTAATATAAAACGATACCAATTCTAGAGAAAGTTCCCTAACTATTTTACCTTTTGGCCTTCCAACATGAGAAATTATTATAATCTTTGCTTTTTTTTTTAATAGAAATTCTAGTGTAGGCATAACCTTGTCAATTCGGTTAGTGTCTGTTATTTTTCCATTTTTTATTGGAACATTTAAATCAAGTCTAAGAATTACTCTTTTATTTTTAATATTTTCTAAATTTTCAATGGATCTCATTATTTGATCTTGCTTACATACTCAGCAATATCACACATTCTATTCGAGAAACCCCATTCATTATCGTACCAAGCTGAAATTTTACCCATTTTATTACCAACTACATTAGTAAGTGAAGAGTCTATGATTGCAGATGCACTATTGTGATTAAAATCAACTGAGACTAACTTCTCATTTGTAACATTAAGAATATTTTTAAGTTTCGTTTTAGAAGCTGAAAATAAAGAGTTATTTAATTTTTTTAAGGTAATATTTTTTTTTACATTAAATATAAATTCTATTAATGAAACATTTGGTGTTGGCACTCTCATTGCTATCCCCTCTAGCTTGCCTTTCAATGAGGGTATAATCTCACCAATAGCTTTTGATGCACCAGTAGATGTGGGTATAATTGATTGACTTGCAGATCTCGCTCTTCTTGGATCTTTGTGAGAATTATCTAATATTCTTTGATCACTTGTAAAAGCATGTATGGTTGTCATAAAACCATTAAGAATTATAAAATTTTTATTAATTACGTCTGCAACAGGAGCTAAGCAATTTGTTGTGCAAGAAGCTGCTGAAATAATTCTATCATTCTTGTTGATCTTTTTATGATTTACGCCAAAAACTATAGTTTTATCAGCCATTTTACATGGGGCCGATACAATAACTTTTTTTGCCCCATTTTCTATATGTGGCAGTAATTGATCTTTAGAATTAAACTTACCTGTGCACTCAAAAACATAATCTACACCATATTTTTTCCACTTTATGTCATCAATCATAGAGTGTTGAGTGTAAGATATTTTTTCTTTATTTATTTTTATGTAACTTCCTCCTGATTTTACTAGAGAACTAAAATTACCATGAATTGAATCATATTTTAATAAATCTGCACAAATTTCAGAGCTCGATCTATTATTAATATGTTTTATAATTATTTTACCTTTGTAATTTTCATAAATTGACCTCACAATCATTCTGCCAATTCTTCCCATACCGTTAATGCCAACCTTTATTGTCATTTTTTTAAATAAAATTCAATTTTTTTACTAATTTTTTCACTACTTAAACCAAAATGATCATAGACTTTTTTATAAGGAGCACTTTTACCAAAGTCTTCTATTGAAAAAGACAAGCCCTTTTCAATATATTTTTCCCAAGACATTTTTGATCCTGCCTCTATTGAAAAAGTGTTTTTGCTTTCTTTTAAGATTTTATCTTTATAGCTCTTGTTTTGTTTGTCAAAAATTTCTTGGCAAGGCATTGATATTACCTTTGAATAAATTTTTTGTTTGGCCAATTTATGACTAGTCTCAATTGCAAGATTAACCTCTGATCCTGAGGCTAAAATTGTTAAATTTATATTTTTTCCAGTCCTTATAACTTCGTAAGCTCCCATAGAGCACTGATTTTTTTTACTAAAACTCTTTCTTATGGGTTTTAAGTTTTGTCTAGTTAAAGCTAATATGCTAGGTGTTTTGTTGCTGTTTAAAGCAATATCCCAACATTCAATTGTTTCAGTTTGATCTGCTGGCCTTAAAACATTTAAATTTGGAATAGATCTTAAAGCAGCAAGTTGCTCTACTGGTTGATGCGTAGGTCCATCTTCTCCAAGTCCTATTGAGTCATGTGTCATTATATAAATTACCTTCTGTTTCATAATAGCAGACAGTCTTATTGAAGGTTTGCAATAGTCTGAAAATATTAAAAAAGTACCTCCATAAGGAATAAAATTACTATGAAGAGCTAATCCATTCATTATTCCACTCATTGCGTGTTCTCTAACACCATAGTGAATATAATTACCACCAAAGTTACTTGAATTAATAATTTCATGTAACTTAGTTTTTGTATTGTTTGATCCCGCTAAATCAGCAGAGCCACCAATTAAAGTATTTCTCTCTTTTAATATATCTGATAAAAATTCTTCCGAGGATTTTCTTGTCGCTATAGTCTTAAAATTTTTTATTGCATCTTTTTTTTGTTTTATAATTGAACTCGAGAATTTATTTTTTATAATAGTTCTAAATTTTTTTTTGTGTTTCCTAAAAGTTTTATTCCATACTTTTTCTTTTTTGACACCTTTTTCTCCAATTTTTCTCCAATCAGTTAAAACTCTTTGAGGTATTTTAAATGGTTTATAATCCCAATCTAATTTTTTTCTAACTAACTTAATTTCGTCTATTCCAAGAGGACTTCCATGAGAAGAGGCCTTTCCACCTTTATTTGGAGATCCAAATCCTATTTTTGTTTTACACGAAATCACAGTCGGTTTTTTTGATGTTTGCGCTTTTTTTAACGCATTATAAATTTCTCTGTAATTATGCCCATTGATCAAAATATAATTCCATCCATAGCTTTTAAATCTATTTTTATAGTCATCTGAGACTGCTAAACTAGTAGGACCATCTATTGAAATAGAATTATTATCAAAAAGCATTATAAGATTATTAAGTCTAAGGTGACCTGCTAGACTCATTGCTTCATGACTTATTCCTTCCATTAGGCACCCATCACCAGCCAAGACATAGGTTTTGTGATTTATTAAATTACTTCCTAATTTTTTCTTTAAAATTTCTTCTGCAATTGCAAAACCGACAGAATTTGCAATTCCTTGACCTAAGGGACCAGTTGTTGTTTCAATACCTGAGTTTGGGTGATACTCTGGGTGTCCAGCACAAATTGAATTTAGTTGTCTAAATTTCTTGATGTCGTTAAGTGATACACTTTTATACCCAGTTAAGTACAAAAGCGAGTAAAGCAACATTGATCCATGTCCAGCTGATAAAATAAATCTATCTCTATTAAGCCAATTTGGATTTTTTGGATTAAATTTTAGAAAATACTTAAATAAAATTGTTGCAACGTCAGCCATACCCATTGGCATACCTGGATGACCAGAATTAGCGTTTTGAACCGCATCCATTGATAAAAAACGAATAGCATTTGATAAATTTTTTTCTATATTTTTCAAAAAGTATCCTATCTAGACTTAGGTGATTCAATTTATTAATATAGATATATATATGAAAAACATTGATGAAAAAGAAAAAAAATTAAAGGATATTTTAAAAAAATTAGGAGAGATAAACATTCAACATAATGAAGAATTA
>CACOTF010000004.1 GCA_902630065.1 uncultured Pelagibacteraceae bacterium
CTCTATTGCTAAAGCTAAAGAATCTGCAGAAAAATCTGAAATGCCGTGATAAATTTCTGGTGTTTGATAATTGTGTGCAAGAATTACTGCATTCTTCTCTTTCTTTAATTTATTAATCTTATAAATATAAGGCGCATGTGTGGCCCATTCTATCTCAGGAATTTTTTTTGATACTTTTTTATAAATTGAGCTTGTTGCTTTTTTTATTTCACTAGTAAATTCCATAAAAAAAACTTATCAACTTGAAATAGAATTGTCATTCATTTAATCTGCCGCATAACATGCGGTCATGCTGAAACTGGTAGACAGGCACGGTTGAGGGCCGTGTGGGCCTAGCCCATGAGAGTTCGAGTCTCTCTGACCGCACCAAAAACAAATATTTATTAAGGGGCGTTCTGTTGCCAGGTGCCCCGGACCCCGTAACTTAATTAATAAATTAATTAAGCTGCAAGTGCGTAACTTTCGTTAGCATTTATAAATTAGCCCTTCACGGTGGAACAATACCGAACGAAAGAATAACTTTTAGTCATCCGTCGATCCTAATTCACCCCCATAAGTTGAAAATGGTGGAGGTGGTGGGTACTGCCCCCACGTCCGTAATGGTTATTACGAAATTCGTTTATCGTCATAGTTGGAAAACCAACATTAATAATATAAAACCAAATTCAATAGATTCAATAAATTATTCATGAAGTTAACTGACGAACAAATAAAAGAAATAAAAGACCAGCAATCTCAGGAAAATTCAACAAAAAGAGTTACTGCCCCAGAACTTGAAAAAATTTTATACGACGCAATTCCAATACTAGACCACGGTTTTATAAGAGTTATTGACTATATGGGTGATGATACATCTGTAGTTCAATCAGCTAGAGTTTCTTATGGAAAAGGCACAAAAAAAGTTTCCACAGATGCTGGTTTAATAAAATATTTGATGAGACATTGGCACAGCACTCCATTTGAAATGTGTGAAATAAAATATCATGTAAAGCTACCAATATTTATAGCAAGACAATGGATTAGACATAGAACTGCAAATGTAAATGAATATTCTGCAAGATACTCAATTTTAGATAAAGAATTTTATCTACCAGAGCCGCAACATCTTGCTGCTCAATCACAGAGTAATAGACAAGGTAGAGGTGATATTTTAGATGGAGAAAAAGCAAAAAAAGTTTTGAATTTATTAAAAGGAGATGCTGAACAAACTTATAATAATTATGAAACTATGCTTAATGAAAGATATGATGGATCAACTATAGATGAAAATGCTGTAGGTTTAGCAAGAGAGCTCGCTAGAATGAATTTAACATTAAATACTTACACTCAATGGTATTGGAAAACAGATTTATTAAATTTGATGAATTTTTTGAGGCTCAGAGCAGATCATCATGCTCAGTATGAGATTAGAGCTTATGCAGATGCTATGCTTGATACTGTAAAAAAATGGGTACCAATAACTTATGAGGCTTTTATGGATTATAGGGTTGGTGGAACAGAAGTTTCTGCAAAGGGAAAAATTATTATTCAAAATCTTATAAAAGGTGAAAATGTTTCTATTGAAGATACAGGTTTATCGAAGAGAGAATGGAACGAACTTATGGATGCTTTTGATCTTAAAGATAAATTGATTTAATTTTTTCAGCAAACTTAAAATATATTTTAGATATCTCGTGATCTGGTTTACTTTCTACTATTGGTGAACCCAAATCTCCTTGCTTTCCAACCTCGGGATCAATTGGTATTTCTCCCATAAAATCTTTTTTAAATTCTTCTGCAGTCTTTTTAACACCACCTTCACCGAAAATTGCGTATTTTTTTCCATCATCTCCAATGAAATGACTCATATTATCTATAAGTCCTAAAATCTTTACTTTAAGTTTGTCAAACATTCTAATTCCACGTTTTACGTCTTGTAACGCTATCTCTTGTGGTGTAGATATAATTATTACTCCATCCATATTTATTTCTTGTGCAAAAGTTAGTTGAGTATCCCCAGTGCCTGGTGGCATATCAACAATTAAAATATCTAAATTTTCCCATAAAACTTTTTGTGTAAAAGTTTTGATCGCAGATATAACCATAGGACCCCTCCAAATCATTGGTGTTTGTTCATCTGTTAAAAATCCTATAGACATACATTGAATTCCATACTTCTTAATTGGCTTTAATTTTTGTCCATCGCTTTCAGGCTTTTCATTTATCGAGAATAATTTAGGCAATGATGGTCCATATATATCTGCGTCAAGCAAACCAACATTTAAATCCATTTTTTTTAATGCCAAAGCAAGATTCGAGGCAAATGTTGACTTTCCAACTCCTCCTTTTGCACTTGAGATTGCAATTGTAAACTTTGTTCCAATAATTGGGTTCCTTCTGAAGGTTTTTGGCTCAGTTTTTGCCTTTGTTGTGTCACTTAAACCTACTTTTTTATTGTCCATAATTTACCATTACCTTGTTTTTACTCATAAAGACACTATATAGAGTGTCTTATTATGAGTGATTTTAAAAATCAAAGCCCATGGGGAACACCTCCAGGTGGAGGCGGTAGCGGAAATGGTGGATTTAGAAAAGGTCCTACTCCCCCAAATATTGATGAAGTTATAAGTAAACTACAATCAATTATAAACAGATTTTTAGGTGGCGGCAAAGGCGGCGCCAAACCAATAATAATTGGCTTTATAATTCTTTTAATTGTTTGGACTTTAAGTGGTCTTTATAGAGTTTTACCTGATGAACAAGGTGTTGTTTTAAGATTTGGAAAATTTGTCAAAACTACACAACCCGGATTAAATTATCATCTTCCTTTTCCAATTGAAAATGTATTAACCCCTAAAGTTACAAAAGTTAATAGAATGGATATTGGATTTAGGTCAGAAAGAGATAGTGGATTTTCCTCAGGCGGTGTTGCAGATGTTCCGGAGGAGAGTTTAATGTTAACAGGTGATGAAAATATAGTTAACATAGATTTTTCAGTGTTTTGGGTAATTAAAGATGCTGGGAATTTTTTATTTAAAATTCAAGATCCAGAGGGAACAGTTAAAGCGGCTGCAGAAACAGCGATGAGAGAGGTTATTGCACGATCTGATATTCAACCAATTCTGACTGAAGGTAGATCTCTTATAGAAGCTGATACTCAAGAAATAATTCAAGAAATTTTAGATGAATACACAAGTGGAATTCAAATTACTCAAGTTCAAACTCAAAAAGCCGATCCACCAGATCAAGTTATAGATGCATTCAGAGATGTCCAAGCTGCAAGAGCTGATATGGAAAGATCTAAGAACGAAGCAGAAGCATATGCAAACGATGTAATTCCAAGAGCACGAGGAGAGGCAGCAAAAATTCTCCAAGCAGCAGAAGCTTATAAAAAAGAAGTTGTTGCTAAGGCAGAAGGTGAAGCTAGTAGATTTTTATCAATTTATAATGAGTATGCAAAAGCCAAAAAAGTAACTCAAGAAAGAATGTATCTTGAAACAATGGAAGAAGTATTAGCTGATATTAATAAAATAATAATCGACAAAAATTCAGGTGAAGGTGTAGTGCCATATCTGCCGTTACAAGAACTAAAGACAGGAACTAATTAAAATGAAAGCTGGAAAATTTTTATTACCAATAATAATTCTAATTGCTGCAACCATTTACTTTTCAGTTTTTATCGTTAAAGAAGTTAACCAAGCTATAGTCCTTCAATTTGGTGATCCTAAAAGAATTATATCTAAACCAGGAATTAACTTTAAAATTCCATTCATACAAAATGTTGTATTCTTAGATAAAAGAATTTTAAATCTTGATACACCTCCAGAGGAAGTAATTGCATCAGACCAGAAAAGGTTGATAGTTGATGCATTTGCAAGATTTCAAATAATTGATCCTCTTAAATTTTATATTTCTGTTGGAAATGAAAGAGTTGCAAGATCAAGATTAGCAACAATTATAAATTCAAGAATTAGAAACGTTCTTGGTCAACAAGAACTTCAAACGCTTTTATCAGAAGATAGAACAAAACAAATGTCTTTAATTCAAGAAGGCGTAAATAATGAAGCAGAAAATTTTGGTATTAGTATTGTTGATGTAAGAATTAAAAGAGCAGACCTTCCTCAAGCAAACAGTGATGCAATTTTTAGAAGAATGCAAACTGAAAGAGAAAGAGAAGCAAAAGAATTTAGAGCAAAAGGTGCTGAGATGGCTGTAACAATTACCTCAACTGCTGATAAAGAAGTGACTGTTATTCTTGCAGATGCACAAAAAAAATCTGAGATTATGAAGGGTGAAGGAGATGGTTTGAAGAACAAGATTTTTGCTGATGCCTTTGGACAAGATCCAGAATTTTTTGCATTTTACAGAGCTATGCAGGCATATCAAAAAGCTTTAATTGGTGGTGAAACTTCAATGATACTTTCTCCAGATAGTGAATTTTTTAAATTTTTCGGAAATATTGATCAAAAAGTAGAGTAAGTTTAATGAGAGAATTGATCATTGCATTTGGTCTATTCCTTTTTATTGAAGGTATTCTTTACGCCATATTTCCATCAAAAATGAAAAATATGATAATGAAATTAAAAGAAGCGACTGATAATCAACTTAGAACTGGTGGATTATTATTTGCTATAGTTGGTTTTTTTATTATTTGGTACTTAAAAAGATGAGATTCTTAAAAATATTATTACTAATATTATTTTCAATTAATATTCAAAATACTACTAACGCAGCAAGTATGCCTGCATCTTTTGCAGATCTTGCTGAAAAATTAATGCCTTCAGTAGTAAATATCTCGACGACAACAACAGTAACAACAAGGTCCAATCCATTTCCATTTGAATTTCCCCCAGGATCTCCTTTTGAAGATATGTTTAAAGATTATGGAACTCCTCAAAAGAGACAGACAAGTGCACTTGGATCTGGCTTTATAGTAGATGAAAAAGGAATTGTTATTACAAATAATCATGTGATACAGGGTGCGGAAGATGTTTTTGTTAGAGTTAATGGTGAAAAAAATATAAAGGCAAAAGTAATTGGAGCTGATCCTGGTATGGATTTGGCAGTTCTTCAAATAGAGTCTGATCAGAAATTTACCCCAGTTAAATTTGGAGACTCTGATACGGCAAGAATTGGTGATTGGGTTATTGCAATTGGGAACCCATTTGGCTTAGGCGGAACGGTTACTGCAGGAATAATCTCTGCAAGAAATAGAAGTATAGGTCTTTCTAGATATGAAGACTATATTCAAACTGATGCATCTATAAACCAAGGTAATTCAGGAGGTCCATTGTTTAACATGGATGGTGATGTAGTTGGAATTAATACTGCAATATTAGGTCAATCGGGTTCAATAGGAATTGGTTTTGCAATTCCATCTAACAGTGCACAAAAAGTAATTAATCAATTAATTGAATTTGGTGAAACTAAAAGAGGATGGCTAGGTGTAAGAATCCAAACGGTAACAAAAGACATAGCAGATGTTGAAAAATTAGACGAACCAAGAGGAGCACTTGTTGCAAGTGTAGCTGAAAATAGTCCATCAGATAAAGGAGGAATTAAAGCTGGAGATATAATTTTAGAATTTGATGGTAAAAAAATTAATGAAATGAGTGAACTTCCCAGAATAGTTGCAGAAACTGAAGTTGGAAAAAAAGTAAAATTAAAAGTGTGGAGAAATAAACGTGAAATAACAAAAGACATTATACTTGGTAGACTAGAAACATCTGAAGACTTTAAATCTCAAGGTTTAGTTACAGAAAAACCCAAAGAAGATGCAATAGATGGTTTGAAAATAAAAGTGAGATTACTAAATAAAGAGGATATTAAAGAAAGAAATTTACCAAAAAATACTACAGGATTAGTTATCACAGAAATTGATAAAGACAGCCCAGTTAATTATCTTCAAGTAAATAATATTATTGTTGAAGCACAAAAGAAAAAGATCAACACCATTGGAGATCTAGATAACATTGTAAAACTAGCCCTAAAAGGTAATGATAAAAGTTTACTTATTGCAATTTACAATAACAATAACCAAAGAAGATATATTGGTGTTAAATTAAATTAATGGACTTAAAGTCCAAAATAATTCTTATTTCAGGACCAACTGCATCAGGTAAATCAAAATTTGCTATTCAGCTTGCAAAAAAAATCAATGGTGAAGTAATAAATGCAGATAGTATGCAAATATTTAAAGAATTCAAAATTCTTACAGCAAGACCACAGCGAAATGATTTAAAAAATATAAAACATCATTTATACGGATTTAAAAGTGTAAAGGATAATTATTCCACAGGAAATTGGCTTAACGATGCCAAGAAAAAAATTAACAATATTAAGAAAAAGAACAAAATTCCAATCCTTGTTGGTGGCACTGGTTTGTATTTTAAGGCACTTATTGATGGTATAGTTAGAATTCCTGATATTCCATTTACTTTTCGAAATAGAATAAGAAAAAAACAATCAAAAATAGGACAAACTAAATTTTATTCTGCGCTTATTAAACTAGACCCACTTTGCAAAAAAAAAATTAACAAAAATGACTCTCAAAGATCAATAAGAGCCTATGAAGTAAAAAAGTTTACAAATAAATCTTTGTTTGATTGGTATGGTGAAACTTACTCTGATTTTACAAAGGACAGCTTTATAAAGTTACATATTGATTATCCTAGAGATAAGTTAATTGAGAAAATTTCCTTTAGAACAAATGAAATGTTAAGAGATGGGGCAATAAAAGAGGCCAAGAGGTTTTATAAATTAAGAATAAAGAAAGATTTGTCGTCTAATAAAGTTATTGGTCTAATTGAGATTAAAGATTATCTAGAAAAAAGAATAAATATTAATGAACTTAAAGAAAAAATATCAATAAAAACAAGGCAATATGCTAAGAGACAGTCTACATGGGCAAGAGGACAAATGTCTGATTGGCAAAAAATAAAATTTGATAGAGTTAAATCATTTATAAAAAAATTTCCTAAACCTGCATAGATTGCTTGACCTATTAGCACAACTTCAGCTAGATTGTCTTAATGTCAAAATTATACTCTGGAGCTGAAATTGTATTTAAGTGTATGGAGGACCAAAATGTTGACCATATTTTTGGTTATCCAGGTGGCGCCGTGCTTCCAATTTATGACGAATTACAAAATTTTAAATCAATTAAACATGTTTTAGTTAGACATGAACAAGGCGCAGGCCATGCAGCAGAAGGATATGCTAGGTCATCAGGTAAACCAGGTGTTATTTTAGTAACATCGGGACCAGGAGCAACAAATGTAGTTACAGCTTTGACTGATGCGTATATGGATTCTATTCCACTAGTTTGTATCTCAGGACAAGTTCCAACTCACTTAATTGGTACAGATGCATTTCAAGAATGTGACACAACTGGAATAACTAGACCTTGCACCAAACATAATTGGTTAGTCAAAGATATAAATGATTTAGCTAGCACAATACATAAAGCATTTGAAGTAGCAACTACTGGTAGGCCAGGACCAGTTTTAGTTGATATACCAAAAGATATTCAGTTTCAAAAAACAAAATATAAAATACCAAAAAAAGAAAAAAAACTTAACGGTAAATCTCACAACCATTTTAATCAAAATAGTATTGATGAATTAATCGAATTAATGGCTAAATCTTCAAAACCTATTTTTTATACTGGTGGTGGTGTGATTAATTCTGGACCTAAGGCTAGTGAACTTTTAAGAGAACTTGTTTATGCAACAGGTTTTCCTATTACATCAACTTTACAAGGATTGGGATCTTTCCCAGGCGATGATAATCAATTTTTGGGAATGTTAGGTATGCATGGAACTTATGAAGCAAATAATGCAATGCATGATTGTGATTTGATGATCAACATTGGCGCACGATTCGATGATAGGATAACAGGGAAAATAGATGAATTTTCACCAAATTCAAAAAAAGTTCACATCGATATTGATCCATCATCTATTAATAAAAATGTTAAAGTTGATTTAGCTATTGTTGGAGATGTGAAAACTGTACTTTCATCTACTTTGAAAAGTTTAAAACAAAAAAAATCAAAATTCTTAAAATCAAATAAACAAAAAACTTCTAAATGGTGGGAAAAAATTCAAAAATGGAGATCAGTTAGATCTTTAGATTATATTGGAAGTGAAGAGACCATAAAACCCCAATATGCAATTGAAAGATTATATGAATTAACTAAAGATAAAGACTCCTATATTACAACTGAGGTAGGACAGCATCAGATGTGGGCTGCACAACATTATAAATTTAACAAACCAAATCGTTGGATGACATCTGGTGGCTTAGGTACTATGGGATATGGTTTACCAGCAGCAGTAGGTGTACAAGTTGCTCATCCAAAAAAATTAGTTATTGATATTGCGGGAGAGGCTTCAGTATTAATGACAATACAGGAAATGTCTACTGCCGTGCAATACAATCTTCCAATTAAAATATTTATATTGAATAACCAATACATGGGAATGGTTAGACAATGGCAAGAACTTTTACATGATAAAAACTATTCTGAGAGTTATACTGCTGCTCTACCAGATTTTGTTAAATTAGCTGAAGCATATGGCTGCGTTGGTATAAGAGCAAAAACTCCAGAAGAGTTAGACGATAAAATTATTGAAATGTTAAACACAGATAGACCTGTAATTTTTGATTGTATGGTTGATAAAGTAGAAAATTGTTTTCCTATGATACCATCAGGAAAGCCCCATAATCAGATGATTTTAGGGCCTAAAGACCAAGAAAGTAAGAAGATTACTGGCAAAGGTAAATCCTTAGTTTAATGCCTAGTTCAAAATCAGCGTATAGTTTTTCAAATAAAAAAGAGAAATTTGATACACACATCATAGTCGTTTGGGTAGACAATGAAGCTGGTGTATTGGCGAGAGTAGTCGGTCTATTTTCTGGTAGAGGTTATAATATTGAGTCTTTAGCAGTTGCCCAAGTTGACGAGAAGTTAAAGATATCAAGGATAACAATTGTAACTACAGGAACGCCACAAGTTGTTAATCAAATTAAACTTCAATTAAAAAAACTTGTACCCGTTCATAAGGTTGCAGATTTTAAAAGAGAAGATAAAGCAGTCATCTTTAAAGAGATGGCATTATTTAAAATTGTTGGTCCAAATAATAAATTAGAGAGTGCATTGAAAGCTTGTAAAAGATATAATCCTGTATTACTAGACAAAACAAAAAAATCGAATGTTATTCAAATAACAGCTTTAAGACGAGAAATAGATAAAATGTCAAAGGATTTAAAAAAATTTGGATTGGTGAGTGTTTCAAGAACAGGAGCCGTAGCTATGACAAGAGGTGCAGATATATTTAAATAATTAATTGGGAGAAAAAAAATGAAAATGTTTTATGAAAAAGATACTGATGCAAATTTAATAAAAGATAAAAAAATCGCAATCTTTGGATATGGTAGCCAAGGACACGCTCATGCTTTAAACTTGAAAGATAGTGGGGTAAAAGAGGTTGTTGTAGCTCTTCGAGAAGGATCTTCAAGTATTGTAAAAGCAGAATCTAAAGGTTTAAAAGTTATGAACCTTTCAGATGCTGCTGAATGGGCTGACGTTGTGATGATTTTAACTCCTGACGAATTACAAGCAACTATTTATAAAAATCACATTGAGCAACGTGTGAAAGAAGGCACATCTATCGCTTTTGCTCATGGATTAAATGTTCATTATGATTTGATAAAAGCTAGAAAAGATTTAGATGTGTTTATGGTAGCACCAAAAGGGCCAGGTCACTTAGTTAGAAGTGAATATGAAAAAGGTGGTGGAGTTCCATGTTTATTTGCCGTTCATCAAAATGGATCAGGTAAAGCTAGAGATCTAGCTATGTCATATGCTTCAGCGATTGGTGGTGGAAGGTCAGGTATAATTGAGACAACATTTAAAGATGAAGTAGAGACAGATTTATTTGGCGAACAAACAGTTTTATGTGGAGGTCTTGTTGAATTAATTAAAAATGGATATGAAACTTTAGTTGAAGCAGGATACGAACCAGAAATGGCTTACTTTGAAACAGTTCATGAAGTAAAACTTATTGTGGATTTAATTTATGAGGGTGGAATTGCAAATATGAATTATTCAATATCTAATACAGCTGAATATGGAGAATATGAGTCAGGTCCAAGGATTATAAATAAAGAAGAGACAAAAAAGAGAATGAAAGAAGTTTTAGCTGACATCCAGTCTGGTAAATTTACCAAACAATGGATGGATGAATGTAAGAATGGTCAGAAAAATTTCTTAGCTACAAGAGCAAAACTAGCAGATCATCCAGTTGAAAAAGTTGGTGCTACTCTAAGAGAAATGATGCCTTGGATTGCCAAGAAGAAGCTTGTTGATAGTGACAAGAAATAACTTCATGTTAAAATTGGGTTAAATTACCCAATTTATTTTGCAATCTGAGCGAGAGCATGTATTATGCTCGAGCTAAAAAATTTACAATGTCAGATAAAGAAAAATTATACATATTTGATACGACTATGCGTGATGGTGAACAATCACCAGGTGCATCTATGAGCGTTGAGGAAAAAATTCAGATTTCAAGAGTATTTGATGAAATGGGAATAGACATCGTTGAAGCTGGTTTCCCAATTGCATCACCAGGAGACTTTGAGGCAGTCTCAGAAATAAGTAAAATAATGAAAAACTCAATTCCATGTGGTCTTTCAAGGGCATTAAAAAAAGATATTGATGCGTGTCATGAATCATTGAAACATGCACCAAGATTTAGAATCCATACCTTTATTTCTACTAGTCCATTACATATGAAACACAAACTAGAAATGACAAACGAGCAGGTTCTAGACGCAATTAAAGAAAGTGTTACTTATGCAAGAAACTTTACTGATGATGTTGAGTGGTCATGCGAAGACGGAACTAGAACTGATATGGATTTTATGTGTAAAACAGTCGAACTTGCAATTAACTGTGGAGCCAAAACTATAAATATTCCAGATACAGTTGGATATTCTATTCCAGAAGAATTTGCAAAAACAATTAAACATCTAAAGAATAATGTTCCAAACATAGACAAAGCTATATTATCTGCACACTGTCACAATGATCTTGGCTTGGCAGTAGCAAATGCATTGGCTGGAGTCTCAGAGGGTGTAAGACAAATAGAGTGTACAATTAATGGAATAGGTGAAAGAGCAGGGAATGCCGCATTAGAGGAAGTAGTTATGGCAATTAAAACTAGAAATGATTTGATGCCATACAATACAGGAGTTAAAACAGAATTAATAAGTAAAGCCTCTAAAATAGTTTCAAACGCAACTGGTTTCCCAGTTCAATTTAACAAAGCAATAGTTGGAAAAAACGCTTTTGCACATGAGTCGGGAATTCATCAGGATGGAATGCTAAAAAATAGGGAAACCTATGAAATCATGACTCCAGAAAGTGTTGGAGTAAAGAAAACATCTTTAGTAATGGGTAAACATTCAGGACGACATGCATTTAAAGATAAATTATCTGATTTAGGATATTCAGATCTTACAGACGATATTATCCAAGCTGCATTTGGAAAATTTAAAGTTTTAGCTGATAAAAAAAAGCATATATATGACGAAGATATAGTTGCGCTAGTTGATGATAGCCTAATTGTAGATAATAAAATAAATGCAATTAATTTAAAATCTTTAAAAGTTTTTGCTGGCACAGGAGAACCACAAAAAGCCGAAATGACATTAGATGTATATGGCGATATTAAAAATACAACAGAAACAGGTGATGGACCGGTTGATGCAATATTTAAATGTATAAAAAAATTATTTCCTCACGATGTAAAATTATCTCTTTATCAAGTACACGCAGTAACAGAAGGTACAGATGCTCAAGCGACTGTTAGTGTAAAAATTGAAGAAAATGATAGGACTACAGTTGGTCAATCAGCTGACACAGATACTTTAGTTGCATCAGCAAACGCATATTTAAATGCATTGAATAAAATGCTTATAAAACGTGAGAAAAAAGCGCCATCTCAAAATATTAAACATCAAAAAGTGAAAGGAATATAATTAAATGTCAATGTTAGCCAATTTAAGAAAGTTTTGGAGCCAAGATATGGCAATTGATCTTGGAACAGCTAACACGTTAGTTGTTTTAAAAAGCAAAGGTGTAGTTCTAAATGAACCGTCTGTTGTAGCAGTTGTTGATAATAAAGGAAAAAAATCAGTTTTAGCAGTAGGTGATGAAGCTAAAACAATGTTAGGAAGAACACCAGGTAATATACAAGCAATAAGACCTTTGAGAGATGGTGTGATTGCAGACTTTATTGTGACAGAAGAAATGATTAAACATTTTATTAAAAAAGTTCATAAAAAAACAATTGCAAACCCTAGAATTTTAATATGTGTACCAACTGGATCAACACCAGTTGAAAGAAAAGCTATTCAAGATAGTGCACTTGCAGCTGGAGCAAGAAGAGTTCAGCTAATAGAGGAGCCAATTGCAGCTGCAATCGGAGCAGGGTTGCCAATTCAAGAAGCAACAGGATCAATGGTTGTAGATATTGGGGGTGGCACTACAGAAATTGCTGTTATGTCATTAGGTGGCGTTGTTTACTCAGAGTCATTAAGAGTTGCAGGAGACGCTATGGATAATTCATTAAAAGATTATATGAGAGAAGAATATAACTTGATGATAGGGGACAGTACTGCAGAAAAAATTAAAAAAGATATTGGAACAGCAATTCCAACAAATAATAATACTTATGCAGTCAAAGGTAGAGATTTAAGATCTGGAACTCCTAAAGAGGTAAACATCTCAGAGCAAGATACTTCAGAAGCTTTAAACCCGATACTTAAAGAAATTGTATCTGGAATAAAAAAAGCATTAGAAAATACACCCCCAGAGTTATCAGCTGATCTAGTTGATATGGGTTTAACAATGACAGGAGGAGGATCACTTTTAAAAAATATAGATAAAAGGTTCTCTAAAGAAACTGGATTACCGGTAAATATTGCTGATGATCCGTTGTCATGTGTTGCGATAGGAACAGGAAAGGCGTTAGACGACCAAGAAATATTTTCTACTGTACTATCTGAGTATTAAATATTATGTCAACAGAATCGAGTAGAGATGATTTTATTATTGCTATTCGTTCAGCATTTTTAAAAAAAGGAAATAGACAAAAGTTTTCTTTATTTACTCTATTAATCATATCTATTTTAGTATTATCATTAGAGTATTTTAAAACTGGTCCAGTTAATCAATTTAGGTCAATTACAAAAGATATTATATTTAGAGGATCATACGTTGTATCAAGCCCATTTAAATATGTAAAAGATAAATATTATCTCTTCCAAGATCATATGAGTATGTATGAAGAGTTTTCAGTTTTAAGAGATAAAAACTTAGATCTTGACTCGCTTAGAAAAGAAGTTGATTTTTATAAATCAGAAAATGCTCTCTTAAAAAAATTGATAGAAGAAAGAGATCTCTTTTCCAAAGAGTATATGTTAACAAAGATTTTATTAGACAAACAAAGTCCGTATTTAAAGTCTCTGATAATTAATAAAGGTCAAAAAAATGGAATTAAATTAGGATCAGCTGTTAAAGATCGATTATATTACATTGGAAAGGTTGTAAATGTTAACTTTTTAAGCTCTAGAGTATTACTGGCCAATGATCTTAATAGCAAAATCCCAATCATTATTGAGCCAAGTGGCATCAATGCAATACTCTCAGGAAATGGAAATGATGAATATGCAGAACTAGAGTACCTACCGAAAGACAATGAAATAAAAGAGAATGAAATTGTTTATACTTCAGGTTCAGATGGCACAATTCCTGCATCAATTCCTGTTGGAAAAATAATAATTAAAGATAATAAAAAGTATGTGAAGTTTTACAGTAACTTAAATCAACTAAATTATGTACAGGTAAATAAGTAAAATGGCTAGAGGAGATACAAAATTTTATCAATTTTTGTTAAATGGTTTTCCAATTATTTTATTATTTTTCTTTGCTTTGACAGGTTATACATTTTCACTCCAGATTTTCAAAATTAATATATCTTTTAATTTTATTCACTTAATTGTTTTTTATTGGGTTTTAAGGAAACCTGAAATGCTTGGTTATGGCCTTATTTTTTTTGCAGGTGTAATTAATGATGTTGTACAAAACCTACCAATTGGAGTTTCATCAATAAATTATCTTTTACTATGTGTCATCGCATCTTTTTTTAGGACTAGAACTTTAGTTCCTAATCTAATTTATGATTGGATACTATTCTTTATCGCAATATTAATTATTAGCTCAATTCATTTCTCAGTATTAGCAATTTTTTTTGATGGAAGTATTAGTTATGGGACTTTAATGTCAACGGCCTTTTTTTCATTTTTAATTTATCCAGCAGTGGCAAAATTATTCAATCAAATTTATTTATTAGGTTTAAAGCAAGAAAATGTTGAATAGAGGGAGAAACATAGAGAAAGGCAGAGTAATAACAAGGAGGATGTTTATACTGGCTGCAGCAAAAATATTACTCTTTGCAGGTATTTCATCAAGATTATATAATTTACAAATTTCTGATAGAGAAAAATATGAAATTTTATCTGATAAAAATAGAATACGTGAATGGAAAACTCCTCCTCAGAGAGGAATAATTGTAGATAACTTTAATAAAGTGCTAGCAAGCAACGATAGAGTTTTTCAGCTACATTTAATATTAGATGAAATTAATGATTTTGATGTAACAATATTTAAAATTAAAAATATAATCGGATTAGATCAGTTTGAAATTAAAAAATTATATAAAAAGAAGGAAAGATTAAAACCTTGGGATACATTGGTAGTTTCGGACAATTTAACCTGGGAACAATTCTCAAAAATTAATTTATATTTACATGAATTAGAAGGCGCAAAACCTGTATTATCGACATCCAGGTTCTATCCTTATGCAAATGACTTGGCACACATAGTTGGTTATGTTGGTGATGCTAGTCCAAAAGATCTTGAAAAACCTGAGATAAAAGAAAATTTTGTTCCAGGTTTAAAAGTAGGGAAATATGGAATAGAAAATTCTCAAGAGAAAATGTTAATAGGTAACTACGGTATTAAAAGATATGAAGTCAATGCATCTGGAAAAAGAATAAGCCAAATAGATTATATTAAAGAAAGACAAGGTAATAAAGTTAACTTAACTATAGATATAGAAATCCAAAAATTTGCCCAAGAGCTGCTTAAAGGAAAAGCAGGTTCAATATGCGCAATGGACATATATACTGGAGAAGTTGTTGCAATGGCATCATCACCAACCTATGATCCAAATAAATTTACACACGGAATTAATCAAAAAGATTGGCAAGAAATTAGAAATAATCCTCTAAAACCATTGATAAATAAGTCTATTGCAGGGCTTTATTCTCCTGGTTCAACTTTTAAGCCATTAGTTGCTCTAGCAGCTCTTGAATATGGAATATTAGATCCCAATAAAACAATAAGATGCAAAGGTCATAAGCATCCATATGAACTATATGGAGTTAAATATCATTGTTGGAAAAAAGAAGGTCACGGTTACATGAAGTTGAGAAATGCAATCAAACAATCTTGCGATATTTACTTTTATGAAATGGCAAGATTACTAGGTGTTGATAAATTATCTATAATTGCAAAAAGATATGGGCTAGGGACTAATGTACTTGGAGATCTTTATAACGACGAAAAAAATGGATTAGTTCCAGATACTAAATGGAAGAGACGTGCATTGGAGCAAAGTTGGTATTTAGGAGAAACTGTTATCAATGGTATTGGACAAGGTTATATTCAAACTACACCACTACAACTTTGTCTAATGACTGCACAAATTGCAAATGGAGGATATAAAATAAAACCTCACATCATAAAAGACGAGTCTATAAATTATAAGGACGTAATAAATAAAATTAAATTAGATCAATCTAATTTTCCATTGCATGAAAGAAATTACTTAGATGACATAAAAGTTGAATTTTATCAAAGAATGTATCACAAAAAGTCTAATATTAATTTTGTTTTAGATGCAATGTTTGGCTCTACAAATGAACAATATGGAACATCATACAAATCTCGTTATGATGATCCCAAATATCAATTTGCTGGTAAAACTGGAACATCGCAAGTTAGAAGAATAACTGATCTTGATAGAGAACTAGATTTAGATACTGATCAAATTGAGTATAAAAAAAGAGACCATGCATTGTATGTTGCTTTTGCGCCATATAAGGATCCACGATATGCAATAAGTGTTATTATTGAACATGGAGGCTCTGGAAGTAAAGCAGCTGCTCCGCTTGCAAGCAAATTGATCAAAAGAATTATCGACAGACATAAATTAAGAGAACAATTTAATAACGGAAATACAAGTTTAGCATAATGTTAAGAGAGAGAATACAATCTAGTAATTACAGTTTTATTGATAAATTAAGATCTATAGATTATTTGTTGATATTATTAATCATTGCTATTGGATCAATTAGTGTATTTGCAATTTACTCAACAGAGGGAGGAAAATTTTCTTTTTATACTAAAAATCACATAATAAGATTATCAGTATTTTTTAGTTTATTTTTAGTCTTATCATTTGTCAGAGTTTCTACCTGGTATAAAAATGCTTACTTATTTTATATTGTTGGATTAGTTTTATTAATAACAGTTTTATTTTTTGGAATTTCAGCTTCAGGTGCAACAAGATGGATAAACTTATACTTTCTAAATTTACAACCGTCAGAATTAATGAAAATTGCAGTAATAATATGTTTTGCAAGATATTATCATAGAATTCAAAGCTCAGATATTCAAAGCTATAAATTTTTAATTCAACCAATTATTCTCTTAATCATTCCATGTTATCTTGTTATTCAACAACCTGATTTAGGAACTTCTATTTTAATCGCAGGTAGTGGTATCGCTATAATTTGGTTGGCAGGTCTTAATATTAAATATTTTGTTTATTCTGGATTGTTATTATTAGTATCATTGCCTTTTGTTATTTCCGTTTTAAAACCTTATCAAAAGTCAAGAATTCTAACCTTCTTTAATCCTGATAGAGATCCCCTAGGAGCTGGATATCAAATAATTCAATCAAAAATAGCTATTGGATCTGGTGGTTTTTTTGGGAAAGGATATTTAAAAGGTACACAAAGTTATCTAGAGTTTTTACCTGAAAAACATACAGACTTTATATTCACACTATTTTCCGAAGAATTTGGATTCCTTGGGTCAATTATACTTTTATTTTTATACATATTATTAATTTATAGAATAATAAATGTTGGACTAGTCTCAAGGAGCTTCTTTGCAAAATTATACTGCTTCGGTTTTGCTACAGCAATTTTTTTATATGTATTTGTTAACATAGCTATGGTTTTAGGAATGCTACCAATTGTTGGCGCACCATTACCTATAATGTCTTATGGCGGATCATCTTTGTTATCTATTATGTTGGGATTGAGTATTGTTATGAGTTGTAAAATTTATAATCAGGAACAAATATCAGTCTATTAACTATTTTCCATCTATAGCAACAATTGTTAAATCATCTTTTTGTATGTGTCCTGCACCAAGAATATCATCGATCATTGTTTTAAGTCTTTCATTAATTGGAGTTGATTGATATTTTTTAATGTAATTTTCAAATCCTTCAGAACCCAGCATTTCTCCACTTGGATTTTTTATTTCAGTAATTCCATCTGTAAAAATATACATTGAGCTTTTTTCAAAAGGAATGGTATGTTCAGGATATTTCGTTTTAGGCATGATACCCAAAGGTGGACCTGCTTCAGAAAAGTTACTAAAAGCACCATCAGAAGATAGTATTAATGGGGGTTCATGACCTGCGCTAGACAACAACAGCTCTTTTTTATTTGAATCATATATTCCAATTAGCATCGTAACAAACATACCTCTAGAAATTGTTTCACATATTTCATTATTTAGCTGAAATAATAAATCTGATGCTGAAAGATTAGTTTTACTTAAACATCTATAAAGACTAGACGCTTTTGACATCAATAAAGATGATTTAATGCCTTTTCCGGATACATCGGCAACACCGAAACCATATTTTCCATCTCCTAAATCTGAAAAATTATAAAAATCCCCAGAGACTACTTTTGCTGGTATATTTATTCCTGAAATAGGAAAATCTTTCTCTTTGTTCTTAGATAATAAAGATCTTTGAATTTCTCCAACAATTTCTACTTCTTTCTGTATTTTATTTTTCTCAACCATCTCTTTTGCCATCTTTGCATTTCTAATTGCTAGTGCTGCAGGAGCAGATAGTGTTTCTAAAAGTTTTCTGTCATCTTCTATAAATAATTTATCTTCAGTTTTTTTATTTAAGCAGTGTATTACACCAATACATTCATTTGCTGCAATTAAAGGAGAGCATAAAACTGAGTAGGTTGTAAAATTTGTTTTATTATCTAAATCAAAATAAAACTCTGCGATTTCTCTTACATCTTTTCTAACATTTCCTACACGAATACACTTTCTTTGCTGAACAGCTTTACCCATAACACCATCTTTTAGATCTAATTCGTATTCATCCAAATAATCTTGATGAAGTGATGCAATACATTCAAACTTTTTCTTTTGCTCATTTATTAAAAAAATGTTTGCAGCTTCTGCATTCAGTCTTGCAATTATTACCCGCAATGCATTCATTAGGGTGTCGTTTAAATCAAGAGATAAAGCAAAGTCTTGATTCATTTTTGTGACAAGTTCTAAGTCGACATTAACTTGTTCAGCTTCTTTTTTAGGTTCGATCGGTTTTTTTGATTTAAATAGAAACATTTATTTAACTAGTATTTTAAACAATTTTTGATAAATTTTTCAACAATGGAGATTATAATTAATACACCTAATTTATACATCCACCTTCAGGATGCCGTACTAATGGTTCAGTATGTAATTGATGGGTTAATTCACATAACATCAAACATTAAATTATAATCAGTTTCCGTGGATCTAATATTTGTAATTATTCTTGGAGGTCTTTGGGGCAGTTTTGCAAATGTTTGTATTTATAGACTCCCTAAAGGTAAAGGGTTTGTATCAGGAAGATCATTTTGTCCAAAATGTAAAAAATTAATTAATTGGAAAGACAATATTCCTATAATTTCATTTCTATTTTTAAAAGGCAAATGTAGAAGTTGTAGAAAAAAAATTTCACCTCAGTATTTAATAGTTGAGCTAATTACAATTATTTATTTTTTGGTGTTTTATTATTTATTTGGTATTAGCCTAACTACCTTATTTTTTTTAATTTTAGGGTTATCTCTTATAATAATTTTCTTCATAGACCTAAAACATTACATAATTCCTAATGTATTAACTTTTTCTCTTATGATAATTGGTTTTATAAAATCTTTTGATCCTAATTTAAATCCAGTTTTCCCAAACTATATTAATTCTTTAATTGGAGGAATTTTTGGTTACTTGATTATTTGGTCTATAATTTATTTATATAAACAAATTAGAAAAAAAGAGGGCATGGGTTTAGGAGATGCAAAACTTTTGTCAGCAATTGGTTTTTGGTTTGGATGGATATCAATACCTTTTATAATATTTTTATCCTCTGTAATAGCTTTATTAAGTGTTATTCCAAGTTTGTTGAAACGTTCAAAATCTCTGTCTTCACAAATTCCTTTTGGACCATATATAATCATTGGAACATTAGTTTATCTTTTTTTTTGAAAATAGCTTTAAATCACTTTTATTTTAAAGATTTTAATGACAAACGGTCCCTAGAACTATTTCTTCAAAAATGTTTAAGTATTCAAATATGAGATATTGTCTAATATTTTTATCTGTCATTATTTATAATCAATTTTTTTTAAATATTAGCAAAGCTGAAGATATAACAATTTCATCTAATCACTCTAGTCAAATTGTTATGTCAAATAACGACACACTTACTGTTAATGCTGATGTTACAGTTGATACAAGTGCAGCAGAACCTGTAGAATTAGAAGGCCATTCTTTTTCAACGAGTTCAACTACCATAACTAATAATGGCACAATTATTGGAACGACTAAAGGAATTGAAGCAGATCAATCAACAGACTTTAGTATAGACAATTCTGGAACAGTATCGGTGAGTGATAGTGCTAATAGTCCTGGTTCAGCACTTTCATTGCAACAATCAAGGGGTACTGTATCTATTGTAAATAGTGGAACAATAGAATCTGAACGTGCAGATACTATTAAATTACACCCTTCTTTCGGTACTGTAACAATTAATAATTCTGGAAGTATTACTTCTTCAAAAGATAGAACAATAAATTTTGGCCAACATGCTAACGCGGGGACAATAACAAATTCTGGTACTATTTCGGGTAGAGCGAATACACTATATATATATTCATCAGGAACCGACTATTCAGCTGGCACTATTACAAATTCTGGGACGATCACCGCAACAGGAGGAAATGGCTTTGAAATTAATAATGTAAACGATGTCACTGTTACTAACACTGGTACTATCTCTGCTACAGGGGATGCAATTTTTGGTATTGGCGACAATGGCTCTAATGGAAACATAATTGTAAATAAAGGAACTATATCAAGTGGTTCAAGCAATCATGATTTAGTAGTGAAAACAAATGTAGGTCTTGAATCTCTAACAAATGATCAAGGAGGAAATGATGCTTTGAAATTGGAAGGCTATCTTCCAGTAAATTACGTCTTCCTAGCAAACAGCACAACTGATTATGGTAAGTTAGCTGTTGATCTGCAAAATGGTGCAACTACTTTCAGTATTAGTACAGATTCTGCTTTATCAGCTGGAACTTATACTTCTGTAATAACAGGAGTTTCTTCTAGTAGATTTACTGCTGGCTCTACAGGAACAGTAACTGTAACAAACGGAAAGTTTAATTGGACACTTACAGAAACATCTTCAGGAAGTACGAATTGGAATTTAGTTGTTACAAATTTTGATAATGATGCTCCAACTCTATCATCTTCAAGTCCATCTGATAATGCAACAGAAGTTGCAATAAATGCAAATATAGTTCTGACTTTTAGTGAGGTGGTTGATGCTGAAAGTGGAAATATTACTATTAAAAGAACTTCTGATGACAGCACTATTGAAACAATTGATGTTACTGGATCTAAAGTCAGTGGCAGTGGCTCAACAGCGATTACTATTAATCCAAGCACAGATTTAACGGCTGATATCGATTACTATATTTTAATAGATGCTACAGCTTTTGACGACACTAATGGAAATTCATATGCAGGCATATCAAGTACAACTGCTTTAAATTTTTCTACGAAACCTGGTGAAGTTTTTAATGAAACTGTAAAAACTCTTACAAAAAATCAAACCGTAGCTGCTATAAATTCTTTAAATCAGTCGTTAAATAGAATTTCAGGACGAATGAATTATATTAGATCTACAAATAATAATTCCTCAAATCAAAATATAAGATTAGTAATGAATTTTGATAATCAATTATTAGCTCAACAAATAAATTCACTTTCGGCAAAACTAATTAAAAAAGAGAAAAAGACCGAAAAATGGGGAGTTTGGAGTGAAGGTAGCATATCATTTGGTAGAATAGGGCAGCAAGATGGGAATTTAGGTCAAGATATCCATAGTGACGGAATTACTTTTGGAATTGATAAGAAAATAAATGAAGATAAGACTATTGGTTTTGCAATCAATAAATCATGGCAAGAAACTGAAGTAGGTAGCAATGAAGCAAATATGGATGCTGCCACAATAAGCATTATGAATTACACAAGTTTTAAAATTGAAGACAAAAGATTTTTTGAAATGGTTACTGGCGTTGGAGAAATGGATATAGATTTAAGCAGAGATGTTACAAGTGGAAAAAATAAAGGAGATAGAAAAGGAAACCAACTCTTTGGAAGCTTTACTTACTTGTTAGAACCTGATGTTGAAATTGTAGGTAGAAATTTAAATTATTATTCAAGACTTGATTTAGGATTTACTCAACTAAAGGCATATACAGAAACAGGTGATGGAACAGCTGTAAGTTACAAAAAACAAAATGTTAAAAGCGCATCACTATCTGCAGGTTTAAATTTAAGTAAAGTCATTGAGAATGAAAAAGGTATATTTGAACCATCTTTAAAATTTGAATTAGGAAAAGATAAAACAATTAATTCGGTATCAGAGGCTTATTATATTAATAATTCCTCTGAAATTTTTAGTAATGCTATAGGTGATCAAAATTCTGAGCATTTATTGTTGAATTTAGGAATTGGGGCAAAACTCAACAATAATTTAACCATAAATGCATCATATGAGCACTATAGAAGTAGTGATGATGCTTTTAATAATAATTTTTCAATTTATTTAAGAAAACCCTTATAATCAAAATTATGTTTAACGAAATAATAGCTAACACATCTAAAATTATAATTTCTAATGCAGATAAAATTAAATTGACATTGGCTGCAATATTTTCTGAAGGAAGTATTTTAATAGAAGATTATCCTGGGTCAGGGAAAACTACATTTGCAAAAGCTATTACTCAAAATCTTGGTCTTAACTTTAAAAGGATACAGTTTACATCTGATTTATTACCCAGTGATATTCTTGGATTTAATATTCTTTCAGATGGGAAGTTAAACTTTCAACAAGGTCCAATTTTTACAAATATAGTTTTAGCTGATGAACTTAATCGTGGAAGTCCAAAATCGCAAAGTGCATTCCTAGAGGCAATGGAAGAAAAAAATGTTTCTATAGATGGTGAAAGTTATAAACTGCCAGAACCATTTTTTGTTATTGCTACTCAAAATCCTATGGATTCTTCAGGCACAAGTTCTTTACCAGATTCCCAGCTTGATAGATTTATGATTTCATTTTCTTTATCTGATCTAAATGAAAACGATAAAATTTTGATGTTAAAAAATACAAGTAAATTAAATGGTGCTTCATCAAAAGCTGTTGATTGGGAGACAATCAAACAAAAAAATGATCAGCTAACCATAAAAGATGAAATTTATAAATATGTTGTTGAGATAGAGCAGGTAATTCAAACGCTTGATCAAAAAATTTATATTTCTGCAAGATGTTTAAAGCAAATCTTAGATTTAGCTAAGGGTTGGGCAATTATTCATGAAAAAGATTATGTAACTCATCAAGATATTAAGGAAACTCTGCCTTACATTTTAAGACATAGAATTAAATTTCTTAACCAGGAGGATAAGATGAGCTTCATTAATGAGGAAATACTTCAAAAAATTAAAATAACCAATGGTTAATCAGCTAGTACAGAGGTTAACGAACTTAGACTTTAAACATTTAATCAATCTTAAAAAAAAACTTAAAGTTTACATATATCCCAATCTTCAAGGACTATTATTAGGACTGTTTATATTTTTTTGTTTTTTAATATCTGTATTTTATGAAAATAACTCAGGACTTCTTATTTCAATTGTTATTTTCTTTATTTTCTTTATTTCAATTTTTATCTCACATCAAAATATTAACAATTTAAGAATAAATTTTCTAACAGAATACCTAGTTGAAGCAAATAAAACAGAACATATAAACTTTAAGATAATTAATGATACAAAAGAGAAAAAATTAAATATCGATTTAGAGATCAATAAATCAATATTACAAAATTTTAATTTATCAGATAAAATAAAAGAATTTAATATAAAATATAATTATGGCAAAAGGGGCGTCTATTCTTTAAATAAAATAATTTTAAAATCGATATATCCATTTGGAATAATAAGGACAAAAATAAATTATCAACCTTTTAGTAAAGTATATGTATTTCCACAAAAATTAACTCCTAATCAAGAATTATTAGAAGAATTTAAAATTCACCAAAATAATAATTCTGATGAATTTGATGGTATAGATGAATACAAGAAAGGAGATAGTTACTCAAAAATCGCTTGGAAAAAATCAACTATTGGAGATAAAAAATTTGTAAAAGAATTTAAGTCTTTTAAAAGCTCAAAAAAATCAATCCTAGATTTAAACAAATACAGTCATATAGAATTTGAGAAATTATTAAGTTATTCAGTATTTATTTTAGATTATTATTTCACAAAAAGTCTAAATTTAACCTTTAAACACAAAGATAATGTGTTCCATTTAAACGAAAATAAAAACTCTCTAAATAAAATTTTAAAGTATATTTCAAATGTTAAAAATTAAATCGCAAAATATTAGTCTTCTTACTTATATTATATTATTCTTTTGTTTAGTTTCGTTGTCTACAGATTTAATATTAACTAATAAAATATTTTGGGGTACTTTATTTATTTTAAGTTTCATTTTTTCAAAAATACACTTTAAGTTTAAGTCCATAGCAGTTGGAGTATTTGCTATGGGAGCTTTATATATTCAATTAATTCTCAATCAATATGTTTTGTCCGAAGATTTTTTTCTAAACTGCCTTGGAGTTTTGCTAATCATAAAGTTATCAGAACTCAACAATAAAAATAATCTTTTGTCATTTAATTTAATCTCTATGATTATTGCTGTAGCAAGTTTAATTAAGGGTCAAGATATTATAAGTACATTAAACTCATTTTTAATCTTAATAATTTTAGTTGTTAACATGTATCTCATTCAACAAAAGGAAATTCTCGATTTCAGTTTAAAAAATATTTTAAAATATTTAGGATTTGGTCTTAGTATATTTCCAATTATTATTATTTTTTATCTTGTATTCCCAAGGGCAGAAGTAGATTTCAGATTATTTGATACATCTGCAAGTTCAGTAGGTATTCCAGATAGTATAGATCTTGGATCATTTAGCCAGTTTTCAAACTCAGATGAAGAAGTTTTTACTTTAATAAATAACAATTTTAAGAAGGAGGATCTTTATTTTAGGGTCAAAATCTTTGATTATATGGAAAAAGATCAATCTTGGAGACCTTCCTCAAGCTACTATCTTGTTAGTGAATTTAAAAATTCCATGAGAATAAATGGTAATGAGGATTTAAATAAAAATTATCAAATTATATTAGAGCCATATAAAAAAAAATGGATACCAAGTTTAAAAAACTCAAAATTAATCACTAATGATATTCAAATTACAAAAGATTATTTTAACCAATCTTTTGTAAGTAGAGAACTAATTGACAGAAAGAAGAAATTAATTTTTGAAATGAATAAATCTGATTATTCTTTGGATAATCCACTTAAAAATTATTATACTTTGTTACCAGAAAATGTATCCCCAAAAATAAAAGAATGGGTAAATAAAAATAATGTAAGTACTAAAGAAGAATTTATCGAAAAAATTTATAAAAGATTTTCTGATGGAACATATTTTTATAACCTTAGTCCTCAGATAAACTCAAGTAATAAATATGAAAACTTTTTCTTTAATTCTAAAGAAGGATACTGCGAGTATTATGCAGGAATGTTTGTATTACTTACAAGATTAGCACAAATTCCAAGTAGGATAGTGACAGGTTACTATGGTGGAGATTTAAATGAGATAGGGAATTTTTTTCAATTTAAACAAAAAGATACGCATGCTTGGGCAGAAGTTTGGTTTGATGAAAGAGGGTGGGTTAGAATTGATCCAACTAGGGCAATACCTAATTCTAATATTAGAAACTCATTAAATAATTATTTCGCAAACAATGATAAATCTTCAAGCACAATATTTTCTAATAATTTTTTCAAAATAATGAATTTTTATTTTAACTATGTTGATTTTGTATGGACACAACATTTACTATCATATGACGATAATGAAAGAAAAAATTTTATAAAAGAATTATTAAATTTAAATTTTTCAAAAATTGTTGTTTGGATATTCGTACCAATATTATTATTTGTAAGCATAAAATTATTATATAATTTCAATTTAACTAATTTGATGAGGTTAAAATTAGCTATCATTCTTCTAGGAAAAAAAAGAAAACTTCAAATAAAAAATTCGGATACTATCCAAGAAATTTATCTAAAACTAATGGAAAAAGATAAAACAAAATATCAAAATTTCTTTAAATTTTACGAAGAGCAGATCTACTCAAATAACCAAATAAGTTTTATAAAAGTTTTAAAGTTAGTTTTTTAATAAAAGATTTCTTTCAGTCTTGAGTTTATTATTTTCTTTGATTAACTGAATAATCATTTCTTTCATTATTCTATTTTCTTCAACTGCCCTACCAGTTATCTCAGCCAATCTCTCATTTTCTTTAGCTAATTGTAATTGATCAAATAATTTTTCAAGTTCTGGATCAATAGGTAGACCCTCTATTTTTTTGCTAATATTATTTTGAATTACTTTCGTTAATGAAATACTTACTTGGCTGTCTTTAAGTCCACTTTGTTCATTAAACTCTAGATTAAAGTTTAGGCCAAAATTTTCAGTATTTTTGCTTATTTTTAAACCAGCTTTAACTGCTAAATCATCATCCATATAATGGGCCATGTCTTTTCTTTCACCGTCTGCAACAATGTCAATTTTTTCACTCAAAGTTTGATTTAAAGACAGGCCTGTATATGGCTTTAGAACGAAGCCATTTTCAAAAGATTTTGAATACTCAACATTAAATCCACCTGATAATACTTGATCCACAGCATCATCAACAGAAAGATCCCCATCTGTGAAGGATGACAAATAAGTAGGTAGTCTTCTTAGACCATATTTACCATCTACTTCAATATTTAAACTTTGACTATCATCAATTTCTATTTCTTTAGATGCTTTATAATTTACAGCAGCAAACTGACCTAGGTTTTCTTTTGAAATAGTTTGCTTTGTTTCAATTTCAAGATCTAAATATTTATTTTGAGTTAATCCAAAAATTGAAACGACAGAAAATTTAAATTTCTCGTAATCAATATCTTTTTTTAAACCAATAGCTAAATTTTCACTATCTAAAGACTCTCCGTTATTAAAATTTGCTTGTTGGCTTGAATAACTTAGGAAGGGTGTAAAGTTATCATTTTCGATTTTAAAGTCTCCGGTAACACCTGCTGTTTCATTTTTATAAATATTGTCTCTTTTTTTAACAGAATAATATCCACTAGATTTTTTTTCTTCTGAAACTGAATTAAAAATATCGTTTAAATTAGATAAAAATATTTCTGATCTATATTTTTTATTATGGCTATCAATATCTAAATCTTCACCATAAACATATAAGAAACCATTTGTTTCTGAATTATCAGCATCTGGATCACTGTTGCTATCTAATATTTCATAGGTATCATTTCCACAAAGATTATTTGTGATTACCATATTTGTCTTATTATGAATTTCTATTTTTTGATCTTTTGAAATACTGCAATCTAATGTCATGGTAGTATTGGTACTATTTAATTCAATTTCACCATTATAAGTACCTTCACCTTTTGTAACTATTTCTAATCCTGTGTTATTTGAATTTGCCATTACAATAGAATTGTCACCTCCTGAAATAGTTCCTGAATTATTAATTGTTAAGTCATCAAAGTTTTTATTGGCGTGATAATCTCCAATTTTAATTCCGTCTGCATCACCATTAATTGCGCTAATTGTTCCAAAATTATTTAGAACTACATTTTCACCAGCTTCTACAGATGTTGAATCGTTACCAAATCCAATTCCAAAGTGACCTGTATTATTCTCACCTGTTGATGTTATCGTTCCATGATTATTTATGGTAAGGTTCTTTGTTCTACCAGCTCCAATAGCAGTTGTTGATGATTTTATTGTTCCAGTATTGTCGATAGTTGTTCCACCAGTGTTTCTAGCTATTTGTATTGCCGCTCCAAATGCCGACTCTATAGTTCCACTATTTGTAATTGTATGAGCGTCGTCACTATCTCCTTGTCTATCAATAAGAACCGTGCCTGTATTAGTACCTGTATTTGTTGAGCTGATTGTTCCTGAATTTGTAAATGTAACTCCAGAGCACTCTCTACAATAAATAGTATTTCTATCTGAAGTTATTGTTCCACGATTATCTATTGTAATATTTGATCCATTTTCAGCTAGCATACCATATCTACCTGCACTCTCGATTGTTCCTCCCTCATAATTTATAATTTCACTATCTGTAAGATATTTTGCGATAATTGGGTTATTACCTGATGTAGATTTAATTGTTCCTCCATCATAGTTATAAATTTTAACACCTCGACTTCGTGGGTTTCCTCCTCCTCCAGTGCCTAACAAAATTGTTCCTTGTGTTGCACTAATCATACCGTGATTATGCAATATTAGCCCAACTGCTGTAGAGCCAGAGGATGATAAACTAGATTGACAATTATCGTTATTTCCAGCCTTATCACACCAACCAACATTTCGACCCTCAATCGCATTTCCTGCTTCAGCGCTAATTGTGGCACCTGCATTATTTGTGATTGTTATATTTTCTGCATAATCTATATAAATTCCTTCATTATTGTCTGAGTTAATAGTTCCATTATTAGTTATTGTTGTATTTAAAGATGACTCAGCATGAATTGCTTTTTGTTTATTAGTTCCATCTTCTGTTTGGATTGTTCCATCATTTGTAATCTGAACTCCAGTTTCATCCTCTAGATCAACAGCCTTATGGTCATTGTAGGTAATAGAACCAGCAGAAGTAACATTTAAAATATCATCATCGGCACAAGCTAGTTGGTTCGTTGATGCACTAGCTATTGTTGTTAAACAAGGACCAGCATAACTTATGGAACTAAATAAAAAGAATAAGATTATACTAAGTAAAATCTTTTTCATAAATGTCTATTGATTAATAGTTCTGTCTCCAAGAACTTCTATAACTAGATGTTCCACCTGCAGCAGCTTCAATGCTAACTAAGTCTTTTATACTTCCAGCAGATTGACCAGCAATGTTAGCAAATAACTTACCAGCAAAAACTACAATTTTGGATAAAACACCTTGTCCAACATATTTACAAGTATCTCCTTTTCTCAAATTTTTAAGATTAGATGAGAAATTTGTTCCGCATTCATCATCAACTCCACAAATAAATGCATCACCTAGACTACATTTGTTAACTGATGATGTTGGTTGATAAATTGGAAAATATACCAATCCACTTGATACAGTTGGTTCAGCAGTAACTTTCTGAGATTTATCTAACTTTATATACCAACCGGTATCTGTTGAGGTTGGACATTTAGCACCTGTTTTGTCTTTTGTAGTATTTTTACATTTTGTTAAATCAGCAGCTTTTTTAGGAACCGCTACATCTCTATATTCTGGATAATGAGGATCTCTAATACCAATCATTAAGTTGTCTGTACCATTACTTGTATTTCCTATTCTCTCGTAATCTCCAGTTCCAGCATATAACCATAATGAATTGGTAGTTTGTCCAATTGTTGCGTCCATAGAATGATACATATATCTGCCATTAGTTTGGTTTGAACCTGCTTTAAATAATGTTGTGCTATCATACATCTTTAAAGCTTGACCCGTTCCATCAGTTCTATTATTCGTTAAATTAAACTTAGTGATCTTTCCTTCTAGATCACTGATGTAGACAAGTGCACCTCTAAAATTAATTCCTCTTGCAGTATCTGCTGTTATTACAACTGGTGAACCTGGTGTTGAATTAACGATATCATTCGTCAGCATATCCTCAATATCTATTCTTTTTTCAAGTTTACCTGGGAACGTTGTATCCTCAAGGTTAACAATTGTTAAATTAGAACCAACTCCTGAGTTTTGAACACCGTATCCTCCACCCATGATTGCAACATAAATATCATCTTCTAAATTGTTATCTCCTGGACCTTTATTTGGCATTCTTATAATTCTAGGAGACGACCAAGTTCCACCTAATTCACTATAATCATACTCAGGTTGGCTTAATACCCCAGTTTGTGCAGAGCCAGGTTTAATATGCAAAGCCATATTTGAACTTTCTTTGTTACAGGCTGCATTTGGATTACTTGCACATGGATCTGATCCATAAAATTTTAATGTTTTATTTTGTAATGTTATTTCAGTTGCTGGCTTTGTTTGAGCTTGCCCACCACTAGGTGGTGCAGGTATTGTGATTGTAGAGGCCTTCACTGTAAAATTAGTAAATGGTTTGTCGTCAATTAATATTGAAACATCTGATTTACTCAAATTAGGAACATCTAAAGTCCAAACATTGCTTTCCTGACAATCAGTTGATTGATCGCTTTTGCATGTTAAGTCACCTTTATTATTCGAACTTACAGTAATAGACTCAAAGAAACTTGCTAAATCATAAATTTTTTTGATGTAATCATAACTTGAGATAGTTCCATTATGATCCATTACGTGGACTTTAGTTTGAATACCATCATTAAGCACTGAATATAAATGCATCGGTGCATTTCGATCTGTGATATCTAATACAGAAAATCCTGCACCACCTCTACCATATGGAACCATAAGTATTGTATGCCATTCTTTTTTGCTATCATAAGGACCTTTGTAAAACATATCATGAGCAGTAACAGATCCATCGACACCATAAATAGCATTAGAACCACCAACCCCGCTTCTATTTAAATTTACGTTAACCATATTTGGCATTGTTGCTGCAATAAATGGTGGAACAAATGCCCAAATTTCCTTACCAGTTTTTCCATCAAATGCGTGAAGCATGCCATCATTCGCGCCAACATAAACTGTTTCTTTTCTTGAAGAATGTTTTTGTGCAAATGAAGAATAATTTTTCAAAGATCTCCAATAAGACTCTTGATTTCTTCCAGCAAAAGCTGTTTCAGCTGATGGTTTTGAAACTACAACTAATTCTGAATGGTAAATATCTCCAAGAGGATTAGGTCTTGTTTCAGTTAAATTACAATCACCATCATAATCAAAATAATCTTGTCCTCTAACAAACTGAATCAGTCCTTTAATGTCATCTTCATTATCATTTTGAACTGAGGCAACATTCTTACATCTTTGTGTATTAGTAGGGTTATCACTTTTACTATGATAATTTGGTACCTCATTATTTGTATGAGTAAACAACTTATCAATATCTTTATAGTTTGATGTGACCCAATTATTTAAACCGCTATATCCAGAGTTTGCAGATGTGTTTGGTAGGTGTGTCCAAATTTTTCTGTCATCTGTATTTCTTTTTTCTAATAATTCAGCTGCATCCCAATTCTTTTTACCAACAACCCCATTAGAGTCTATGGCAGTACTTTTTAAGGTTCCTTTCCACTCTTTATTTTGTTCATAATCAAATTGTGCTTGGTATAAAGATCCACCTTGTTCAATTGTTGCTGTAATTGCAGGCGCAGAGAAAGATAATTTTTGAGCAATAATTTGTGATATGGCAGCTTTTAATTGTGTCTTTAAAGATTGAGTGGTTCTTGCTACAATAACGCTATTAGTTCCACCTGTTTGCGCCATCCTATTAAAATTTCTAACTCCACTATTTGATAATCCTGTTCCATAAGCTACAGTAAAAGTTTTTATCTTATGTGAATTTAATAATTTTGAAACTCTCCTTGCAGCACCGTTGTGATTATACCAATCTCCATCACCTATAACTAAAACATAACTATTCTGACAAGTTAAGTTTTTATCTATTGGAGACAAAGTACTGTGCAAATAATATTCTTCTGCTTGTTTTGCCCAGTTATCAGCATTCGTTCCACCACCAGGCTGAACGGATTTAATGATAGAATTGATTTTTGCCGCCCCTTGTTTGTGAGCTCTTACTTTTATACAGGCTCTACTAGTGCAAGGCGTGGCCCTTCCATTAGTTATATCACCAGTCCAAGATCTAAAACCAGACCCATTATTATCCCACGACCAGTAACCAAATCCAAAATTTACTCCTGCTGTTAAAGAACTATCTGTAACAATTGATTGAATAGCTTCATGGGCACCTGTCATTCTTGTTCCAGCAGAGCCTCCAAATTCTTTATCAAAATTTAAATTTAGATCAAATGCATTAACACTTTGTTTATAATAACTGGTACTTAATACTCTGTTGTTGGTTTTATCTACGGTTACACCCCATGGACCATACATTCTAACATTACCAGTCTTTGATGCATTTCTTCCGTATCTACCAATATTTTTTATTGCGGTATAACCATTTCTTGATGAGTTTAATGTAACTTTAGTAACTCTATGATTTCTCCAATCACTACCATATAAAATAAATTCATTTGATGGATGATGATCCATTCCATATGAGTAGTACCAATTACCAACATACGATCTGCTAGAATAGTTTGTATTTATGCAACCATTACTTCCAATGGTGTATCTATAAATGTAACGATAATAATGCACATAATAATTTTCTCTTTTATAATCTGCAGTCTGACCATAATAACGGGCGTAAGAAGATAAATTACCGCCCCAAGAGCAACTTGTTTGTGAAGGAGTTGCTCCAGATATATTATAAGTCAACATACCTCCATTTCCTGTCGCATACAAAGTGTTTTGCGCAATGGAAATATTTCTTGGATAATTTAAGAATTGGTTCCAATCACAGCTTCCGCTTGTAAGATCAATTCTAAAAACTCTTCTTTGATAATAAGAGGCAACATACAATTTATTGTTATGCACTTTCATATTCAATGGATAATAAGATCTACAATTACCACTTCCTCTATAAGTTCCACTGCTTGCAAAGCTGGTATCATTACTCTTTGTTGAATAAGTAAATTTTTTTATTCCACGTACCCAGTATTGACCAACATAAACATCGCCACTACTATCTGTTGCAACGCTATAAGGATAAGAAAAGCCAGCTCCGCTTGTCATTCTAACACTCATACTTCCAGACTTATCTAAAAGGATTAATACATTAGCTGGAACATCAGATATTCCAGAACCAGGCGGTAAATTTTTTGCAAAACTATTATTTGAAAAAAAAGATAAAATTAAAACGATATTTAAAATTAAAAGTTTTAATTTCATAATTATTGTTCTTGCTCCATTTTCTCTAATTCAACTTCAAGATCATAGTAAAATTTACCTAATTTTTCATCATACTCTACAGTTGTAATCATTAATTCTTCTTCAAAAAGTTCTTCTTCACCAAGCATTCTTTTGTATACAATGACATCATTATTACTTTTCTCCCAAATTTTGAAACTATCAAATATTTGTGGATTTTGTCCTGTATCGAAATCACCATAAACTTTTTTAACGTATCTCATTAATGTTAATTTGTTATTCTCAGTATTTTTACCATCATTCATAACAATCATTCTAATGGCTGCTAATTTTGCAGCATCTTCTGTTTCACCTAAAAATACATATTCTACTGCAATATCATTGTTCAAATTATCATTTGGACATAACTCTGGTGATGGAACGGGCAAATAATATTGTCCTTTATATCCTGGTAGTGGCATATCAAATTTATCAAAAACTTTTTTACCACTATCTCCAATATCAATTATAAAATCACATGCAGCTTGGACAGGTGTGCTTAAAATAGAGAAAATTATAATAAATTTGATTAAATTTTTCATAAAGATTTAGAAATATTAATATAACTCTTTATATTTGTCGTCATTTTATTTGGGTAATACAATCACACTTTCTAAAGCAACTACCATTCTCTCGTTACCTTTCTTTAAACCGCAACCATAAATTCGATAAGCCATTCCATCATTTCCTTTGTCGGTTGAGCCTTTTTTGACACTAGAACCAGTACCTCTGAAAGGTGCAGCACCAATTCTTATGACAAAAAATTCATAAAAGTAATTATAAAGTTTTTCAGCTTCTTTTCTCTCATCATTAGTTGCAGAATTAAAACTATCACGCACTAATTTTCCAAAATTCCAACTTTGTGCGGCTACAACATCATAGAAATTTCCACTTAATCTAACCTTGTCTAAGTCCTTAAAGCTATTAGCACAGAAATTTTCTGTATTATAATAAAGAGAGCTATTGCTAGAATTATAATTGATCCTGTAATTAGCCATATTACCATTCCATTGAGTGTTATTAGCTGGTAAATTTCTCTTAGATGTATCTCTAACATGATTTGAAGTACTCCAAGGTCCTAAAAATTGATTGAGCACATATTTTTCACCTTCTATCAAAGCTGTTTCAGCGATATAGAAAGTTTGCTGATATTCATCACTCTTATTATTACTTTGATGGTCACCTGCTGAAATTACAATTAACGCTCCTCCCATTAATGACATTGCAAGCATTAAGACTAAAGATAATACTAGCGCAAAACCTTGTTCATTTTTTTTCATTATTCCATTCCCAAATTTCTTGCATGAGCAGTTACAATAATTGTATCTCTTAAATATTTGTCAGTTTTTTTTTTATTTCTAGTTGAGTCTTTTAATGCAAATACATCTCTAATTTTAGAATTTCTAAAAAAGCTTTTTGTTGATCTAACAGTTAATGCGATATCAACAGTTTTAATTTTATAAATTAAATCTTTGTTTACATTTGTTGCTGAAGGTGGTGGATTGATTAACATTCCTTTTTCGTCAACAGGATTAAAAATCATATCATCAACGTAGTCTACAACCAGTTGATCATCATATGTTTTATCATTGTTATCTGTTGTAGGATCATCCCATCTACCTGATGTATTATTCCATTTAACCTTTTTTTTATAAACAGCAAAAGCATCTATTGGAGGGTATCCACCACCACCTAATTGAGGTTGCGTTTTATCAGGAATAGTAGATTTTTTGCATTTGTAAGTTATTTTATATCTTTCATATATATAAGCAGGCGTTCTTCCTTGTTTATAATTTACATCTCCGTAAACGATATCAATTTTATCGCATTCTGAAAAATTCACATATTTAGTGATTAGTATTGGAATATGCTCATTTGATGTTTTGATATTATCATTGAAATACATAAATCCAGCATTTCTTATATCTCTCATAATCATTCCAACAACATCTCTTCCAGCTGTTGAAATTTTTGCTCGATCAGTAACTTGAGAGTAAGTATTATTAACAACAGTATATGAAGTGAACATAGCACCCATCATCACAACAGAAATTAAAATTCCAATTAGAATTTCTATTAAGGTTACACCTGCAATATTGCTTAATTTTTTTTTCATTAATTAAATTGAAAATATAAATATTTTTTCTTTTTGCCGTCGTTTAGATTGACTTCCATTTTTCCAAGATACCATTTTTCATAAACACCATTACCTTTGTAATTTGTAGTGTTGTTGTATTTACAGTTATTTGCTGCAGCATTGTTATTGCAGATTTCATAAATTTTGAGAATTTTATTATCTTTATTTCCCTTACATTTTAGTCTTTCTCTAGAAAATCTTTTATCCCATTTTTGAAACTTGTTTTGGACTGCATTATTAAAATTAGTAGAAGATGTACCTCTATTAGAACAATTTGCCATGCTCCAAGAATTATTTATTAAATAATCTTTAAATTTTACGTCTGTAGTAGGAGAGTTTGAGTCTCTTTCAGAAATTAAGTCTTCTGCTACCATTGATACCAAATAATTTGCCTTTGTTCTTTCTCCAGAAACATCAATTGATTGAACTGAATAATTAACCATCTGAAAAACCGCAACAAATCCAATTCCTATAATTGCAGTTGAAACCAAGGCTTCAAGCAGGGTCATTCCTTTTTCTGAGAATTTAGTTTTGCCTAGTCCAATCACTTCCACTCCATTTAAATTTACTTATATTACCAAATCTAGTCCATTCAACCAAGTATGCAGGTTTTTCCAACCCACCTCCTTTATCCAAAGGACATTTGCCACCATTACTTGCGTTTGATGTTGTGCAAAGTATCAAATATTGGTTTGTTGATCTATTTTCGACTGTAACATTTAAATTATTTTTTAAAGTTCCATGTGCTTTAAAATAACTTCCATCTTTAGAAAAACAAACGGCACCGTCTTTGCTAACATGTGTTGATATTTTTTTTGTAGTTTCGTCAACTTGGTTATTATCCCAATAACTACCACTAGAAGTATTACATTCAATAGTTTGTGCATTATTTAATTTTATTGATAACGAAGTTGCATCCATTCCTTTTGAAATAAATTTTGTTGATGTAGTTCCATTGGGTGTTACTCTAAATTGAACAAAGGGATAATTTCCTCTTTGAGATAATGTATTTACAGATGAAAGCATAGTTGCCGCTTTTTCCATTGCAGCTCTTAACTCTCTATCTTGTCGCCAATTTGAAAAATTTGGATAAGCAACAGCGGAAATAATTGCTACTATTGTAATAACAACTAGTAACTCTAAAATTGTAAATCCTTTAATGTTCTGATCTTGCTGCACCTGGATCTATTTTCCCTGATTTCGCTAATTCTTCAAGAGATTTTTCCATGGTAATCATTCCATCTCTAACTGCTGTTTGCATTATACTTGGAATCTGGTGAATTTTTGCTTCTCTAATTAAATTTTGAATAGGTGCGGTACATTTCATTATCTCAAACGCACCAACTCTTCCTGCACTATCTCTAGTTTTTAATAATCTTTGGGTCACAACCATTTTAAGAGAAGTTGATATCTGAGCACGAATTTGTTCCTGTTGTTCTGGAGGGAACACATCTATAATTCTGTTAATTGTACTCGGCGCACCACTCGTGTGCAAAGTTCCAAATACTAAGTGACCAGTTTCTGCTGCTGTTAATGCAAGACTTATTGTTTCAAGATCTCTCATCTCACCAACAAGGATTACATCTGGGTCTTCTCTTAAAGCTGCTTTTAATGCTGCTGCAAAAGTTTCTGTTTGTTTTCCTACTTCTCTATGAGAGACAATGCTTTTATTATCTTTATGAATAAATTCTACAGGATCCTCAACTGTAATTATATTTGCAGTTCTTGTTTTATTAATTTCATTTACTATTGCTGCAAGTGTTGTTGATTTACCAGAACCAGTTGGACCTGTTACTAAAACTAAACCTTTATGAAAATCAACAATGTCATAGAGAGCTTGTGGTAAGTTGAATTGTTCCATATCTGGAATTTTACTTTCAACTCTTCTGCAAACACATGCAGGTCCATTAATCGTTTTATAAAAATTCGCTCTAAATCTTAATCCACTTAGGGTAACAGATGTATCAAGTTCGTGTGTTTTTTCAAATTTATTTAATTCATGTTCATTACAATTCATTGAAAGCAGATCTTTTAGATCTTGAGCTGTAACCACGACTTCATTGACTTTGACAATTTCCCCAGTTTGTCTATATGCAAGTGGAGATCCTGCTCTGATATGAAAATCAGAGATTTTTTTATTGTCTTTAGCTAGTTGTTCTAACTTTTCAAACATACAACTCTTTGTACTATAAAATTGACTTGTTTTACCAATTAATTTTTGCAAAAAACCCAATTTGAATATCAGTTGTTTTTATTCTAGTAAAAGTTGAGTATAAAGTTAAAATTCGTTTATAAAATTTATGAAAAATCCTTTTGCAAATTTATTTAAAAAGAAAAAAAAAGATGATGCAAACGCGCCTCCGGTACCACAAGGAGGAGAAAGCAAAAAAAAAGAAGGATTTTTTAGTAAGCTTCTTAAAAATAGATTAGGTAAACAATCAATTAAAGGTGAGGAAATTTTAGGAGTCGAGCTAACTCCATCCGAGATTAGATTATCGCAAGTTTCGAGTAACAAAGCCAACCAATGGGTTTTAGATAAATTCTATGTTCATAAATTTGAGGGTATTCCAGAAAATGGAACTGTACTTGAAAATCCTGATAAAGTTGCTGAAGAATTAAAATTAGCTTTACAAAAATCTAAAATTAATACGACTAACGCTGCGATCGCAATTCCAGTAACTAGCGCAATTATAAGAGTTGTGACTGCACCTTTGATGACTGATGAAGAATTGAAAAAAGCGATAGATACAGATTCACTTTGGGAAAACTTAGTTCAATTAACTGATAACTTAAATGACTACTCTATATTTCATCAAGTAATAAATAGAGACAAGACAGGAAACACAATGGATATCCTTTTTGTGGCATCAAAATTATCAGACATTAATAGCTATACAGACATTATTAAAAAAGGTGGATTAAATGCTGTTATTATAGATGTTAAATGTTTTGCATTAAAATCAGCTGTTGACCAAATTAATCAAATTGCTGGTTCAATTGAAGACTCCAACTTAACTGCTGTATTAGAATTTGGTTTAGATGAAAATTACGTAATGATACTTTACGAAAACAATCCAATTATAACTGATATTTTTATTAGATCTCAAGATAGAAAAACACTTCAAGAAAGCAATAATCAAGAAGAGATGGATGCACTTGTTAGAAGATATATGACGCAAGTCAAACAAGCAGTTCAAGACTTTGAGCAAAAATATGAGAAAAGAATTAGAAATTTAAAAGTTACTTCAAATTTACAAAATGTTGAAGATTATCTTGGTAGCTTTAGAAAAAATATGGTTAACACTGGATACAATTTATTTGATCCTTTTGATGGAATAAAAATTCCTGCACAATTAGAAAATGATATAAAAATGGATAACCGTTCATATTTTTCAACAGTGATGGGGCTTGCATTTAGAAAGCTAGATGTCTTTGGTTACTATAAATTTGTCACTGCTGTTAAGAATATTAACCTTTTGCCTAACAGAGAAAATATGATTGCTCAGAAAAAAGCAAAAGCTTTTTCAAATTTTGCATTCAAAGGAGTGGTTGGAATAGTTTCACTTATCTATGTCGTTTTATTTGGTTTATCATTCTGGCAAATTACAGATCTTAATAAAAAAATAGAAGGTTATGATGAAATTTTACAAACTCATGAGCTTAAAACCTTAGAGAAAAATAAATATGCAAAAGAAATTGGTTTTATGCTTAAGTCACTACAATTAAGTAAATCAATTAAGTCTAATAAAACAGTAAGTTTTAGAGTATTAGCACAGATTGCTTCTGCAGTTCCTAAAAGAGTTAAATTTAGCAAAATAGAGTATAATGGTTCAGATTTAGTTGTTATTGAAGGAACGGCGTTTAGTGATCAAGATATTTTAAAATTAATTAGTAATTTGAACAATAAAAAATTGATCTCACAAGCTTCATTAGCAAGCATGACACTACCTCAAGGCGAGCAGCAAGGATCACAAACTATGAAGGGCTTTAAAGTAGCCTGTGTATTGGAGCAAGTATAATGGATTTAAAAAATATGACTATGGATGATCTAAAGCAGAAGCTAGCTGCTGTAGACAAAAAAACTTTAATTAAATTTGGATCTGGTTTTGGAGCAATAATTTTATTTTTAATAATTTACTATGTAATTTTAAATCCAATGGTGAAAGAAAGAAAAGCAAAATATAATGACAAAATATTAAAGCAAAACGAAATATCACAATTTGATAATGAAATAATTACTTTCAAAACAAGAATTAAAAAAATGAAACCTGATTTTGACAAAACTTCAACATTATTTCATTCAAAAGCAGAAGTTGAAGATCTATATGAAAGTTTAAGTAAGTATGCTGCTGTAAATGGATTAGTAATATCAAAAATTGAAAAGAAAAAACCTAAGCCTGTGTTCAAAAAAGGAGTTACTCAACAAGCAGAAAATAATATCACAAGGGATATGGTTTCTTATTATCAAATACCTGTAGATTATGAAATCAAAGGGAATTTTTTAGGTTACATAAAGTTCAAAAGAGCAGTTTCTAGACAAAATAAAATGTTAAATTTTGACAAAGAGACTATAAGTATAGTACAAAACGATTCAACTGGAGCGATAATGGCGCAAGGTGAATTAACAATAGTAGGATTACCAGATGAATTTTTTTAAAATCTTATTCATCATAATATTTTCTTTAATATCAAACACTGCTTTTGCAGATAATCATGATCAAAAACAAGAAGTATTAGATGCAGCAAAAGAAATTGTTAAAGAAATGGAAGAAGATGAAGAAGTTCCATTAAATGATCCATTTGCAGGAAATGAGGGAACTTCATCTTCAGCAAGCATACCACAAGATGAACAAGATAATGAAATGAGCTTATATAATTTTAAATTAGCAGGGCTTATTTCTGGAAAAGATTATAGTTACATTTCTTTAGTTAATTCTGGCGGAGAAGTTTTAACAATGACTTTAGGTCAATATCTTGGAGAAATACAATTAGTTGACCTGAGATTAACAGAAGCAATATTTAAAAAAGATGATGGTAAATTCATGATAATTGATTTTAATAATCAAGTCCGGGAGGCAGATGACTATTAAAAAAATATTAACATATTTTGGATTATTATTTTTATTAGTTGCATTAAATTCTTGTCAGAACTTGAAAAAATATGACAAGCCATTTAAACACAATACACCCCTTATAAAAAATAAAGATATTGTAAGTAGTGGACAATCTGAAATCGCTAAAACTTTAGAAATGGGTCCTAAACCTATTGAAGGTGATGCAAAAAAACTTGGAAAAAGAAAAAAAATATCATCTGAAGCACAAAGAAATTACTTAATAATACCTGATGACTATCCACTATTAAAACAACGGGTAACTCTTAAATTTAAAAACTTAGATTATAAAGAAACCATGAAATTGATGGGTAAAATAGGAGAGATAAATGTACTAGTTGGAGATGAAGTTGCAGGAGCAATATCAGCAGAATTAATAGATGTTCCTTGGGACAAAGCTTTTCAAGCACTTTTAGATATGAAAAATTATGCATCAGATGTTGATGTTGCTAGTAACTTGATAAGAGTTCATTCTCCTGAGACACTAACTGCACAAGAGACTTACAAGTCTGAAAGAGCACAAGCTGTTAAAAAGAAAGTAGAGTTAGAAGATAGTGTTGAGCCAATATATTCTGAGATTTTTAGACTTTATTATATAACTCCTGCTCAAGCTAAACAAACTATTGATGAGTTATTTACTTCAACAGCAGGCGATAGTTCATATACACCAATACAAATTACTGAAGAAGCAACTACACGATCTATAATTGTAAGAGGAAAAGAAAAAGATTTAGATGTAGTTGATAAAGTTATTAAAGAAATAGATATAAGAACAAAACAAGTTTTAATAGAAGCTTTTATAGTTGAAGCAAATTCTGATTTTGAAAAAGCACTTGGAACTAGACTGGGTGGATATTATCAAAGAGCCGGCAAAGTTGCTGGTGGATTATCAGGTGGAAGCGCTGGAAGTGCTTTAGGTACAGAACCAGGTGGAGCAGCTAATCTAGGTGATGCAACAGATAGTTTAGCAAACTTTGCAATCACAAATCCAACAAGTGGTATTGGAATATTAAGAAGAACTGGTTCGGGTGTTTTAAAAGCAGAAATTACAGCCCTAGAAAGAATGGGAATGGGTAAAACTATTTCTAATCCAAAAGTATTCACACTAGACAATCAGGTAGCAACTGTAACTCAAGGTGAGGAAATACCTTATGAAGCTCCAGGAGAAGGTGGGGGATCTCAAGTATCTTTCAAAGAAGCAGCTCTTAAATTAGAGGTTACTCCAAGCATTATTGGAGATGGAAATGTCTTGTTAAGTATTCAAGTTAATAACGATACACCGAACAGATCTGTAGCAGGTGACACACCAGCAGTTAATAAAATGGAAATTGTAACAAAATTATTGGTGGCAGATGGTGATATAGTAGTAATTGGTGGAATTAAAAAGAACGTTTTATCAAAATCTAAAGATCAAGTTCCGGCTATTGGCAATATGCCTGTAATAGGTAATCTCTTTAAAGGGACTGAAAATTCTGATAACCTTGATGAATTGTTAGTGTTTATAGCACCAAGAATTTTATAATGATAAATATTAGTAGAGAGTCTGAGATTAATTTAATCAATATCTTGATTGATCAGGATATTATTTCAGGGAAAGATTTAGTTGAGATTAAAAAAATATCTGGCGAAGGAGAAAAATCCCAGCTGGATGCAGTATTTGAGTTAAATCTAACTGATGAAGAAAAAATTTTAGATCTTCTAGTAAAAGACCAATCATTAGACGTAGTAGATTTATCGACAGTTGCCGTAACTGATGAATTGAAAGCCGTTCTTCCATCTAATTATATTAATATGAATTTTATAGCTCCTTTCAAAATTGATGGAAAAGTATTGCATATAGCAATATCTGATATTTCAAAATTAAGTTTAATGAGAAATTTAAGAACAATTACAAAAATGGATATAGAACTGCATGCAGCAAAAGTATCTGATATTTCAAACTTTGTAGATAAATTGCTAGCGGATGGTGAAAGAACTATTTCTGATATTAGACAAACTAATGCTGAGAAGACTAAAACATTTGATTACGATGTGGATGATCAAGCAGAGGTTTTAGAAAAACCACCTGAAGAAGATATTGAAGCTATAGAAAATGAGTCTGAAGTAATTAAATTTAGTACAGCAGTTGTAGCAGAAGCAATTAAATCAGGAGTTTCAGATATTCATATTGAACCTTATCGATTTACATCAAGAGTTAGGTATAGATTAGACGGAATCTTGCAAGAACAAGAACACTTTAAAAAATTTCTTCATTCAAATTATGGAGCCGTAGTCACCAGATTTAAGATTATGGGAAAATTAGATATTGCTGAAAGAAGACTTCCTCAAGATGGAGCAATTCCATTTAAAATTGATGGAAAAGTAGTTGACCTCCGTCTTTCGATTTTACCAACAGCAACAAATGAAAGAATAGTAATGCGGGTTTTAAATAAAGATGCAGGAGACATCAGTTTAGAACAGCTTAACTTTGAAGAAAACGATTTAAAAAATTTGAGAAAAGCAATTCATGGCACACAAGGATTGGTTCTTGTAACAGGTCCTACCGGATCAGGTAAAACAACAACACTTTATAGTATTCTAAAAGAGGTTTCTAAACCTCACCTTAATATTTTAACAGCTGAAGACCCTGTGGAATATGAATTGGATGGTGTGGGACAAGTTCAAATTAAAGATGATATTGGTTTTAACTTTTCTACCGCACTGAGATCTTTTTTAAGACAAGACCCAGAAATAATTCTTGTTGGTGAGATGAGGGATAAAGAAACAGTTGATATTGGATTGAAAGCTGCTTTAACAGGTCACTTGGTATTCAGTACACTTCACACAAATGATGCACCAAGCACCATTACAAGATTACAAAACATGGGAACACCCGATTATTTGATTAGTGCAGCTGTTTCATTAGTTTTAGCACAAAGATTAGCAAGAAAAACTTGTGCAGAATGTAGAGTACCAGATGAAGATATAACCCCTAAAGCATTAGCTGATTTAGGGTTTACAGTAGAACAAGCTTCAAGAGCAAAAGTTCAAAAAGGCAGTGGCTGTCCTAAATGCAAAGATACTGGTTATAAAGGTAGAATGGGTATTTATGAAATTTTAAATGTCACAAAACCAATTAAAGAAGCAATTCTAAGAAAAGCGACAACGCCAGAACTTAAAGAAATTGCTTCAAATGAAGGTTTTAGGACAATGCAAGACATGGGAAGAGAATTAATCCTAACAGGTGATCTGAATTTTAGAGAGTATGATAGAGTTCTCTCTATGGAGTAGTAAATGTCAGCCGAAACTTTTTCTTACAAAGGAATATCAGCAGGTAAATATATTGAAGGAGAAATAGAGGCTATAAATCAAGAAGAAGCTTCTTTTAAACTTAAAGAGCAAAAAATAATCATCACCAACTTAACTAAACTTAAAAAGAAAAAAGCTGAAAAAGAAAAGGGCAAAAAAAGCGGCTTTTCTTTTGGTAAGAAAAAAGTCACTCCAGCGGATGTAATGCTTTTCTCCAAGCAATTTGCAACAATGGTAAAGGCAGGTTTGCCAATTTTAAATGTTTTAACGATGCTTAGAGACCAAATAGAACATCCAACTATGAAAGAAATAATAGAGGATGTAAGAAAAAGTCTTGAAGGCGGTATAACTCTTTCTAAATGTTTTGAGAAATACCCTAAAATATTTGATAATATTTATATAAACTTGATTAAAGCTGGAGAGGCCAGCGGTAAACTTGATGATTTCCTTTTAAAATTAGTAGACTCATTAGAAAAAAGAGAAAAAGTTAAAAAGAAAATTAAAAGTGCATTAACCTACCCAGTGGTGATGTTTACGGTTGCAATAACAGTTATGGTGTTCATGTTAATTAAAGTTGTCCCCGTATTTGCTGAAATGTATGAGGGAATGGGTGTTGCATTACCTACCCCAACTGCTGTAATTATGAATGCAAGTAATTTTATGAGAGGTGCTGGCGGACTAACACTTGGAATAGTGTCGATAATAGGTTTTGTTATATTTAAATATACAACAACTAAAATTCCTGCAATTAGATATAAGTGGCACCAACGAGTTTTAAAGATGCCAGTTTTTGGTGATATGATTTTAAAATCATTGATAGCAAGAATTGCATTAATAATGGGTAATCTTAGTGCAGCAGGGGTAAATCTTTTAGAAAGTATAGAAATAGCAAAACAAGTAAGTAATAATGATGTTGTAACACAAGCTTTAGAAAATGTAAAAAAAGGAGTTTTCTCTGGGGACACACTTACAAAATTATTTTTAAAAGAAACAGTTTTTCCTCCAACATTTAGTCAATTAATTTCAGTTGGTGAACAAACAGGAAATTTAGATGAAATGTTTACATCTGTATCTTCTTACTATGAAGAAGAATTTGATACAGCGGTTGATAATATGTCTAGTTTAATTGAGCCAATCATGATTGTATTTATGGGAACAATGATTGGTGGATTAATGATTGCCATGTATTCACCAATCTTTAATGTTGGTGCAATTATTGGTGGTTAAGAATTTAAATTCTTGGTTAACACCAAGTGATTTATCCAAGGCTTCTCACCTTCTTTAAAAACAACAGCGTCCATTATTTGTTGAATAAAAAAAGTTCCTAATCCGCCTGGTTTAATATCATCAATTTTTCTGTGTCTTACATTTTTTTCTTCAACTGGTCTTCCTTTGTCAAAAAAACCAATTTCAAGTTGACCGTTTTCAAGTGAAATTTTAATCTCCATTTTATCATCTGTGTCCTCACCTTGATAAGCATGCTTAACAATATTTTGTGCTGCTTCTGCTATAGCTAGTACTAATTCATCTTTTAAATCTTGATTTATATTTACTTTTTCGAATACTTCTCTTGAGAATGATCTAACTTCTTTTAAACTTGATGAACTAACAACAAAATCTCTTTGTTCAGTTATAGATTTTATTGCAACATTCATTTATCAATCCAAATTTAAAATTTGTTCAAGTTTAGCCATCATAATTACTTTAAGAACTGACTTACTAATTTCTTTCAGCACAACTTTAGTTCCAAGTTCTGTTGCTTTTTGGTGACTTTCAATTAAAACTGAGATTCCTGAAGAGTCCATGTATTGAACTTCTTTTAGGTTAAGATGAACTTCTTTTTTTGCCTCTATTAAAGGCATAATAATTTCTTTTGCTTTCTCGGTTACGTCCATATCTATTTCACCATCAAGGTGAACAGTTGATATGTTGCCTTCTTCTGTAACTTTATATGACATAATAATTAATATTTATTAAATTTCCTTGCTAAATCAACAAAAATGACCCATTTTGATTACAATTGAAGTATAGATATTGCCTTTTAAAAGATATAATTTATATGTATACACATATTTTTATTAATTATAGGATCAAGAATTATGAAAAAAAATAATAAAGGATTTACACTTATAGAATTATTGGTTGTTGTAGCGATCATCGGAATTTTGGCAGCTGTTGGAGTTGTTGCTTATTCAGGCTATACAGCTGGAGCTAAAAAACAGGCAGCAAAATCTACACACTCTAACGTTGTTAAGTATATTTCAGCAGAACTACAAAAATGCAACTTAGGCGAAGCAAATGCAATGGGCGGTAAACTAAGTTGTAGTGCAGTGACCCAAACAAATATAATTTCTGCAGCTACTGCTGGAGATGGACCTTTTGCAGACTTTAAAAACCCTTATAAGACTGCTGAAGCAGCAGTAAGACAGGGTTCAGATACTAGTAAAGGCGGTTATGTTAATATCGCGGCTAATGGAACAGACAAATTAGACGTTAAAACTTGTTTCACAGTAGACGGAGAGTGCGGAACTGCAACTAACGTTATGACAAAAACAATTACTATTGAGTAATTCATAATTTGAATAAAATTTATATGACTTCCAAAAGCTCAGGCTTTACGCTTATTGAGCTTTTGGTGGTTGTTGCTATTCTTGGTATTATAGCTGCTATTGGTATTGTTAGTTATAATGGATATGTAAGCTCAGCTAAAAAAAGATCTGCTGAAAATGTCATGCAACAAATATCTTTGGGGCAAACTGAATATTACTCAGATAATGGAATTTATTACAGAAATAGTAATGGCACTTCATGCAATCCAACAAGCACTACATCTACCGCAATAGAAACTAATTTATTAGGTGGCACTGATAGTATTACTAGTGAAATGGGTTATGAATTATGTGTAGCAAATGATGCAACAAATTATAAAGTTTTTGCAAAAGAAAATGGTGGTAATTGTGAAATTACTATGACAGCTTTAGGTACTTTCGTTAGAACTAATTGCTAAATATCTCATGAATTATCAAGAAATTTTAGAAAAAGTAAAAGTAGTATTTTCTGGTGGATTACCAAAAAATCTTAAAATTTATTTAACTATAAGCTTAGCTTGGATTATATTTATCGGATATTTAACCTGGTGGAATGGATTAAAAAGTCCAATGTTAGATAAAAGTTTTAGATGGGATGAATGGTTTTGGTTTGGGATAGTCCCTGCTGTATCACCTTATATTTTCTATTACATATGGAAGAAAAGAGATTAATAACCTATTTTGAGCATCAATTATCTTTGATGTATACTTTTTTATAATAATTTAGAAGAAAAAATGGAGAGTGTAAATCTGGAGTTAGTAAAATCATTTGTTGATACCCTATGGGTTATAGATTGTGCAATTCTTGTCTTCATTATGCAAGCAGGTTTTATGTGTATGGAAACAGGTCTTTCAAGGCATAAAAATAGTATTAACGTTGCTCTTAAAAATGCCGCTGATTTTGGTGTAGCCGTTGTTATATTTTGGATTTTTGGTTTCGGTTTAATGTTTGGGAAAAGTTTTAATGGTTATTTTGGAACAGACTTATTCTTTTTTAAAACTGATCAAGCTGAATACATGACATATTTTGTCTTTCAAGCAATGTTTGTTGCAACAGCAGCTACAATTGTTTCAGGCGCCGTTGCAGAGAGAATGAAATTTAATGGATATTTAATTTTAACTATTCTTGCCACAGGTATTATTTATCCAATTGTTGGTCACTGGGCCTGGTCATCAAATTATTTAAACAATATTGATGCAACAAGACAGCTACTTGCTGTTACCGGACAAGTAAAAACTACTGGATGGCTAACAGATATTGGATTTGTTGATTTTGCAGGAAGTACAATAGTTCATTCTGTTGGAGGTTGGATTGCACTTTCTGCAGTTTTAATTTTAGGTCCAAGAATAGGAAAATATTCAGATGCAAACAAAGGAAAATTTACTGGTTCAAGTTTTCCACTAGCAGTTTTAGGAACTTTAATTTTATGGTTCGGTTGGTTTGGTTTTAATGGTGGAAGCAATGGTGCTATGGATGAGGCAGTTCCATTAATTTTAATAAATACATTTCTTGCAGCTGCATTTGGATTATTAACTGGTCTTGGTATCTCCTTTCTACTATTTAAGAAACCAGATCCTTACTACGTTATAATAGGTCCCTTGGCAGGTTTAGTTTCAATAACTGCTAGTTGTAACTCTCTAACTTCAGTCAGTTCAATTTTTGTTGGAATTGTTGGAGCTGTGGTTGCCATTTCCATAAATGAATTCTTAGAGAAAATCGAAATCGATGATGTTGTGGGTGCTGTTCCTGTTCATTTAGGAGCTGGAGTTTGGGGCACTATAGCAGTGGCAATGTTCGGAGATCTTGATATTCTTGGAACAGGTCTATCGAGATTGGAACAAATTAAAGTTCAATTTATTGGGGTTGTCTCAATAGGTGCATTTGCTTTTTTTGGATCATACTTAATTTTAAAAATATTAAATTATTTCTATCCGTTAAGAGTAAGCCCATTACATGAAGAGCTAGGTTTAAATATTGCTGAGCATAATGCAACTTCTGTAGAACATGATTTAATTACAATTTTAGAAAAACAGTCTGAGTCTGGTGACTTAACTATTAGAGGTCCACAAGATCCATTTACTGCAGGAGGTGTGATCGGTCTTTATTATAATAAATTGATGAGTAAACTAGAAACTAGTGAAGCTGAAAAGAAATTATGGAGAGATAGAATATCAAATGAAGTAAAGCTTGCGGTTAAAGTTCAAGAAAATTTCTTACCCAAAAGAAACTTGGAAAATTATCCTGTCCATGGAATAAATATTGCTGCAAGGGAAGTTTCTGGAGACTTTTTTAGCTTTTATCCTCATAACGATAGTGTTTACTTTATTATTGCAGATGTTGCGGGTAAAGGAATTCATGCTGGAATGGTGATGGCAAAAGCATCAACTTTATTTGAGATTATGTCTAGAGATCAAGTAGATCCGGATGAAATGATGTTTCATATGAATAATGATTTGTTTTTAACTAAAACTGGAGGGATGTTTGTCACTAGTATATTGGGAGAATATAATATGAGGACAGATGAATTAAGATGGGTAAATGGAGGTCATCAACCAGCAATTATTAGATCATCATCAGGAAATTATGAAAAATTTGAGAGCAATTCTCCACCAATGGGGGTAATACATCAAAAAGATAAATCTGTTTATAAAACTCATAAAGTTAAGCTAGAAAGTAATAGGTTTTATGCTTTCACAGATGGTTTATCTGAAAGCTTAAATAGCTCAGGTGAAGAAATAGGAATAGAGGGATCATTAAAAATAATAGAGCAAAATTTTAATACAGATTCTAGCAAACAATTATCTGATGTATCAAATTGTGTAATTGATACTGCTGCGGATAAAAAGCTAAGCGACGACTTAACCTTAATATCTATAGGCAAATAACAATTTAAGTAAAATAAACCCGCGATCAAATATCATATATAATAAGCAAATCTAAGAAAATATATTCTCTACATGGGTGAAAAAAATCTTAAAATTGGAATTATTGGTGCTGGTATACAAGGTGTTTGTAATGCTTTGTTTCTTCAAAAAAAAGGTTTTCAGGTAACACTTTTTGATAGAGAGGAGCCAGGAAGTGCAGCATCATATGGAAATGCTGGTCACTTTTCTCCTTATGCGTCCGTTCCTTTAAACAGACCAGATGTAATTGCAGACGTTCCCTCAATGTTAATTAGTTCAAGAGGACCATTAGCTTTAAAATGGAATTATGTACCGAAAATGATCCCTTGGTTTGCAAGATTTATATTAAATTGTAGAGAAGAAAAAATGATGCATACAGCTAAAAATATGCATCAAATTTTAGATCAATCATTACCAGCATTCGACGAATTATTTGACGAAATTGATTTAGAAGGATTAGTTGAAAATAATGGCATTCTCTATGTTTGGACTGATCAAAATATGAAAAGTAGAGAATTAGAAATTAGAATTAGAGATCAGCTTGGTGTAAAGCAACAACTAGTCAATAAAAAGGAAATTCACGATTTAGAACCAAATTTAAAACCATTTTATCATGGTGGAGTATTTTATGATTATGCAAGACATGCAAGAAACCCAAGAAAAATTTTAATAAAATTATTTGAGCATTTTGTAAATAAGGGTGGAAAGTTTTTAAAATTAAATATTCAAAAGATAGATTTTGATGAAGAAAAACCAGTTCTTAGAACAGAAACTCAAAGATTTATTTTTGATAAACTTGTTATTGCGTGTGGAGCATTTTCAAAAAGATTAACTGATAAATTACACGAAAATATTCCTTTAGATACTGAAAGAGGCTATCATGTTCACTTCAAAGACTTTGACCATTTAATTTCAAGACCCATTGTTTATGCAAATAGAGGTTTTGGAATGACACCAATGGAACAGGGATTGCGTGTTGTTGGAACTGTAGAATTTGGAGGTTTAGAAAATTCTCCATCTAAATCGAGAATAAAAAACTTGATATTAAATGCAAAAGATATGTTGGATGGATTACCAGAGCATAATGATGAGTGGCTTGGTTTTAGACCCACATTGCCAGATTTTCTCCCAGTTCTAGGTGCTTCAAAAAACTATAAAAATGTTTTTTATTCATTTGGCCATCACCATTTAGGTTGGACACTTGGTGCAATATCAGGAAAAATCATATCTAAAATGATTTCAGGTGAGAATACTAACTTAGATCTCCAACCATACAGTTCAATAAGGTTTAGTTAAAAGTAATCTTTTATAGTACTCTAATTAATGCTTGAAAATAAAAGTAATATCATAATTGCATCTATTTTGCTTTTTTTAGCAGCTCTGTTTTGGTCAGGAAATTTTATTGTTGGAAAGATAGCGGGTTTAAATGAAATACCTCCAATATCATTAAACATATTAAGGTGGTTACTGGCGTTTCTAATTTTATTACCTTTTACTTATAAAGAGATGATTGAAAAAAAGGAATTAATTTTTAAAAATATTTATCTCTTATGTTTTTTAGGAATAACAGCAGTCAGTATTTTTAATTCAGCACTTTTTTATTCTTTAAAAACTACACAAGTAATTACGGGTGTACTTATGATCTCAACTGTTCCAGTTATGATTATTTTATTTTCTATAATTTTAAAAATAGAAAAAACGAATACCTTTCAAGTTTTGGGAGTTGTATTTTCTTTGTTAGGTGTATTATTTATTATTTCAAAAGCAGATTTTGAAGTCTTTAAAAATTTAGCTTTTGAAAAAGGAGATCTATTTGCATTATTTGCAATGATATCGTGGTCACTTTATTCAGCACTTTTAAAAAAAAAAAATTATGGTTTATCTCCGATAACTTTGCTTCAAGTTGTAATTGGTCTTGGAGTAATATTTCTTATTCCGATGTATGCAATAGATTATTTTTATATAGGCAATAGAATTAAAATTAATACAAACTTCATTCTTGTTTTATCATATGTTGTTTTATTGCCTGGAATAATCTCATTTTTCTTTTGGATAAAGGGTGTTGCTTTAATAGGTGCTAATAGGGCAGGAATTTATTTACATTTAATGCCAATTCTTGCAGCAATTCTTGCAATGATAATATTTGATGAGGTATTATTATTTTATCATTATATCGGTGGAATATTTATTATTTCAGGGATATTACTTTCAAACAAAAAAAATGCATAAAGTAGCTATACTTGACGATTATCAAAACATTGCAAAAGATTTTATTGATCTTAAAAAATTATCCTCAAAATATGAATTTCAAATTTTTAATCAGCCTTTTGAAAACGAGGATGATGCAATAAAACAACTAAAAGAATTTGAAGTACTTTTTATAATGAGAGAGAGAACAAAAATAACTAAAAACCTTATAGAACACTTAAAAAAATTAAAATTAATTGTTACTAGCGGAATGAGAAACAAATCAATAGATCTAGATATAGCCAAAAAAAACAAAATTGTAGTTTGTGGGACTGATATTAACGCCAATCCAACTCCGGAATTAACTTGGGCTTTAATTTTAGGCTTAGCTAGAAATTTTAAAACTGAAATAGACAACATGTACCAAGGATATTGGCAATCAACCATTGGCGTAGAATTAAAAGGTAAAATTTTAGGCTTATTAGGACTGGGAAGAGTTGGATCTCAAGTTGCAAAAATTGGCAAAGCTTTTGGTATGCAAATTATGGCGTGGAGTGAAAATTTAAACTTAGATACATGCAAAGACCTTGATGTTTTGCCTTGCAGCAAGGATGACTTAATTCAAAATTCAGACTTTTTATCAATTCATGTCCAAGGTGGAGAAAGATATAGAAACTGCATTTCTATTAAAGAATTTGAGAAGATGAAAAAAACCTCTTATTTAATAAACACTTCAAGAGGTGAAATAGTTAATGAAGATGATTTAATTATAGCATTATCAACAAATATTATTGCAGGCGCGGGTATAGATGTTTATGAAAAAGAACCATTACCCGAAAGTCATAAGCTTAGATTCGTTCAAAATGCTCTTTTGCTTCCACATATTGGTTATGTTACTGCAGAAAATTACACAACTTTCTATAATCAAATGATTGAAAATCTTGATAGTTTCGTATCAGGCAAACCTAAAAGAGTTATAGAATAATAAAAATCTTAGACAATTTTACCAGATAAATTTTTTAATTTTTGTGTATAATATTTTTGATGAGCAAAGAATTTAAAGCTAATCAAAATCAAATACTAGATAATCAAGAATTAAATGATTGGCTAGACTCTCTAGATGCAGTTGTAGAAAATCATGGTAGAGATGGTGCTAAAATAATTTTAGAAAAACTTGAACAACGGGCAAAAGATTTAAGAGTATTATATTCACCTGTTCCTTATTCACCATATAGAAATACCATATCGCAATATGATCAGGGAATTTACCCTGGTGACTTAGCAATTGAGGAAAAAATAACAGCAATTTTAAGATGGAACGCTCTAACAATGGTAATGAAAGCAAATAAAAATTTTGGAGGTCTTGGAGGACACATTGCAAGCTACGCATCATTTGCTGAAGTATTTGAAACCGGATTTAATCATTTTTTTAAGGGAGGAGACGAAGCGGATTTAATTTTTTATCAGTCTCAGTGCACAACAGGAATTTATGCAAGATCTTTTTTAGAGGGAAGATTAACAAAAAATCATTTAGAAAATTATAGACAAGAACTTAATGAACAAGGTCTTTCATCTTATTGTCATCCATATTTAATGAAAGACTATTGGACATTCACTACAGCATCAATGGGAATAGGTTTGGTTAATGCAATTTATCAAGCTCGTTTCATGAAATATTTGGAAAATAGAAAATTATTAAAAACAAATAAAAGAGTTTGGGGTTTATTTGGCGATGGTGAAATGGATGAGCCTGAAAGTTTGGCTGGATTATCTATAGCTTCTAGAGAGAAATTGGATAATTTAACATTTATAATAAATTGCAATCTTCAAAGATTAGACGGACCAGTAAGAGGTAATGGACAAATAATTCAAGAACTGGAAACAATCTTTAAAGCTAATGGCTGGAATGTTATAAAAGTTCTTTGGGGTTCAGAATGGGATAAAATTTTTCAACAAGATAAAGATCATCTTTTACTAAAAAGATTTGCTAAAACTGTTGATGGCAAATATCAAACATTGGGAGCTAGAGATGGAGAATACAATTTAAAGAATTTTTTTGCCGAAGATCCAGAGGTCTTAAAACTAGTCTCATCATTAACGAAAGAAGAAATAGATGGTTTAAAAAGAGGTGGACACGATTTCAAAAAACTATATGCAGCGTTTAGTGCAGCAATTAAGACAAAAGGAAAACCAACAGTAATTCTTGCTAAAACAAAAAAAGGCTACGGTATGGGAAAAGCAGGAGAGTCTAAAATGACCAACCACCAACAAAAAGAATTAAATTTTGATGCTTTAAAAGAATTTAGAGATCGATTTGAACTTGATATCCCAGACAATAAAATAGAGAATTTAGAATTTTATAAACCCTCAGATGACTCGGATGAGATAAAATATCTAAAAAAGAGAAGAGATCTTCTAGGGGGTTCACTACCAAAGAGAAGTTTTAAAAAAGTAGAACTGAAAACTCCAAGTATAGAGAAGCATTCAAATTTTTTATTTGAAAAAAGTGATAGGGAATATTCAACCACAACAGGATTAGTTAGATCTTTAGGAAATATAATGAGAGATAAAGAATTTGGAAAAAGAGTTGTGCCTATAGTTGCTGATGAAGCTAGGACTTTTGGAATGGCTAACTTATTTTCACAAATTGGAATTTATTCACCAGATGGTCAGTTATATGAGCCTGAAGACGCAAGTTCAATTTTAAAGTATCAAGAGTCCAAAACAGGGCAATTATTAGAAGAAGGAATTAATGAGGCAGGAGCAATATCCTCATGGCTAGCAGCAGCCACTTCTTACAGTAATCATAATTTTCCAATGATGCCTTTTTATATTTTTTATTCTATGTTTGGTTTTCAAAGAATTGGTGATTTGATTTGGGCCGCAGCTGACCAAATGCCAAGAGGATTTTTAATCGGTGCTACAGCCGGGCGAACTACTTTAGCTGGAGAAGGATTGCAGCACCAAGATGGACAAAGTCATATAATTGCTTCAACATTTCCTAATTTAAAATCTTATGATCCTTGTTTTGCAAGTGAACTAGCAGTCATTTTTGACGAAGGAATGAAAAGAATGATGACAGAATGTAGAGATGAATTTTATTACATTACTGTTAATAATGAAAAGTACTCTCATCCAAAAATTGATATAAAAAATAAAGATGGAATAACAAAAGGTGGCTACCTTTTTGAAGACTATTCAAATGAGAAAATAAACATAAATTTATTAGGATCTGGACCAATTTTTAGAGAATGTATTGAGGCTTCTAAAATACTTAAAGATGAATATGGAATTGGTTCAAGATTATATAGCATAACAAGCTATTCAGAATTAGAAAAAGATGCCAAATCTGTTCTAAGACAAAACACATTGTCTCCTGCAAATAAAAAACAAAATTATTTACAGCAGCTAATTTCTAATGAAGATCCCGTAATTGCTACCTCAGATTATGTAAGAGCATATTCACAATTAATCTCTACTCACATAAATAATAAATTTTTAGCAATGGGAACAGATGGCTTTGGAAGAAGTGATACACGAAAAAATTTAAGAGACTTTTTTGAGGTCGATAGCAAACATATAGTCATCAGTTCTTTGTATACACTTTATGAAGATAAGAAAGTCTCATTACAAACACTAGAAAAAGCGATTAGTAAATATAATCTCGATAATAATAAAAATAATCCTTGGGAAATATAATCCCTACTAATTTTTTATGGAATTACCTGTCGTCAATCATAAAGATTATGAAGCTCATTTGAATGATGACAATAAATTTCCAATAAAAAAATTTGGAGAATTAGCTAAAGCGTTAATCAAAAATAAAATAGTTAAAAATTTCCATATTCCAGAACCATGCTCAGTAGAAACTTTAAAAGAGGCACATACAGAAGAATATATAAATAAAATAAAAAATAAAACTTTAGATAAAAACGAGATTAGAAAAATTGGTTTTCCTTTAGTTGACAGCATAGTTAGGAGATCTTTCATTGCAACTGGAGGAACTGTCCTTGCTACAAAACTTGCTTTAAACTATGGCTTAGCTTGTAATACTGCAGGAGGCAGCCATCATGCAACATCTAGTGAAGGAGCTGGATTTTGTGTTTTTAATGATGTTGCAGTAGCGGCCAAATATTTAACTTCAAGAGGATTAGCAAATAAAATTTTAATTATTGATTTAGATGTTCATCAGGGTAACGGCAATTCAGAAATTTTTAAGAACGATAATCAAGTCTTTACATTCAGCATGCATTCGAAAGTTAATTATCCAGCAAAAAAATCAGTAAGTGATCTTGATATTGAATTAGAGGAAAATTTAGAAGATAGAGAATATATTAATATTTTAAAAAATAACCTAAAATATTTAAACGAAATGGAGTTTGATTTTGTTTTTTATATCGCTGGAGTTGATATTCACTATAATGATAGGTTGGGTAAACTAAAAATTTCTGATAATGGTATATTTCAAAGAGATGAATTGGTTATTGATAATTTCTTCTCAAATAAAATTCCTATATGTGGAGTATTAGGGGGTGGATACAATGAAGATTTTAATAAACTAGTAGAGTTACATTCTATTTTACATAAAACATGTGCTAAATTTTTATAATGAAAAAAAATTCAAATTTAACTCCAGAACAGGAAAATATTTTATTCAATGAAGCAACTGAACCTCCTGGTTCAAGTCAATTAAACAACGAGAAAAGAGAGGGCTCATATCACTGCGCTAACTGTGATACCGAATTATTTAAATCATCAACAAAATATGAAAGTGGATCAGGATGGCCATCTTTTTATAAATCTCTTCCAGATGTCTTCGAAACTAAAACCGATCACCATATCGGTTATGCAAGGACTGAGTACCATTGTAAAAAATGTGGAGGACATCATGGACATATATTTGATGATGGTCCACAACCAACAGGAAAAAGATACTGTAATAACGGGGTTTGCTTAATTTTCAAACCAGATAAATAATTGTAATTAAAACAAAAATAAAATAAGTCTATAATTATGAATTTATTAAGTAAGCTTTTTTTTACAATTTGCTTATCTTTATTTACAACTTTTGCGCATGGAGATACAGCTAATGATATAATAAATAGGCTTTCAGACAAAATTTCATCAATTGTAGAAAATACTTTAGGAGGAGACACTGAATTCTCTTTAGAGTTCCCCGAAGACGATGACGTTGAATTAGAAATACTGAAATTTAAAGAATTAGATAGCTCTGATACTCAGAATTCATTTTCACAATTAAGTTTACACACACAAGAGGTAAATGATGATACCAGATTAATTTTAAATCTAGGTTATGGTCAAAGATATATATCTTTAGACAAATCAATGATCACAGGTATAAATGGATTTATTGATTACGATACAGAAGGACATGCTAGAACAAGTTTAGGATTTGAGGCAAAAGCTCCAATTTTAGAACTTACTGGAAATTACTATTTAGGTTTATCAGGCACTGAAGAAATTAATGGTGTTAATGAAAAAGTATTAGATGGGTATGAAATAAATTTATCATCACAATTACCATACATGCCGTGGACAAGATTAAATGTACAAAACTATGATTTTGAAAAAGAAAAAGCCTCCGAGAATACAGGTGGTAATTTGATTTCTTTTGAAATGAATTTATCTCCAAGCATTCAATTTGAGGCCTCTAAGAATTTTATAGATACCAATGGAGTTGAGGATGAGGAGACATTCAAAATAATGTATTACAATCCCCCTAGAAACAAATCATCACTTCAGGATGGATTAATATCAGCAAATGCATTTGAAAAAGGCGATGTTGAAGCGAAAATGAAGGATAAGGTTAGAAGAAGAAATGCAATGACAATTGAGGTTCAAGGAGCAGTAGTATTAACTAAGCAATAATTTATGAGAAATTTAATAAATTCAATATTAATTTTGTTTATCTCATTTTACTCAGTTAACGCATTTGCAGCAACAGGAGCAGCAACTGAGTATGGGGTAACAATGACAAAACTTGAGCTTTGCGAAACTGGAAGTACCACAGCGAATTGTTTAAACCCATTAACTATATCGCCAAGTGGAACATCAGGAGCTATAGACATTGCTTCAGTTAATGCAGGAGCTGTTGCTGGATCTTACGGAAACATAGCAAAAGCAAAAATAGGAACTTTATATACTTTTATTCAAATTACTATGAGTAGACAATTTTCAATGACTGGAACAGCAGGAAGTTGTGCAACCAAAGCTGGGGAGTCTGGAACTAAAACTACAGATGCAAAAGGACAAACCGGAGGCACTCCAGGATCTTCAACTTTATATGTTCCGGATGGAAGCAGTTACAATGATCATATGAATGGATCAGTTGACTCATTAGGTGCAACAGTTTCTAATGATGGTGTAATAGGAAGTAGTGATGAGTATTTTCAATATAGAAAAATTATTTCAGGAGGTGGTTTAAAAGTTAAAGCAGGTGACTTCCCAACAGTAAAAGTTGCATTTGATGTTTCTAATGCAGTTGGTGAAGCTACTGGTGGTGGGGCAAAGCCTTGTACTCAAAATGTAATGTATGCTAATGAACCTGGAATGACAATATCATTTGTCGATTAAAATATTATTCTAAAGAACTTAAAAGCTTTCCAGTTTTTTCTAATTCTCTTAATTCCTGATAGCCTCCAACATGATATTCATCAAAAAATATTTGAGGAATAGTTCTTCGCCCATTTGCCCTCTTAGTCATTTCGTCTCTTAGACCTTCTTTTGTTGATATATCTATCTCGTTATAATTAAGATTATTTCTAGATAATAATCTTTTTGCTGCATCGCAAAAGTTACACATTGGACCAGAGTAAACAGTTATATTTTTCATTAAGCAATATATAAGTGATGTTTCATAAATTACTATAGTAAGTAATCATTTTTATTTATTTTTGACTTAATCTGTTTTCTTGAATATTCAAATTTTTTTCTATGTTTTATACTTTGCGAGCTAGCTCTTTTTCTCCACAGCCTAAATGATGAGGGTTTTAAAGATCTTCTCATAATTTTAATAACTTCACTTTCAGTCTTTCCAGTTTTTTTTTCAATTTCTTCAAAAGTAATTCTATCTGCCCATGCTGCCCAGATGACCCAATCTGGACTATTAAGAGATGGCTCTGGATTTTTAACTCTGGTTGTGGGTCTGTGACTTTTTTTCATTAAAATTCAACAAATTGCTAAAATTATTTTAATGCAAATAATTAAGCCTATGATATTATCATTTTTAGATAGTCCTATCTAGCCATCTTTAGCTCCCGGTTTTTTAGGACTATCCTTAAAATGCTTCCCTTAGATTTTATCCTTTTTTTACAGATCATCATTTTTATGTTCATAACTCCTGGAACACCCAGAATTGTAATTATTTCTTATTCAATGAATTATGGTGTTCAAAAATGTGTTTGGACTGCGTTAGGAGATGTAACTGCGAATATAATTCAGGCAACTTTAGTTATTTTTGTAATTGGATCTTTTTTGTCTGAAAATCCAACAATACTTAATACTTTAAAATGGTTAGGTATCGCTTATTTAATATATCTCGCTTATGATATTTATAAGTCGAGACCTAAAGATATAAATACAAAAGATATTTTTGATAAAAGTTTTTTCTCGTTTTACAAAGATGGATTTTTAGTAGCAGGGACAAGTCCTAAAGCATGGATGTTCTTTCCATTTATATTTCCACAATTTATTGATTTTAATTCTAATTATATTGTCCAGTTTATTATTTTAATTACAACTTATGTAGTATTAGATTTTCTATCTTTGGTTGGTTATGCAGTTTTAGCAAACAAATTAATAGTTTGGATTAAAGCCAATCCTAAAATTATAAATACAATTTCAGCTTGTGTAATTATTTTGATTGCGATAATTATTGCTTTTACCCAACAATACTAGGCTATATTGCGCTACTACTCCCACTTGCAATTAAATAGGTTTTGTTATTAATTTAAACTTTATTAATTAATTAATTAAAGGGGAATAAATGAAAATAAAAAACATTTTAATAACATTTGTTTCTGCACTAGCATTATTATTTTCAACTTCTGTTGTATCATTTGCAAAAGTAGTTGGAGATAAGATTATTTTAGGTGCTGCAATTTCTCTAACTGGAAAATATTCATCTAATGGTGTTCATACTCAAAACGGCTATAACATGGCTGTTGATAGAATTAACAGCATGGGTGGAGTAAAAGTTGGAGGAAAAACTTATAAGTTTGACATCATATATTATGATGATGAATCAAACCCTAAGAGAGCAGCTCAGCTTGCAGAAAGATTAATCTCACAAGATAAAGTAGAGTTCATGCTTGGGCCGTATAGTTCAGGTTTAACAAAAGCAATCGCACCAGTAACAGAAAAATACGGTGTTCCAATGGTCGAGGCTAACGGTGCTTCTAGATCTTTGTTTACAAAAGGTTACAAATATTTATTTGCGGTATTAGCACCAGCAAACTTATATCTTGATGTAGCAATAAGAACAGCCGTTGAGCTAAATGGCGGTAAAGGTGTAAGAATTGCGCAAGCTTTTGAGCAAGATGCATTCTCTCAAGACGTGAGATTAGGTATTTTAGATGCTGCTAAAGAGACAGGATCACAAATCATTATTGATGATAAATTACCTAAAGAACTAAATGATATGGCTGCTACATTAGTTAAAGTAAAACAAATGAAGCCAGATGTATTGGTTGTTTCAGGTCATACAAAAGGAGCTTTAACAGCTATAAGACAAATTTCAGAAATGAAAGTTGATGTTCCTATGTTGGCTATGACACACTGTGATGCTGCGAAATTATCAAAGCAACATGGTAAAAATTCTCAATATGCATTATGTGCTTCTCAATGGCATAAAACATTAACTTACAAAGATGATTTTTTTAAAGATGGTATGACATATGCTGCAGATTTTGAAAAAGAATTTGGCTATGATCCACCATACCAGTCTGCCGAGTCTTCAGCTGCATTGTTAGTATTTAAAGATGCTTTTGAAAGAGCAAATACTTTTGATCAGAAAAAAGTAAGAGATGCACTTGCTGCAACTAACATGCAAACATTCTATGGAAATATTAAATTTGCGCCTGGTGGTCAAAATGTTGACAAACCAATGGTACTTTTCCAAGTAATGTGCGACGCTGGTGGAAAGTGTGAAAATAAAGTTGTTGCTCCATTAAAATGGGCTTCAGCAGAATTAATTCACCCAATTCCAAAGTGGTCTGAAAGATAAAAAAAAATATTTAAGCCCCCTAGAAATAGGGGGCTTTTTTTTATAGAAATCAAAATTAAATTATGGATTTTTTAGTCTTCCAATATCCAATGATAACCATACAAGCATGTCTTGATGGACTTTTACTTGGAATACTTTTTGCGTTAATCGCTTATGGAATGGCGCTGCAATGGGGTGTAATGAACATAATAAACATTGCACAGGGAGACCTTGTTATCTTAGGAGGATACATTGCATATTTTATGTATCTATATGGAATTCATCCTGCTTGGGGAGTAATTGTATCTCCTATAATTATGTATTTTGTTGGTATTGCAATTTATAAATTAGTTATAAATAAAGTTGTAGACAGAGATCTCTTCATTTCAATATTAGCAACTTTTGGAATTAGTATTCTTTTCATGCAGTTAATGAATTTCGCATTTGGAGCAGATGTTGTTTTGGCTAATTCTGGATATGGGACCACGATGTTGTTTGATAATAACGTTGTTTTGCCAAACTCTAAAATATTTTCTGCCTTCATAAGTATTGTATTTGCAATTTGTTTAGTAGTTTATATGAAAAGATCAAAATTAGGTCGTGCTATTAGGGCAACAGCTCAAAATGCAAGAGCTGCAAAAATTTTAGGTGTTAATACAGAAAAAGTTTATGCAGCAACCTTTGGAATAAACGCAGCATTATGTGGTGTAGCTGGAGCTTTAATTTCAATAACATTTACGATCCACCCTTACATGGGATTACCTTACACCATAAGATCATTTATGATTGTGATTGTTGCAGGATTAGGAAATTTACCTGGAGTAGCTATGTCAGGTATGGGACTTGGAATATTTGAGGAATTTGCGGATTATATTCTTGGTACAGAATTTAGAATTGGTTCAGTATTTTTATTATTAGTTTTAATTTTAGTTTACAGAAGATTTAAACTTTCAAGAAAGAGAGAGTATTTAAAGTGAGAAAAGCTAAAATTAAAGACGATAATGGCAATATGATAGAAATAGATGTTGAAAAATTTAAAAAACATTTAGATGAATATCATTCAACAGGATCTAGTCTTCATGAAGAAAATGGACACTATTTTACAGTTGATAAAGATTTTAGAGATAAAATAGAGAGTTTATATGAACAAAAATAGTTGGATTTTGTACATAGGAATTTTGGTATTTGGTTTAGTTGCACCATTTATTTTTCCAGCTTTTAAAGTTCAATTATCAATTCTGTGTGTATTAATTGTCCTTGCGACTACTTGGAATATCCAAGGTGGTGAAATGGGCTACAACACATTTGGAAATATTCTTTTTTATGGTTTGGGAATGTATCTTTGCGCATCTGTTCAAGTTGGTATGTTTTTCCCATTGGCAGAATGGACAGAAAGCGGTGGTGAAAAAACTTTCGTTCATACACCTTCACAATTTTTTCAAGGCATGGCAGCTGGTCTAGTAGTTGCCGCTGTTGTTCCTACAATAGTTGCAGGATTAATTGGTTATGCAATTTTAGGATTAAGAGGTCATTATTTTGCGATTTGTACACTAGGTTTAGGAGTTGCAGCAGGAGAAATTTCTGGAGGTATTGAAATTATTGGAGCTGGACAGGGCTTTACTACTCCTCCTTTTCCAAACATAGGAGGTCTTGAGGCAAGAGGTGAATTTTTTTACTTTTTAAGTTTTGGAGCACTCGTACTTACATTTATTGCTGTAAGAGCAATTTATACAACAAGGTTTAGATTAATTCTGAACGCAATCAGAGATAATGAAGACAAAGCTGAAGCAATGGGAATTGAGACTATGAAATACAAAATAACTGGATGGATGATCTCAGCTTTCTTTTGTGGTCTTGCAGGTGGAATAATGGGAGGTTTAGTTGGTTACATAGACTCAACTGATGTTGCATTTGATGGAAGAGAAATGGGAGTATTTATGGTTTTAATGGCAATCCTTGGAGGTAAAGGAACTTTATGGGGGCCAATAATTGGCGCAACTTTATTTCACTTTTTTAAAGAAGGCTTTTGGACATTCTTCCTTGGTTGGCAGTATGTTGCATTAGGAGTTTTAATTGTAGTTATAGTAATTTATTTCCCAGAGGGATTAATGGGATGGTTAAGAGAAAAATATCCAGAAAGATTTGGTGAAGTTGTTGATGAAGCTGATCGAAAAGCACAGGTAGAATTAAAATGAGTATACTGGAAGTAAACAATGTAAGTAAATCATTTGGAGGCGTTAAAGCCAATGTAGATATTTCAATGTCAGTTGAAAAAGGAAAGATAGTTGGTCTTATTGGACCAAATGGATCTGGAAAAACTACATTATTTAATTCGATAGTTGGTACTTACCCAATAGATAATGGTTCAATTAAGTTTAATGGAAAAGAAGTTTCAGAATTACCTGTTCCAGTAATTGCAAAACTAGGATTATTAAGAACATTTCAACAAACTAGAATATATGGAAAATTAAATTGTGTAGATAATATGCTTATCAGTCACAAAGGTAGTGATGAAAGTTTGTTTAAAATTTTCTCTAAAATTCCAAAAGAGCTCACAGAAAAAGCAGAAAACTTACTTAACTTTGTTGGATTGTATCAAAAAAGAAAACTGAGGGCAGGCGATCTATCTTTTGGACAACAAAAGTTATTAGAACTTGCAATGGCACTAATGAATGAGCCAGAAATGCTATTATTAGATGAGCCAACAGCAGGTATAAATCCTACTTTAATTAATGGAATTATTGATAGACTAATCAAAGTTAATCAAGATTTTGGAATAACATTACTTGTTATTGAGCACAATATGAGAGTAATTATGCAATTAGCCGAAGACATATTTTGTCTTGCTCATGGCAAAATGCTTGCAAATGGCACTCCAAAAGAGATTAAAAATGACAAAAGAGTGGTTGATGCATATTTGG
>CACOTF010000005.1 GCA_902630065.1 uncultured Pelagibacteraceae bacterium
AATAATTAAATTTTTCTCATCCAAACTTACTGGATTACTAAAATCTTTTAAGACAGCCTTGTATATTTTCTCGCTAACTTTAGGTGGTGCATTTTCATTTAAATTAATGTTATTAAATCTGTTATTAGTAAATTTTTTTATATTCCATTCACTTGCCAAATAATGTTTACCTTGTGTTTGTATCCCAGCAACCCATCTCCATCCCAATGTATTAGATGCTGCATCTCCATCATAGAGATGCTTCATAAAAAATTCAGCTCCTAATTGCCAAGGTAAATTTAAAGTAAAAATCCAGATACTGGCAAACCACATTCTTGTATGATTATGAAGGTAATTAAATTCTTTTAATTCTTTAACCCATTCATTAAAACATTCTATATTTGTATTTCCATCAATGGCATTTAAATAATCTTTATTATCTTTGTATTTTTCTCTTATAACTTTTAGTTCTATTATGTAATCTGTCCATACATTAGGTCTTAATTCTAACCATCCTTTCCAATAAGTACGCCACAAAACCTCCTGAATAAATTTTTCATTTTTAGAAAATGAAAATTTCTTTAAGGCTTTATCTATAACTTCTAACTCATTTAATATTCCATGAGATATATATGGAGAAATACAAGATATATTTGATCTTTTAGCTGGACCAAAATCAAAATTTCTCAATCTTGAATATTCAGAAAGATTATTTTCAACAAAATTATCTAGTTTATTAGTGGCTTGCGCCCGACTTGGTTCAAAATTCATGATATTTTATTTTAATTTTTTCTTGTGAAAATTAATAAATTTTTCAACATTTGATTTATTAAAAGTTTTATTTTCCTCAAATGAAACTTTTTTCATAGAATAAGCTGAACTTTTAGTTATTCTTGAATAAATAATAACATTCCCTTTATATAACCTCAATTTAACTGATCCATTAACTTTACTTCTCTTAAGATCTAAAATTTTTTGTAATTTAAATCTCTCTTTAGAAAACCAATATCCATTATAAATCAGTTCCGCATATCTAGGCATAATTTTTTCTTTCTTATGCATTGTATCTTTATCAAGTGTAACAGACTCTATAGCCCTATGAGCGTGCATTAATAAAGTTCCGCCTGGTGTTTCGTATACACCTCTTGATTTTATACCGATAAATCTATTTTCTACTAGATCAACTCTTCCAACAGCATTTTTTCCAGCTATGTCGTTTAATTTTCCAAGCAATTTAGATGGAGATAATTTTTTTCCATTCACTGCGATCGGATCTCCACTTTTAAAGTCTATTTTTACAATTGTAGATTTATTAGGTGCTTTTTCTGGAGATACCGTTCTTTGAAAGATAAAGTCAGGTGCAGAATTTTTTGGATTTTCTAACAACTTTCCTTCTGTTGATGTATGAAAAATATTATCGTCTACTGAAAAAGGTGGCGCTCCTTTCTTGTCTTTAGGTATTTCAATTTTATTTTTTTTTGCATAATTAATTAGATCTGATCTAGATTTGAGCTTCCAAATTCTCCAAGGCGCAATAACTTTTATTTTAGGACCAAAATAATGATAACCTAACTCAAATCTTACTTGATCATTTCCTTTTCCTGTTGATCCATGAGACACAGCATAGGCATTAAATTTTTTAGCAATTCTAATTTGATCTTTAGCTATTAAAGGTCTAGCAATTGAGGTTCCAAGCAAATAAACACCTTCATATATTGCATGGCCCCTAATCATTGGATAAACATAATCTTTTACAAAAATATCTTTTAGATCCTGAATAATAATATTTTTTACGCCAAGTTTTTTTGCGTTTCTGAAAATTTTATTTCTATCTATTTCTTGCCCAATGTCTGCAGTATAACAAATTACTTCTGCATCATAATTTTCCTGTAACCATTTTAATATGATTGATGTGTCCAAACCTCCAGAATAGGCAAGAACTATCTTTTTCTTTGATTTCATTATTTAACTGCAGCTTTTTTTAGCCGCGTTATATGCTTTAGTGAAGCCCATCAAAGAATAATGATCAATTGTTTGAGATCCAGATTTATTATATCCAGTAACCATTAATCTTGAGGCCTTTTTCATTCTGCTAACAACTTTTTTTTCAATTTTATTACTTGAAATCCATGCAAAATTATCTTGAGCTATATCAAATTTATATTTTGATTTACCAGAGCTAGCTGTGATTGAATTTTGACTGTTGTATTCATAGCCTGAGGTTGTGCTTACTTCGTCTTTAATTTTTTCAGATGGTCTAAAAGTTACAAATAATCTTGCATCTCTATCATTTTTTTTAGGAGATTGAAGAACAGGTTTAGATTGAGCAAAACATACTTTACTATCCCCATTAGTAACAACAATTGCATCCCAGTCTTTAAATGTCCCTATTTTATTTAATTCTTCTGAATAGGAAGTTGATCCTAATAAGATAATAAAAAAAATTATTTTAAAAATTATGGACATGGATTTGGATATTTTTTTTGAATTTCATTAATTTCATTAATTATTTCTTTATCAAGATTCACTTTTACACTTTCTATATTTGTTTTCAACTGCTCCATTGTTGTTGCACCAATAATAACGCTAGACATGAAATCCTGTATCTCACAAAATTTTATACACATTTGACTCATATCAATGTTGTATTTTTCACTAATATTAAAATACTCATTAACAGCTTCGTTAGTATTTGGTTTTCGATATCTTGTCCAAAAATCCCAATCTCTTTCCATCCGAGATCCTTTTGGAAATTGCTTATTTCTATATTTACCACTTAAAAAACCACTGGCTAAAGGAGAATAAGATAAACAGCCAATATTTTCTCTTATAGACACCTCAGCTAATCCAACTTCATATGATCTATTTAATAAACTATAGGGATTTTGTATGGACATCATTCTTGGCAAACTCCTTTCCTTTGAGAGTTTGAGATAATTCATAACACCCCAAGGAGTTTCATTAGATAAACCTACATGTCTAATTTTACCTTGTTCAATATACTTTTGTAATTCAACCAACACGTCTTCGAATTTATTCCATTCATTTTCTTTATGCTCATAACCAAGTCTTCCAAAATTGTTTACATTTCTTTCTGGCCAATGGAGCTGATATAAATCTATATAATCAGTTTTAAGTCTTTTAAGACTGTTATGAAGTGCAGTTTCAAGATTCTTCCCTACAAAACTATTTTCACCATTTCTAATATAATCTCTTGCAGGACCACAAACTTTAGTTGCAAGTATTACATCTTTTCTTTTTTTTGTTTTTTCAAACCAATTTCCAATGATCGTCTCTGTATGACCAAAAGTTTCAGCTTTAGGAGGCACCGCATAAAGTTCTGCGGTATCCCAAAAATTAACCCCATTTTCTAGTGAGAAGTCCATTTGTTCGAAGGCCTCTTCTTGGCTATTTTGTTCACCCCAAGTCATGGTGCCGAGACAAATTGTGCTAATATCTATATTAGTTGTTCCTAATTTTTTATAATTCATTAAATATTAAGTATTTGTTACCTATATTTTGACGGCTTGAAAAATTTTAAATTTATTACTATATACTTAATTATGGAATTCAATAGAGACAATATTTTAAATAGATCAACGACAGCAAAAAAAGCTGTTGTGATGGATGAAGGCCTTAGAGCCTACATGCTTAAAGTTTACAACTACATGGCAACTGGGGTTTTGCTAACGGGAATCATTGCACTGCTATCTTTTAAAATGTCAGTAGTTACAGATGCAAGTGGATCAATAGTTGCTTTAACTGAGTTCGGAAATGCAATTTATCTATCAGGATTGAAATGGGTGGTTATGTTAGCTCCTCTCGGAATTGTTTTTTATATGAGTTTTGGGATAAATAAAATGAGTTCTTCAAAGGCTCAAACTACTTTTTGGATTTTTGCAGCCTTGATGGGTTTATCACTATCATCAATTTTATTAGTTTACACAGGACTTAGTGTGACGAGAGTATTTTTCATATCTTCAGCTACATTTGGAGCTATGAGTATATATGGTTACACAACTAAAAGAGACCTCACAAAATTTGGATCATTCTTAATGATGGGTTTGATCGGTATTATAATCGCATCTCTAGTAAACATTTTCTTAAAATCTTCAATGATGTACTTTGCTATTTCAATCATTGGAGTTCTTATCTTTGTTGGATTAACTGCATACGATACACAAAAAATTAAAAATATGTACGCAGCATCAGATTCAGGTGAAGTAATTGGCAAGAAAGCTGTTATGGGAGCTTTAACATTATACTTAGATTTTATAAATTTATTTATAATGCTTTTAAGATTGTTTGGTCAAAGAAGATAATCAAAAACTATAGTTTTTTCCAATTTGTTTTTTTTAGAAGTATTTCTAAATCATAAGCATTATTTAAAATTTTACCATTTCTGTCAGTTATTAAATATTTCAAATTCTTATTAGAAGGTTTAAAATTTTTACTAATGTTGTAGATAGCTTTTTCTGCTGCATTTTTAAAAATACTAAAACTTACTTTTTTACTTGATATTGAGAGGCCATAGTCTTTCCAAGATCCTTCAGATACCATTTTAGCATATAGGTCTAATATAATTTTTAGTTCTTTTTTTTCAAAAAAATACTTTTGGTTTTGTTCTTTATTTGAATTATTTATTACTAATTTTAAATTACTCATTTAATTTGTGCTTATTAATCAACCCAACTTGTGATGCTGTAAAGATGAATGTAATTGGTAGCATTCCCCAAACTTTAAAGTTAACCCAAAATTCTTCTGTTTGAGTTCTCCAAACAATTTCATTTAATATAGCCAAAAAAATAAAAAAATAAGTCCATCTGTTATTCAAAATTTTCCAACCTTCATCAGACATTGGCAGTGTTTTTCCAAGTATTAATTTTAAAACTGGTTCATTGGTGAAGTATTTTCCAAAGAATAAAGCTAAAGCAAATAAAATATTTATTATAGTGGGTTTCATATAAATAAAAATTGGATTATCAAAATAAATTGTTAAACCTCCAAATAGAGTAATTAAAATTCCTCCTAACAAAGGAACCATCGGAACTTTTTTTTCCAGTATCCAAACCAAGAGAACAGAAATTATTGTTGCGACAATTAGAGGTGGTATTGCAACTTTTAAATTTTTATCACTGTTATAATAAAAGAAGAAAAAAATAGCTAAAGGCCCAACGTCTGTAATGAATTTTAGAAGTGATTTATTCACTGCTACATATTAACAGATTAATAAAACATTTATATTTTTTTTATTGATTTTTTTCATCAAATATCCATATTTAATATCGTGAGTACTCAAAAAGCTAAATTTTCAATTGGAGACGTTGTAAAACATAGACACTTCGATTTTAGAGGTGTGATTTACGATGTTGACTTTGAATTTAATAACTCAGAGGAGTGGTATCAATCGATTCCAAAAAACGTGAGACCTAGAAAGGATCAGCCATTTTATCATTTACTAGCAGAGAATGACGAAATTACTTACGAGGCTTATGTGTCTGAGCAAAATCTATTATTTGATGACTCTGAAGAGCCTATAAAACACCCTCTAATTAATGAAATTTTTTCAGGTAAGCGTGGATCAAGCTACTTCAAGCCTTCAAATTAACTAATAGCCAACATTTAAACACAATTGTCCCAAATCTCTGTCATATCTGTTTGTTATGAAATATTTAATTCTGATCAAGAGTACTGTTTTTCCTCTATCTCCCTCTGTATTCTTGGTCAGAAAATTTTGAACAATTTTAATCTAAAATTTATGTGTTATAAAAAATAATGATTAATTATTTCAATCCAAATAATACTTTAAAGATAATTAATAAAATACAAAAGTTTGTATTTGCGCTATTTATGATTGTATTGTTACTTGGATTAGTTGAAGCTTTAGTTCTTTCTCCCGAGGATTATAAGCAGAGTGACTCAGTTAGGATTATGTATGTACATGTTCCGTCAGCTTGGATATCACTTGGAATATTTTCATTTATTTCCATTCTTTCTTTTGGAGTTTTTGTTTTCAAAAATAAAAATTTCTCTTTAATAACAAAAAGTTTAGCACCTTCTGGTTTTGTTTTTAGCATAATAGCTTTAGTTACAGGATCAATTTGGGGAAAACCAACCTGGGGAACTTGGTGGGCTTGGGATGCAAGAGTAACTTCAATGCTCTTACTTTCAATTTTTTATTTATTGTTCATTACTTCTTGGAAGATTACGACAGATACTAGTAAAGCAGAAAAAATTAGCTCAATAATAGCAATCATTGGTCTTATAAATATCCCAGTTATAAAATTCTCAGTAGAATGGTGGAATACTTTACACCAACCTGCTTCAGTAAAAATTTTGGAAGAAACAACTATTCATTCATCAATGTTGACACCATTAGCTATAATGACTGCGGCATTTGCACTATTTTCACTTTTGATATTTTTAATGAAATATAATACAGAACTGTTAAAGATTAAAAATAAAGGCCTTAATAGATTATGATTAGTGAACTACTAAATATGAATGGATACGGTGTATATGTTTGGTCATCATTTATATTCACTCTACTTTCTTTTAGCTTCTTGTATGTGTTAGTAAAATTAAATTTAATTAAAGAGAAAAAGAAGTTTGAGGAAAATTATAAATCACTAGATGAAAAGAAACTTGCATCAGTAGCTAAGCAAAAAACGTACAGAGAAATATTAGCAAACACTTCTACATCTAAAGTTTAACTAAAATTCACATGTACGGAAAAAAAGTTAAATTTAGAGCCCTTTTTATTTTTTTAATTTTAATTTCATTAGTTCTTACAATTTTTTTGGTGGTTAAATCTCTTGAGGAAAACGTAGTATATTTTAAGTCTCCAACAGACATTAAAAACCTTAATGAAATTAAAAATGCTCAAAAAATTAGAGTTGGTGGAATGGTGAAAAAAAATTCTATTAAAATAAACGATAAAGAAATTTTTTTCGTAATTACGGATTTCAAAAATGAATTATTAGTCAACTTTAATGGATCGGTACCTAATTTGTTTGAAGAGGGAAAGGGTGTAGTTGCTGAAGGTTTCTTAAAGGATAAAAGTTTTCTAAATGCTGACAAGATTTTAGCAAAACATGATGAAAATTATATGCCTCCTGAAGTCAGCGAAGCTATGAAAAACAATTAATTCGTATGTCTAATTATTTAGGAAATTATTCTTTATATATTGCTTTAATTGCATCTGTTTATTTAATTTTTAAGTCATATTTGGATGCAAATTCAGAAAATAAATATTTAGATAAAAACTTTATTTTAATTACTTCAATACAAACTATAATGATTGCGGTAAGTTTTTTTAGTCTAGTTGCAGCTTTTGTAATTTCAGATTTTAGTAATGAAACTGTTTTCAACAATTCTCATACTTCAAAACCTTTATTTTATAAAATTTCAGGCACATGGGGAAATCACGAGGGAAGTTTATTATTGTGGTTATTAGTTCTTTCAATTTTTCTATTTATTTTTTTATTAAATTCAAGATCACAAGATACTAAATACAAACTTTTAACGATACTATTTCAACAAATTATTATTTCAGGTTTTCTAGTTTTTATTTTATTAACTTCCAACCCTTTCAAAACGCTTTACCCAATTCCTAGCGAGGGATTAGGTTTGAACCCTATTTTACAAGACCCTGCTTTAGCTATTCACCCTCCAATTTTATATTTAGGTTATGTTGGAACATCTATTATCTTTTCAGCATCACTTGCCTCAATGATTAGTGGAAATATTGGAGATAAGTGGGCAAGACATATTAAAAAATGGGTTTTGGTATCTTGGGTATTTTTAACGATTGGTATTTTGCTAGGATCTATATGGGCATATTATGAGCTGGGCTGGGGAGGTTTTTGGTTTTGGGATCCTGTAGAAAATGTTTCATTAATGCCATGGTTTTGCTTAACAGCACTTCTGCATACAGTAATTGTATTACAGAAAAGAAATTCGTTTAAAGAGTGGACTATTATTTTGTCAATTACAACTTTTTCATTGAGTATGAGTGGTACTTTTCTTGTTAGATCTGGAATTTTAAATTCAATTCACACTTTTGCAAACGATCCATCGAGAGGGTTATATATATTAAGTTTTCTTTTTATCTTAATATTGATGTCTATATTAATTTTCTTTTTTAATCAGAGCAAAATATCAAACACAGCCAAAGGGAATTTTATTTTAAGTAAAGAGACTGCAATATTAGTGAATAACTGGTTTATGATGTTTTTTTTATCTGTTGTTCTTGTTGGTACTATTTATCCAATTTTTCTTGAAGTTTTAAATGGTTCAAAAATTTCTGTTGGTCCACCTTTTTATCATAATCTTTTAATACCTTTCTTAATTCCTTTTTTAATTTTCATGAGCTTTGGCCCAAGTTTGAAATGGATTAAAGATAAATTAAAAAAGTTTAACTATAATATTTTAATTATTTTTTTAGTTTCATTGCTTATTTCATATGTCATTTTAACAAAAACAGAAAATTCATTTTTGTTATCTATTCCTCTAATAGTTTTGAGCATCTATCTATTACTGGTTACAATTAAGGATTTTTTTGTTAGTAGATCCTCGATTAGCCAAAAAATTTCACATTTTGGTTTTAGTTTATTAATTACAAGCATCTTATTGAATGGCCTTTTTTCTAATGAATTCAATTCAAACATGAAAGTAGGAGATGAAAGAATATTCAATGAAAAAGTCGTAAAATTAAAAGAGGTTAATGTATCAGACGTGGACAATTATAAATCACTTAAAGCTAGTTTTGAAGTTACAAATAAAAATTCCTCTTTTGCTTTGTACCCAGAAGTTAGGATTTACCAACAGCCTTTAACTATGACGAGTGAAGCAGATATTAAGACAACATTATTTTCAGATAATTTTTTAGTATTTAATATTCTAAAAGACGATGGTTATTATAACGTAAGATATCAATATAAACCCTTAATGATTTGGATATGGATCTCAACTATATTTATTAGTCTTGGTGGTTTATTAAGTGTTATTAGAAAAAATGAGCAAAAATATTAAATTTTTAGGATTACTACTAACTTTAATAATAATTTTTATAATCTTGCTCAAAGGATTGAACGTATCTAAAGATTACTCTAACGAGAATTTAAAAAGTAAAATAGATTTTTCACTTAATGCAAAAAAATTATTTTCTGATGAAATAATAATTATTTCAGACTTATTTGATAAAAATAGTCCTTCATTGATAAATATTTGGGCATCTTGGTGTGCACCATGTAGAGAAGAGCATCAGTTTTTAATGAAATTAAAAGATATGAATATAAATATAATTGGAATTAATTATAAAGACAGTCCAAAGAATGCAAAAAATTTTTTAAGCTTACTTGGAAATCCTTATTCAGAAGTTATTACCGATAATGATGGAACAAAATCAATAGAATTTGGAGCCATTGGTGTTCCTGAAACTTTTATTATAAGTGGTAAAACAAATGAGATAATAAAAAAGTATATTGGTCCATTGACTAGCGAAAATATAATAGAAATAAAAAATTTATTAAAAAAAAATGTCTAAAATTATAAAACTAATATTGCTGCTATATTTTAGTTTTAGTTTTTCTTATGCTAATGAAATAAGTACTAAAGTAGATCAAATAACAAAAAACTTAAGGTGTTTGATATGCCAAGGTCAATCTGTTTACGATTCTCAATCCGATTTTGCAATAAGTATGAAGCTTGTTGTAAAAAATAAGATTGATGAAGGTAAAGAGGATGAAGAAATATATGATTATTTAAAAAATAAATACGGAGAATGGATTGTCTATGAACCAGAATTAAACCGAAATACATTTTTACTCTGGTCAATACCTTTGATTTTGTTCGCTTTTGGCGGCCTTTTAATTATTAGAAAAGTATCTATAAAGTAGCAAGGATTTTTAATATGAAGATTTTAATTAAAACTTTAATAATTTCATTTCTTGCTATCTCATTTTCTAATGCAGAAAATAAATGGAGTTTTTACACTGGCATGTTCGATTTCAGCGATGATGGTAAGAGAGCAAATCTATTTGGTGCCGAATATATAAATTTTAATGCTAGCAAAGATATTTTCTTAGGAAATGTTCAGCCTGTGACAGGTGCAATGATAACAGCTGATGATGCATTATATATTTATACAGGTTATCAATTAAATCAAAAATCTAATTCAACTACTTTCTCTCCTAGTTTTGCAATTGGATATTACGACGAAGGAGATGGCAAGGATTTAGGTCACGAAATTGAATTTAAGACACAAATACAGATATTATTTGACATTTCATCTAATTCTGAATTAGGTATTTCTTATAATCATATTTCTAATGCGAGTCTTGGAAATAAAAATCCTGGGGCAAATAGTTATATGTTTAATTTTACAAAAAAATTTTAACTTAAGATATGAGATTAAAAGATTGTCATAACTTTTATGACTTTAGAAAATTGGCAAAACAAAAGCTTCCTTCACCAATATTTCATTATATTGATGGGGCTGCGGATGATGAAATAACTTATGCAAGAAATAGTAGTGCATTTAATGACGTTGACTTAGTACCAAATGTCTTAAGAGGTGTTGAAAATGTTGATTTGTCGACAACTATTTTTGGAAAAAAATTAGATTTGCCTTTTTATTGTTCTCCAACAGCTCTGCAAAGGTTATTCCATTATGAAGGAGAAAGAGCGGTTGGAAAAGCTGCAAAGAAGTTTAACACGATGTTTGGTGTTTCGGCATTGGCTACAGTTAGTGTTGAGGAAATTTCATCTTTAATAGACACACCAAAAATGTTTCAGTTTTATTTCCATAAAGACAGAGGATTAAATGACTCTTGTTTAGAACGAGCGAAAGCAGCAAAATTTGATGTGATGGCTTTAACTGTTGATACGATAACAGGAGGTAATCGTGAAAGAGATTTAAGAACTGGATTTACATCACCTCCAAAATTAACACTTTCGAGTTTGTTTAGTTTTGCCACAAAACCAATGTGGGGAATAAATTATTTAACCAAAGGAAAATTTGAACTACCACATCTTCAAGATTTCGTTAAAGAAGGCACAGACACAAATACTTCAATTGGTAATTATTTTTCTACTATGTTGGATCAATCTATGAACTGGGACGACGCTGAAAAATTGTGCTCTCAGTGGGGTGGCCATTTCGCCCTTAAGGGAGTTATGAGTGTTGAAGATGCTAAAAGAGCAGTTGATATTGGATGCACTGGTATAATGGTATCAAATCATGGAGGAAGACAACTTGATGGATCTAGATCACCTTTCGATCAATTAGCTGAAATTGTTGATGCAGTTGGTGATAAGTTAGATGTTATTTGTGAAGGTGGATTTCAAAGAGGAACTCATATGTTAAAAGCTTTATCTATGGGTGCAAAAGCTTGTGCTGGTGGAAGATTATATCTTTATGCTTTAGCTGCAGCAGGTCAAGAAGGTGTTGAGAGAGCGCTTAACTTATATAAAACTGAATTAGTAAGAGACATGAAATTAATGGGCTGCACAAAGATCAGTGATCTTAATCGAAATAATTTAAGATTCCGAAATGCATGAGCTTAAAGAATTGTTATAATTTTGAAGATTTTAGAAAGCTAGCCAAAAAAAAACTTCCAGCTCCAATTTTTCATTACATTGATGGTGGTGCAGATGATGAAACCACTTTAAAAAGAAATACAAATTCATTTGATGATTGTGACTTAATCCCTAATATTCTTAGAAGCGTAGGAGAACCAGATTTATCAACCACAGTTTTTGGTAGAAAAATAGATATGCCAATTTTTTTATCACCTACTGCTATGCAAAGTTTATATCATCCTGATGGAGATAAAGCTTCAGCTAGAGCTGCAGAAAAATTTGGTACAATGTATAGCATGTCAACAATGGCTTCATTTTCGATTGAGGAAATTGCTAACATATCAAGTGGACCAAAATTATTTCAACTTTATATCCATAAAGATAAATCATTTACTGATGATTTGATTGATAGGTGTAAAAGAGCAAACTTTGACGGTTTATGCTTAACCGTTGATACTTTGGTTGCGGGAAATAGAGAAAGAGATCATAGAACTGGTTTTACAACTCCTCCTAAATTCACATTAGAAAGTATAATGAATTTCGCGATGAGACCAGGATGGTTATTCAGATATTTTATGAATAAGAAATTTGAACTTGCAAATATTAAACACAAAACTGACAAGGGAACTAACATTACAAAATCCGTAATAGACTATGTTAATGAACAGTATGATCCACAAATGAATTGGGAAGATGCAGAATACTGTATAAAAAAGTGGGACGGACCTTTTGCCTTGAAGGGTGTAATGTCTGTAGAGGATGCAAAGAGAGCAGTTGATATTGGTTGTACAGCAATAATAATATCAAATCATGGAGGAAGACAACTTGATGGATCTAGAACTCCTTTTGATCAACTAAAGGCTATTTCAGATGCTGTGGGTGATAAACTTGAGATAATTTTAGATGGAGGTGTTAGACGGGGAACTCATGTTCTCAAGGCTTTAGCTGCAGGTGCTACTGCTTGTAGTTTTGGTAAAGCTTTTTTGTTCAGTTTAGGAGCAGGTGGTCAGCAAGGAGTAGAGAGGCTGCTTCAAAATATGCACGATGAAATTAGAAGAAATATGATCCTTATGGGCTGCAAAAGTGTAAAAGAGTTAGATAGATCAAAGATAATTTACCGAAATTAAATATTTTTTATAAATAATTTTTATTATTATTTTCAATTTAAATAAATAGACATGAAGTTGCTTTTCAGTTAGTTTGTCGACGAAAAATTATGATTGAATTAGCAAAAGCATTAGATCGTTTAGGAACTGAAAGTGCATTTTCTGTTCTAGCAGAAGCAAAAAAATTAGAAGCACAAGGCAAACCTATGATTCATTTAGGTCTAGGACAACCTGACTTTAAAACTCCAAAACATGTTGTTGAAGCTGCAAAAAAAGCTCTAGATGATGGTCATCATGGTTATGTTTTATCAAATGGAATTCCAGAATGTCGAGAAGCTGTGGCAAGATGGGTCAAGAGACTTTACAATGCTGATATTGATCCAAATAGAGTTTTAATAATGCCAGGTGGTAAACCTACAATGTATTATGCAATTACTTGTTATGGTGAACCAGGTGTTGAAATAATTCATCCAACTCCAGCTTTTCCAATTTATGAGTCAATGATTAATTATTCTGGTGCAAAAGCTGTTCCATATGATTTAACTGAGGATAAAGATTTAAAATTTGATCCAGACAAAATTCTGTCTTTAATAACTGACAAAACTAGACTTTTAATTCTAATAAATCCAAACAACCCAACTGGAAGCTTTGTTGAAAAACCTGCAATTGACTACTTAGCAAAAGAATTAGAAAAACATCCGCAGGTCACGATTTTAAGTGATGAAATTTATAGTAGACAAATTTTTGATTATAAAGAAATGCCGACTTTCTTTAATTATCCTAACCTAAGAGATAGATTAATTGTTCTTGAGGGTTGGAGTAAAGCATATTCTATGACTGGATGGAGACTTGGTTGGAGTTACTGGCCAGAGCATTTGGTTGAACATGTAAACAAACTTTTGATTAATAGTGTATCATGTGTAAATGCAGCAGCCCAATATGCTGGTATAGCTGCATTAGATGGTCCAGAAGATTCTATTAAAGATATGTTAGACAAATTTACATTAAGAAGAAATTTAATTCACAAAGGATTAAATGATTTACCAGGAGTTGAGTGTAGTTTGCCGGGAGGAGCTTTCTATGCTTTTCCGAATATAAAAGGGACTGGCATGAATGGATCTGAGTTTTGCAAAAAAGCTATGCATGAAGCTGGGGTTGCGATTGTTCCTGGCACTGCGTTTGGTAAAACTTGTAATGATTACGTTAGATTTAGTTTTGCCGCATCTAGAGATAATATAATGCAAGCCTTAGAAAATATAGGCAAGATGCTTTCTAAATAAACTGTATTTTTAATCAATATTTTTGTATTATTAAAGAATGAACGAAACCGTCCAAGCAGAATTAAAAAAGATATTTAACGGAAGATTTTCTACTTCCGAGTCTACTCGTGCAAATTATGCACGAGGGGAAGATACCTATAATCCAATATTATCGAAGGCAGTTGTATTTCCAGAAACTAATGAAGAAGTTTCAAAAATTCTAAAAATTTGTAACGAGCATAAAATTCCAGTGGTTCCATTTGGAACCGGCACATCTCTTGAAGGCCATGTTGTTGGAAATCAAAATGGTATTACGATTTCTTTAGAAAAAATGAATAAAGTTTTAAGTGTAAATGCTGAGGATTTTGACTGCAGAGTGCAAGCAAATGTAACAAGAAAGCAATTAAATGAATTTTTAAGAGAAGATGGAGTATTTTTTCCAATAGATCCTGGTGCGGATGCTGCACTCGGTGGAATGGCATCTACTTCAGCTTCAGGAACAATGGCAGTGAAATATGGAACAATGAGAACAGTTATTTCTGGCTTAACAGTTGTTTTACCAAATGGAGACATAATTAAAACTGGTGCAAGAACTAAAAAAACTTCTGCGGGATATAACTTAACTAATTTGTTTATTGGATCTGAGGGAACTTTAGGAATTATTACAGAAGTTCAATTAAGATTATCACCAATACCTGAGAGCATAATGAGTGCAGTTTGCTATTTTCCAGATTTAGACTCAGCAGTAAAGACTGCGCAAGAAGTTATTCAGTATGGTGTTCCAATTGCAAGAATTGAAATGTTAAACAAAGATCAAATGGAAATTAGCATTAAATATTCAAAGTTAGAAAACATCAAAGCATCACCAACTTTATTCTTTGAATTCCATGGCAGTGAGCTATCGAATAACGAGTCTATTAAAGTTGTTGAAGAATTATCAAAAAATAATGGTGGAAGTGATTTTCAATGGGCATCTTCTCCCGAAGAACAAAAAATACTGTGGAAAGCAAGACATGATGTATACTATTCAGTAAAAGCTTTAGGTCATGATATGAAAGTGTATTCCACAGATGTTTGCGTACCAATTTCAAAGTTAGTTGAGTGTATTTCATGGGCAGAAAAAGAAGTTAAAAAGTTAGGTCTAACTGCACCAATGGTTGGTCATGTTGGAGATGGAAATTTTCATTCTATAATATTGTATGATCCTGATGATGAAGAAAAACAAAAAAAAATTAGGCAGTACAGCGATGATTTAATTAACAAAGCTTTAGAGTTAGAGGGAACAATTACAGGAGAACATGGAATTGGTCTTCAAAAAAAACATTACCTTTTAAGAGAGCATCCAGATAATTTGCCAGTGATGAAAGCTATTAAACGAAGTATTGATGTAAACAATATCATGAATCCTGGTAAGGTTTTTGATCTAAATTAATCTAAAACAAAATGAAAAAAATCTTAATCACGAGAAGGCTTTTAAGATCTTGTGAGGATAAAGCTAAAGAATTATTTGATGCTAACTTTAATTTAAATGATGAACTCTACTCTCAAAAGAAGCTAATAGAAATGAGTGCAGGCTGTGATGGTATTTTATCAGCTTTAACTGATAAGCTTGATGCAGAAACAATTAATCAATTACCTGATAGTATTAAAATTATATCAAATTTTGCTGTAGGTTTTGGAAATATAGATTTAGAAGCCGCAAAGAAAAGAGGGATCGCAGTTACAAACACGCCAGATGTTTTAACTGATGCCACTGCTGAAATTGGGGTTTTGCTGATATTAGGTGCATGCAGAAGAGCATCTGAAGGAATTGAAAAAGCAAGAGAAGGTGGCTGGGTTTGGTCAGCAGATATGTTGATTGGTAAACAATTAACAGGCACTAGACTTGGAATACTTGGCATGGGTAGAATTGGTCAAAAAATAGCTAAAATAGCTAAATCTTTAGGTATGATAATTCATTATCACAATCGTTCAAAATTAAGCAAAGAAAAAGAACAAGGCGCAACTTACCACGACAACTTAAATGATTTGATGAAAGTTTCTGATGTTCTTTCGGTATGTTGTCCCGCATCTAAAGAGACAATAAATTTAATCAATAAAGATACACTAGAACTATTACCAAAAGGTGCAGTAGTGACCAATGTTGCAAGAGGAGATATTATTGAAGATGAAGCTTTAATAGATGCTTTAGAAAGAAGAAAAGTTTATGCAGTTGGGCTGGACGTATATAAAAATGAACCAAATTTAAATCCTGGATATCTGAAACACAAAAGTGCTTTTATTCTCCCTCACCTAGGCAGCGCAACCAAAGAAACTAGAACTGCAATGGCTAATCTGGCCATAGATAATATGGACGAGTTTTTTAAAACTGGTGGCTGCAAAAATAAAGTTAATTAACAATCTCAAGTTGTAATTGGTATTTAAAATTATTCTAACTTTCTAGACATATTTTTTTTTTCATTTTAAGATTTAACTTTAAAAAATTAATTTTAGAGAGGGAAATAATGAAAGCACAGGTTTTACATAAGTACGACCCAGAAATGAAAGAGGGAACTTGGGTCACAAATCAAGAAATGCCTGATCCAAAAATAGAAAAGGCTTCTGATGTAATAGTTAAAATTGGTGCAGCTGGTGTTTGCAGAACTGATTTACACATAATTGAAGGAGTTTGGAAACATATTCAAGATCCAGACGGAAAACTACTTCCTTGCGTTATGGGTCACGAAAATGCTGGTTGGATAGAAGATGTTGGAAAAGATGTTACAGAATTTAAAAAAGGAGATCCAGTAATTTTGCACCCACTTATATCTGGAACAGATGGGACGTGTCTTGACTGTAGAAGAGGTAACGACATGCATGCCGCCGCTGGAGCTTTCCCAGGGTTAAGTATTAAAGAAGGTGGATATTCAGAACTTTTAAAAACAAGTGTGAGAAATTTAATTAAATTGCCAACAGTATTGGCACCTAAAGATGTTGCTCCATTTTCTGATGCTGGTTTAACAGCTTATAGAGTTGTGAAAAAAGCTACTAGACATTTACTTCCTGGTCAAAGTTGTACAATCATAGGTGCAGGAGGTTTAGGGCATATTGCTATTCAATGTTTAAAAGCAATGTGTGCAGCAGATATAATTATTGTAGAGAAATCAGAAAAAGCTCTTAAACATGCAATGGAGTTGGGCGGAGATCACGGAGTTTTGATTGACGGAAACGAAATAGAAAAAGTTCAAGAGTTAACCAAGGGAAAAGGTTCTGAGGCTGTAATTGATTTCGTTGGTGAGAAAGGATCGACTGCAATGGGAATTCAAATGACTTCAAATGGAGGTTTTTATTATATTGTAGGTTATGGAGAGGAGATCAAATCTTTAGCCGTAGATTTAATAATATCTGAAAAAACAATAGTCGGAAATTTAGTAGGAACGTGGTCTGAATTATACGAGCTCATGGAATTAGCTGACAGAGGTAAAGTCAAGCTATCTATGCAGGAATATAAATTAGATGATGCTAACAAGGCGCTACATGATCTTAATGACGGAAAAGTCAAAGGTCGTGCAGTGTTAGTTCCATAATTAACAACAAAGAGAGGAAAAAAGATGAAGACAATAAAAACTTGCGTAACCGCTCTAATATCAGCTTTGTTGGTATTTAGTCCTGTTGCGTATGCTGATAAGTGGAGTGATCAGTTTCCACATATCAAAGCAACTGGGGATATTCCTGGTGATTGTTCTTACGAGTCTATGTCTAAGAAAAACTATAAAGGCAAGACGCTTAAGATTAATACACATGCTGTACCAGTCATGGGAGAACCAACAGCTCTACATGCTGAGCAGTTCGCTAAACTTACTGGAGCAAAAGTTGATGTTACTCATACACCAGCAGGTGACTTATATGCGAAAGCAATGGTACCATTTCAAGCTGGACAAGCTCCATACGACATCGTTTTTGGATTTTCAAACTTCATTAACGATTGGAGAAGATACTTAGAGCCAGTTCCAAAGAAATACGTTGAGATGAAACAAATGAAAGACGTTACTCCGTCTCATATCGGTGTAGCATCTTGGGATGGTGTTATGTATCAGTTTCCGGTTGATGGAGACAGACATTATCTAAAATATAGAAAAGATGTAATTGATAATCCTGAGTACCAAAAACAATATAAAGAAGCTACTGGTAAAGAACTAAGAGTTCCTCAAACTTGGAAAGAGTATGGAGAAATGGCAGCTTACTTTAATAATTGGGACTGGGATGGAGATGGCGAGAAAGAATACGGATCTGCTGAAGTAATGAAAAAAGACGATCTAATGTATGCTGCTTTCTATTCAAGATCTGCTGCTTACTCAAAAAATCCTAAAACACCTGGTGGTTTTTTCTTTGATTTAGAAACTATGAAACCACTAATTAACAATCCAGGTTTTGTTGAAGCTTTAACTGACTGGGTAGAGGCAACTAAATATGTTCCTCCAGGAGGAATAAATTTTGGTTTAGGTGATGAAATTGGATCATTTGGTGGAGGACAAACTTTGTTTAGTTTTTCATGGGATGATGCATTTGTTGCTGCTATGCAACCAGATAGTCCAATAAACAATAAAGTTGGTGCTGCACAGTTACCAGGAGCAATGAAAGTTTGGAATAGAAAAACTAACTCTTGGGATGAAGGCTTTAACCAAGCTCCTTTCTTCGTATGGGGATGGGCAGTTGGAGTAGCTAAGAAAAGTAAAGAGAAAGAAATGGCTTTCGATTACCTATGTTTCTTTGCTAACGAAGCTAACCACCAAGCAGATATTGGAATTGGTAGATTTGGTGTAAACCCATTTAGAAATGATGACTTTAAAGTTGATGTATGGACACAAATTGGTTGGGATAAAGATATTGCTCAATCATATGTTGATACTCTTGCACAAATGGAACAAAGTAAAAATAGAGTATTTCCATTAAGAGTTCCTGGAACTTTTGAGTTTAATGCTGCATTGGCTACTGCTGCTGCAAAAGCATTAGCTGGTCAATTATCTCCACAAGCTGCTTTAGACGAAGCTGCTAAACAGTGGGAAGATATACTTAACAGAGTAGGAAAAGATAACGTAAGAAAAGCCTATGCTGTTGGTGTAGCAATGGAAGATAATAAGCAATAATTTTGTAAAACTTGTGGCCGTTTTTTAACGGCCACATTTTAAAATAATCCAAAAAAAAAATTATGAATTTTAAACACAAGTTTGTTTTTTTATTCCCAGGATTGTTTGTGCTTATTGGAATTTTAATCTTTCCAATTATTTTTACTATTAGATTAAGTCTTTCTGGATGGAATAGTTATACACCAGAAATGAACTTCATAGGTATTACGAATTATATAAGGTTATTTACTGATGACCCGAGGTTTTGGGAGTCTTTTTTTAGGTTAAGTTTTTTATCTGTTACCACAGTTATTCTTCAATATGTTATCGGATTTGCTCTAGCGATGATGGTTTGGAGAGAAATAAAATTTAAAAGATTTTTTAGAGTAATTTTTCTAGTACCCATGATGACAACTCCAGTAATAATGACAGTAATTTGGAGAACATTTTTTCATGAATCACTAGGTCCTGTAAATGATTTGTTAGGTGGATTAGGAGTAAAACCTATTTTATGGTTGAGTGATCCAGTTATAGCGAAGTTTACTGTTATAATTGTTGAGGTTTGGCAATGGACACCGTTTATGTTTTTACTGTTACTAGCTGGACTTTTGTCACTTCCAAAAGAACCCTTTTTGGCAGCCGCTATAGATGGAGCAAGTCCATTTAGAAAATTTGTTTATGTAACTTTTCCTTTGATGGCTCCAATATCAATTGGAGCAATAATAATAAGACTTATAGAGGCTTCAAAAATAATGGATACAGTATTTGTTTTGACTTCAGGAGGACCAGGTACTGCAACTGAGACGTCAAGTTTTTATATTTATATTAAAGGATTAAGAGAATTTCAGATGGGTTATGCAGCAACCTTATCTTTCACTTATCTTGTCATAATGATTATCAGTTTAACGATAATAGCTAAAGTTTTAACCAAATTAATGATCAAAGAATAACTATGAGCAAACTTTACACTTTTCTTAAATATTTCTTTATTACATTTTGGACTGTATTTGTTGTTGCGCCATTTCTGTGGGCTGTATCAACATCTTTTAAAGACTTCCAATCTGTAAATAGTAAAGTAACTTATATTCCTTGGTTAGATTTCGAACCAACATTGGAGGGTTGGAGAGTTTTAATTAAGTCTCCTGCGAAAGGTGGAGTAGATATTGTTGAGCCTTATTTTAATAGTATTTTTGTAACTTGTACTGCTAGTTTAATAAGTATTGTTCTTGGTACTCTTGCTGCTTATGCACTATCAAGATTTACCTTTAAAGCCGGATTTGTAAGAAATAACGATATTACCTTTTTCTTTATTTCACAAAGAATCATGCCTCCAATTGTATTATCAATTCCTTTCTTTATTTTTCTAAGCACGATAGGGTTGCTCGATAGCTTACTAGGTTTAGTGGTCGTATACATCGTTTTATTAATGCCAATTGCTGTTTGGATTATGGTAGATTTTTTTAATAGAGTTCCAAAAGAATTAGATGAGACTGCATTAATTGATGGGTGCAATCCTTATCAAGCTTTCTATAAAGTTGTTTTACCAAATTCAATACCTGGCTTAATTGTTGCAGGAATGTTTTGTATTATTTTTGGATGGATAGATTTCTTTTTTGCATTTATTTTGACATTTACTGAAGTACAATTGTTACCCGTGAAGGTTGTTGCACTTAATTCATCAATAACACCATGGTGGAGCCTTTCGGCATCAGCTTTAGTCTCTGTTGCACCATTAATAATAGTTGCATTTATAGTTGAGAGATATCTATCAAAAGGAAATTTATCAGGAGCATTAAAATAATGAATTTAATTGGAGAGAAAATTTCATATAAACCTGATGAACAATTTCATTTAAACGATGTCTCGTTTAATTTTAAAAAAGGTAATTTGTATACCATTTTAGGCAGAACTTTATCTGGCAAAACGACTCTTTTAAAAACAATTGCAGGATTATTAAATCCAGATCAAGGCTCAATTTCTTTTGAGGAAAAAGACTTTATTAAAATACCAGTTTGGGAAAGAAATGTTGCTATGGTCTATCAACAATTTATTAATTACCCTCATTTAAATGTCTATGAAAACATAACTTTTCCATTAGAACAAAGAAAATTAAGTCCTGAGCAAATAAAAAAAGATGTAGATGAAGCTCTAAAAACTGTTGGATTAGTTGGATTTGAAAATAGAAAAATTCAGGAATTATCTGGCGGACAGCAACAAAGGGTTGCACTTGCAAGATCACTTGCAAAAAAAGCAAAAATTTTGTTGCTAGACGAACCCCTAGTTAATTTAGATTATAAACTTAGAGAGCAGTTAAGAGAAGAATTTAAAAGAATTTTCTCAGAAGGACTGTCCCAAGATACAATTTTAATTTATTCAACAACTGATCCCCAAGAAGTAATGGAACTAAATGGAGAAGTAATTGTTTTAGATGAAGGGAAGGTATTACAAAAAGGTCCTGCCAAAGAGATTTTTGAAAATCCATCTAATTTAAAAGTTGCAGAAATATCAAATGATCCACCAATGAATGTTTTAAAGGGTTCAAAAAATTCAAAAAATCTGAACTTTGAGAATATTTCTTTAGAAATTCCAAATCATTTTAAGAATTTAGAAGATAAAGATTATAATTTTGGAATTAGAGCTTCAGAAATAAAACTTGATGAAAATGGTGAAGAATTCGAAATAGAATTAGCAGAGATTAGTGGTTCAGAAACATTGCTTCATCTAAAAAGGGGAAATTCAAAAATAATTGCTTTAATCGAGGAAGTAATGAATTTTAAAATTCATGAGAAAGTAAAAATAAATTTTAATGCAAATAAATTTTACGCTTTTGGTGAAGATGAAAAATTAGTTTCGTCACCATATGGAGGAACAAATGGCTAAAATTGATTTATCTAATATTTCTCATACTTATAATCCTCTAGATCCAAAACCAACATATGCCCTTAATCCGTTTTCAATGACATGGGAAAATGGCAAGCGGTATGCAATTTTGGGACCTTCTGGTTGCGGAAAAACCACAATGTTAAACATTGTTTCTGGACTAGTGAGACCATCCAAAGGTGAAATATTATTCGATGAAACACCTGTAACCGATTTAAAAACAGAAGATCGAAATATTGCCCAAGTTTTCCAATTCCCAGTAATTTACAATACAATGACTGTTTATGATAATTTAGCTTTTCCACTAAGATGCAGGGAATTTACAAAAGAAAAAATTGAAGAAAGAGTAAAAGCAGTTTCAGATACTTTAAATTTATCTTCATTTTTAAACTCACCAGCAAGAAAATTAACGGCTGATCAAAAACAACTTATCTCTCTAGGCAGAGGTTTAGTTCGAGAAGACGTTGCTGCTGTTTTAATGGACGAACCTCTTACAGTTATAGATCCAGATTTAAAATTTAGACTTCGAAGAAACTTAAAAGAAATCAATGAACAATATAAAACAACATTGGTTTATGTAACTCATGATCAAAACGAAGCTATGACTTTTGCCGAAAATATAATTGTTATGGATCAAGGTGAAATCGTGCAAGTTGGATTGCCAAAAGATTTATTTGAAAAACCTAAAACAACTTTTGTTGGTTATTTTATTGGCTCTCCTGCGATGAATATTTTTCATTCAACTGTATCCTCTGATCATGAAGTAAAAATTAATGATACCACTATTAAGACAAATTCAAATTTAGGAAATTTAAAAGATAAAAATGTTAAACTGGGTATTAGATCCGAGTTCATAGAATTGGCTGAAAAAGAAAAAAGTAATACAGTTAAAATTAAACTCACAAGAGTTGAGGACTTTGGTAATTTTAAGCTCCTTACAGGAAAAATGGGTGATTTAGTGATTAAGTCAAAAGTAGAAAGAGAAAAACCCATTCCAGACGGAGAATTAAATTTATATTTTCCACCAGAGAAATGTTGCGTTTATTCTGATGAAAAATTAGTTTAAGAGATAAATGAAACTCCTAAATTTATCAGCACAACAACTTTTAAAAAAACTTAAAAATAAACAATTAACTTCCGTTGAACTTTGTAAAGCATATATCAATCAAAAAAAAAAATATGATAAGAATATTCAAGCTTGGGAATATTTTAATGAAAAAAAACTCCTAAGTGATGCAAAAAAATCTGATAATCAGAGAATAAAATTAAAATCTTTAGGGGTTTTGCATGGTCTACCAGTAGCACTTAAAGATATTATCTCAACATCTGAAATGCCAACAAAATATGGTGCAAGAATAAAATTAAAAAAAAAGAATAATTCAGATGCTAAAATTGTTGAGCTTTTAAAAAAGGCTGGAGCAATAATTATGGGTAAAACTGTAACTTGTGAATTAGCTTTCTTATCGCCATCAAAAACTAAAAACCCACATGATTATTCAAGAACACCAGGAGGTTCATCTAGTGGCTCTGCAGCTGTTATTGCATCTGATATGGCACCATTATCAATCGGAACTCAAACGGGTGGATCTGTAATCAGGCCAGCCTCTTATTGTGGAGTTGTTGGTTATAAACCTACCTATGGATTAATTTCTAGAAATGGTGTTTTGCAAACATCATATAATTTAGATCAAGTCGGAGTATTTGGAAAAACAATTAGTGATGTAGCACTATTATCGAAAGTTTTGTTTGCTAGAGACGATGCAGATGAAACAACAACAAATATTAATTTTCTTAATAAAAAAATTAAAATAAAAAAATCAAAATTTGTTTTTTATAAAACCAAACGCTGGAGAAATGTTGACAGTATTTCAAAAAAATCATTTAACAAATTTATTTTAAATAATAAAAAAATAGTAAAGGTTGAGACTGCTCCTAAATATTTTGAAGATATGATTGATTGTCATACAATTATATATGAGACAGAGATGGCTCAAAATTTCCATCATTATTACAAAACTTCAAAAGGAAAACTTTCTATAGAAATTAAGAGAGCAATTATTAACGGACTAAAACATTCGGCAAAAGATTATGCTTTAGCTTTAGATGCGATGAGAACATACTCAAAAAACTTAGATAGTATATTTGAAAGGTTTGATGCAATTATAACGCCAAGTAGTTGTGGAATTGCTGACAAAGGATTTAAGACAACTGGGAGTCCAGAATTTAATAAGATTTGGTCTCTAGCACATGTACCATGCATTTCACTGCCAATTTTAAAAGGCGAAAAAAATTTGCCTTTAGGAGTGCAAATTATAGGCAAACAATTTGAAGATCTAAGCATGTTAAACCATGCCAAAATATTCAATAATTAAAGATAATTCATAAACATTTACAATCATAGATTGTAATTAAGTGAAAAATCCTCACTTTTTTAAAATGACTCTAAGAAACATATATGCTTTAAATGCATCAGTTAATTAACTTAAAGAGGAGAAATAATGATTAAAGAAAAAAAACTATTGAAGGGTAAAACTCCTTCAAGACGTAAATTCTTTAAGGCTGCTGCTGCGACTGGTGTTGCTGCTGTAGCTGCATCATCTTTAGCTGCTCCAGCCGTTGCCAAAGAAAGAATTGAAGCTTCTATGGTAGCTACATGGGGAAGAGATTTCCCAGGTTTAGGAACTGGTGCGCAAAGATTTGCTCAAAGAATTACAGACATGAGTGATGGAAGAATTCAAGTCACTTACTATGCAGCAAACGAAAGGGTTAAAGCGTTTGACTCATTTGATGAAGTTGCTTCAGGTAACTCGCAAATGTATCACGCTGCTGACTACTACTGGGTTAAAAAAGATCCAGCTTGGGGTTACTTTACAGCTGTACCTTTCGGTTTCACTTACACTGAAATGAACGCATGGATTAGATTTGCTGGTGGTCAACAATTATGGGATGAACTATCAGACAAATTCGGTCTAAAAAACTTTATGTGTGGAAGCACAGGAGTTCAAATGGGTGGATGGTTTAACAAGAAAATTAGAAGCCCTAATGACTTCAAAGGTCTTAAAATGCGTATGCCTGGATTAGGTGGACAAGTTATCGGTAAACTTGGAGGATCTCCAGTTTCACTTCCTGGTGGACAAATTTACGAAAACCTTGTTTCTGGTGCAATTGATGCAACAGAGTGGGTAGGTCCATGGAATGATGAAGCTATGAAATTCCAAGAAGCTGCTAAATACTACTACTATCCTGGAATGCACGAGCCAGGATCTATGTTAGCATGTGGTACTAACAAATCTTGGTTTACAAGCTTATCAAAATCAGATCAGCTATTAATTGAAGCTGCAGCTGCGATGGAAAATGACGTTATGATGTCAGAGTACAACGCTAAAAATGGTGCTGCGCTTGCAAGATTAATAAACGATCATGGTGTTAAACTAGAGAAGTTTAGCGACAAAGTTTATGATGGTTTTGCTAAAGCTGCTAATGAAGTATTTGAGGAAACAAGAGCAAGCAGTGGTCTCGCTGAGAGAATCCACTCTAGTTTCTTACAGGCTAGAAAAGACATTGGTTCTTGGACCAACTTGTCTGACTCACCTTACATTTCTCAAAGAAACAGAGCATTAGGAATGTAATCTAACTAAATTTAGTTATTAAAGGGCCCTTAATTGGGCCCTTTTTTTTTAAACAAAATCGAGTATTACTTAGGTATTTTAAAATACTATGGTGACAAAAAATTCAAATCTTTCTTTATATCTTAGAATAATCAGTTATTCAGTTTTAGCTTTTACTTTAGCATTTCTTATTAATAATGTTTTAACAGTTTGGAGTGATTGGCCAGGAATAAAAAAAATTTTTTCACATCATGAGATGTTTGGGTATAAGAAAAAAGCATTAGAGGGATCTGATTTAAATTATGGTTATATACAAATTGGATTATATTTGATTTGTATTGCTGCGGTCGTTTTTTATGTTTTTAAAACATATAGCCAAACTTTGGAGCAAGATTCAAAAATTTTATCAAGATTTTCAGCATATCTTGTCAGATCATCATTTTGGGCAGTATTTTTAGTTGGCGTAGCTGACTTTGTTATATCTTTTATGGTTGTTGAAAGATTATGGGAAGCAATCTTCAGTCCTGAAGTAAAAGCATTGATGGTTAAAGCCCCTGTAAGAATTACTTATATTCACTTTCCAATAATATTAATTTCTTTCGTGATTGGATATTTTACGAAATCAGTTGGTTTTATTTGGCTAGCAGTATTGGTTGTAGTAAGTGAATTCGTAATTGTATTATCAAGATTTATATTTTCATACGAACAAGCATTTCAAGGGGATCTAGTTAGATTTTGGTATGCTGCACTTTATTTATTTGCTAGTGCATACGCATTAATTCATGAAGGGCACGTAAGAGTTGACGTACTCTATTCTTCTTTTAGTGAAAAAAAGAAGGCATGGACAAATATGGTTGGATCGGCAGTTCTAGGAGTACCACTTACATTAATAGTTATATTTTTAGGTCTAAACGGAAAAGCCAGCATAATAAATGGTCCTGTTGTAGCTTTTGAAGTTACGCAACAAGGATCTAATGGTCTCTATCTTTTATATTTGATGGCTGTTTATCTAGCTGTTTTTGCTGTTACGATGTTAATTCAATTTACTAGCTATTTTATGGAAAGTAGTCACAAAATTTTAAAAGGTGTCAAAAATTAAATTATGGAAACATTCTTTTTAGCTGTTCTAGTTGTGATAATGATTGTTGCTCTTGCATCGGGTTACCCTGTTGCTTTTGCACTACCTGGTTCAGCTATAATTGCAATTGGTTTAGCTGCATTTTTTGGCTACATATTCGAGGGAGACTCCAGTGCCTTTTTTGCTGTAGATGGACCTATAGAATGGCTCGTTGCTGGTATTACAAATTTTAGGAGTAATTACTGGGATGTAGAAACAGATACTTTGATCGCAATTCCTTTATTTATTTTCATGGGAATTATGCTTCAAAAATCAAAAATTGCTGAAGACTTATTAATAACAATGGGCCAATTATTTGGACCAATTCCTGGTGGTTTAGGAATTTCAGTTATATTTGTTGGAGCTCTATTAGCAGCAACGACTGGTATCGTTGGAGCAACTGTAATTGCGATGGGACTAATTTCGTTACCAACAATGTTAAATAATAAGTATGACAGACAACTTGCTAGTGGAATAGTTTGTTCATCAGGAACATTAGGTCAAATTATTCCTCCATCAATTGTTTTAATTATTATTGCTGACCAGTTGGCAAGTGCATCTGATGTTGCAAACAACTTAAGACAAAATGATTATAAAGCCTTAACTGGTGAATTTAATATGCCAGGTGAATTTAGAGTAGGTTCATCAAGTGCAGGTGATATGTTCTTAGGAGCACTTTTACCAGGCCTTGTCTTAGTTGCTCTTTATATGATCTATGTGTTTATTTTTGCTAGAATAAAGAAAGGTGTTGCACCGCCAGTTCCATTTAAAGGAAATTTTGATTTAAAATTTTGGTTAAGAGTAGTTGTAATTATCATACCACCACTTGCATTAATATTCGCCGTATTAGGTTCAATTTTAATGGGTATTGCTACTGTAAACCAAGCAGGTTCAATTGGAGCAATTGGTGCCACTTTGATGGCTGGTTATAGATTATATGAAGGAAAGAAAAGTGCGTTCTATCCTTTAATTTTAATTATTGGATCTCTAATTCCAATCACATTCTTTGCATCAAATTATGAATTAAATGTAAAAAATTTGGAGGAAAGAGATTTAAGTGCAATCTTTATAACCGCTTTCTTTGTGGTCATACTTGTATACGGAATAGGTTGGAGTTTTTGGAGAACTTTTAAAACAGAAAATGTTTTAAAAGAAGTTGTAACAGAAACTTGTGTGACTACTTCAATGGTATTTATTATCCTTTTAGGAGCAGCAATGCTTACTTCAGGATTTAGAGCTTTTGGGGGAGAAGAATTAGTAAGAGACTTTTTACAAGATTTACCGGGTGGTTTTTGGACACAATTTGTTGTTGTGATGATTGTAATTTTCTTGTTAGGATTTTTCTTAGACTTTATTGAAATTGCAGTTGTTGTTGTTCCAATAATTGCACCAATATTATTAGCTGAAACAGGGGCTAACGTGACAGCTGTTTGGTTGGGAGTTATGATTGGTGTTAACTTGCAGACTTCCTTCTTAACACCGCCATTTGGATTTGCACTCTTTTATTTGAAAGGTGTAGCTCCTAAAATTGTTAAAACACTTGATATTTGGAAAGGTGTTGTGCCCTTTATAATTCTTCAGCTTATAGGATTGGGAATAGTCGGTGCATACCCTAGCTTAGTAAATTATCTACCAAATAGAGTATATTTAACTTCGAATGTTGCTCCTCCACCAATGAATCCTAAATTACAGTACTGTTTGCAAGAGTATAAATTTGCAAGATTTGATTCAAACGGTGAGACAATTAAAAATGCAATATTAAAATTCCAATCTGAGGCTCCAACTAATCTGCCAGATGATAAAATGGAAATTTTAGAAGATCATTTTGATAGTGCACTAGGAACTTTTGCTCTAGTCGATAAATTAAAAAAAGTTGAGGTCGAATACAATGCATATGCTGTTGATTATAGGGATCTGCATTTCACTGTTAGAAAGAAGCAAAAGAAAATACTTAAATTAAATAAAAAAATAGAAAAATATAAAGCAGAGATTAGAAATTTAGATGATGACGAATTAGATGAGAAAAACAAAATAGAATTAAGAATTGAGGATGTAAAACTTGAAATTGAGGAAATTCAAAACACAATTCCAGAAACTTGGCAAGCCAAGAATTCAGAATTCGACAAAATAAATAAAGCTAAAAATACAACAACAAAAAGATATAGAAAGAATGTAGATGAAGCCTACGATCTACTTGATCAGTTCGCAATGTTCATAAACGATGGAGTAAAACTTCAAGAAGTATCAAAAGATATTAAACAGTTAGATTATTTTATAGCTATGGAAAGCAATACAAAAGTATATGAAAGATCAGTTACAATTATGGATGGATTGTTTGACAAGTTGAGTGAGATCTCCGGAATGGATGAATTTTTAAATAGTGTAGATGATTTATTATCAATGGTAGATTCAGATGAACTTGATCCAATGGCGATTAGAACAAAATCAAAAGAAGTTGTTGAGTTATTCAATAAAGAAGTTAGTTGGAGAGCAAATGCTAAAGAAAACTTAATGCCAAAACTCGAGGAATATAATAATGCAATTAAAGAAACAATTGGATTAAGATTACAATCCAAATTAACTAAAGAGCAGGCTATATATGTATCGAAATGTAATTCAATACATAGAGATATTTCTTTAAACTTCTAAATTGTTATTTGATCAATTATTTCAGATCTAGAATATAAACCCAACTCCTCTGCTTTTATTTTTATTTTGGAATTCATTTCTTTAAGTGTAGGAGTATCAATTTTAAGTTTGTTTCCTAATTCTATTATTGATCCTATAATTGGATCTATTTCCAATGGTCTTTTTGCATGAAGATCTTGAGTTGTCGAAGGTTTATGACCAATAATAGATATAGCGGCTTTTATTCTGTGATCTATCGAAACATTAAATTTTACTCCAACTTTTTCTCCAACACTCTTACATTCTTCCATCATTTTTCTAACAGTGCCTAAAAGATTTTCGTCATTTCCAATCTCATCTAAACTTTTATCGTGCAATGCGCTTATTATATTAAATGAGCAATTACCCCACAATTTTATCCAAATTTCATCTCTTAAATTATTTTTTTGTGGGACTTTCATTCCTCCTTTTATTAATAAATCTGCAATCTTTTTTAATCTTTCAGATTTGACACTCGATGGCTCCCCCATTGATAATCTTTCACCTTGATTGTGTTTGACTACTCCTGGTTCAACAATTTCACATGCAGGATAAACAACACATCCTATTGCTCTTTCTGGGTTAATTTCCTGCCAAATTTTTCCATTTGGATCTACACTTTCAATGTATTTATTATCTAACAAGGTACCTGTGTTTGCTTTGTAAAAATACCACCAAGGCAATCCATTAACCGCAGAAATTATTGATGTATTTTTATCCATAATTTTACTTATGGATGAGGTTATTTTTGTAATACCGTGAGCTTTTACAGAGATGAAAATATAATCTTGAATATCAAGTGTACTTGCATCATCTGTAACTTTAAAATTAAAATTTTCAGTTTTCCCATCTTTAATAAATGTAAGACCTTTTTTTTCTATAGCCTCTTTGTGGGGGCCTCTTGCAACCAATGAAACATCCGCTCCAGCTTTTTTAAGGCATGTTGCAATATAACCACCAATTGAACCAGCTCCAAATATACAAATTTTTGTCATCAACCTGTTAATCCAAAATTCTTTGCTAGTGTGTTTCTTTGTAATTTACCAGTGGCTCCTTTTGGAATTTCTTTAACAAAATATATTTTTTTAGGAATTTTAAATTTAGCTAGCTTTTCTTTTGCAAAATTTTTGACGTCATCTTCATTGCAAGTTTTGCCTTCTTTTATTATTATTGCTGTTGCTATATCTTCGCCCAACATTTTATCTGCATAACCAAAACAAACAGCAGCTTCGATTGCCGGATGATCCATAAGCACATTGTCAACTTCTAGTGGTGAAATTTTTTCTCCACCTTTATTTATAATTTCTTTAAGTCTTCCAGATATTTTTAAATAACCTTCATCGTCAAAATAGCCTTGGTCTCCTGTTCTAAACCAACCGTTACTAAAGCTATTTTTATTAGCTTCTGGGTTATTTTCATATCCAACTGTTACATTTGAACCTTTAATACAAACTTCGCCTTCTTCTCCATTTTTCATAATATTATAATCATTGTCCATTATACAAACATCTGGTCCAGCAGGTATTCCTACAAAACCAGGTTTTTGCTTTTGAGGTGGTAGAGGATTGGAAGTCATTTGATGTGTTGCCTCAGTCATCCCATAAGCTTCAATTACAGGACAATTAAAAACTAAGTTTAATTTTTCAAATACTGCTGGTGGCAAAGATGCAGATGATGATCTTAAAAATCTTAAATTCAAATTTTTTGCCAAATCTAAATTTTTGTCTGCTCTCATAAGTATTGCTTGATGCATAGTAGGAACTCCAGAGTACCATGTAATTTTCTCTGACTTAGCTTGATCTAAAAATTTTAAAGCATTAAAACCACTTGTAGCGCAAACAGATGCGCCTACTTTCATAGATGAGGCTAGTACTGCTATTAGTCCATGAATATGAAATAAAGGCATTATGTTTAGGCAATGATCTTTATCGGTTAATTTTAAGCTCTTTGAAATATTATTTGATGAAGAATAAATATTACTATTTGATAAAGGAACAATCTTAGGTCTTGATGTTGTGCCAGATGTGTGAAGAACCAAAGCTTCTTGATCTTCATTAGGTAAATTATATTCAGCGGATTTGTCAAAAAGATTGAAGTCACCCGCTAGATTACTTTCTGAATTTTTTAGTTCACAAACAGGTATTCCCAGTTTTTTTGCGACCTCAGTTACTACGTTTTCTGAATTTTTTTCAACTAAAACTATTTTCGGTTTTAAATCTTTTAAATAAAATTCAAATTCCTCAGATTTATAATTCGGATTTAAAGGTGCAGCTGACATATAACTTGATATAGCTAAAAAACTTGTTGCCATATACGGTCCATTTGGCAATACAATTGCTGCTCGATCTGAATTGGATATTCCGTATCCGGCTAGTTGCTTGGATATTCTATGAATTAGTCCTTTCAATTCTGCATATGTTAGAGGATTACTACCATCACTAGTTATCGCTATATTGTCGTTATTTTGATCTTCAATGATATTTCTAACAATTTTTTCTGTCATTTAGTTAATAGCCTTGAGCATATCCATCTTTTCTAGGATCTGACCCACCAATTAAATTGCCTTTTGCTCTATCAATCTTAATTGCTTGGCCGCCTCCATGTGTTCCATCTATATATTCAACATTATGTCCTAAATCTTTTAAACCCTGATAGATTGATTTATCTACAGTTTTTTCAAGTTTATAAATATTACTAAAATGAAATGCTCGTGGAAAAGTAATGGCTTGCTGAGGCGACAAACCATAATCTAAAATACTATTTAAAACATGTACTTGACCAACCGGCTGGTACTGTCCCCCCATTACACCATAACTTAAATTACAATCACCATCTTTATTAATAACCATTCCTGGTATTATTGTGTGCAATGGTCTTTTTAAACCTTGTATGCAGTTCGGATGTCCCTCTTCAACTCTAAAATTCGTTCCTCGATTATGTAAAACTACTCCAGTTTTCTGACTCGTTATACCTGATCCAAACGCATAACAAACAGAATTAATCATAGAAGCAACATTTAGATCTTTGTCAACAACAGTTAAATAAACAGTCTCAGGGTGATTTGGAATATTTAAATCGCCAACATCAGCACAACTATTTACAGAAATATTTTTATAAATATTATCTATATTATCTTCACTTAATATTTTTTTTAAATCTAAATTTACAAAATTAGGATCACCTATCGTCTCTTCTTTTAATTTATAAGCTTGCTTTGTTACCTCAGCTTCTAAATGAAATCTTTCAACACTATTTACATTATATTTTTCTATAGATAATTTTTCTAATAGTTTCATCATTACTAGCACTGTAATACCAGGACCACTTGGAGGACACTGATGAACACTTATATTTCTATAATCTGCAGATATAGTTTCTGATCTTATGGTATTTTGTTTTTGAAAATCTTCGATTGTATGAAGTCCACCTAAATCATTTAGACTTTTGATAATATCGTCTGCAATTGAACCATTATAAAATTCTTTAACTCCTTTTTTTGAAATTAATTCTAATGTTTCGCCTAATGCTTGACTTTTTCTCAGATCATTTAATTGATAGCTTTTTCCATCTTTTAACATATGGATTTTTGAATTTTTATTTTCTGAAAGTTTATTTAAACTATTATTCCAAGCATTTGATACAACATTTGTTACTTTGTAACCATTTTTTGCAACATCTATTCCCTTGTGAAATAATTCCTCAAATTCTAACGAACCAAACTCATCATGTATCTTATTCCAGGCATCTAGAGCACCAGGAATAGTAACAGAATGAGGGCTTGTTAAACCAATTTTATCAATATTATTTTTTTGAAAAAAATCATAATTTGCTTTTTCTGGTGCCATTCCAGATCCATTAAATGATACCGGATCTTTTCCATTCATTTTAATTATTGCAAAGCAGTCTCCTCCTATACTTGTAGCATTTGGTTCAGTAACTGATAAAACTATTGATGCAGCAATTGCTGCATCTACGGCATTTCCACCTTTTTTTAATACTCTCAATGCTTCTTCTGTAGCTATAGGATGAGAAGTAGCTGCCATCCCGTTGGCAGATATAGCATCTTTATCTTTTGTTGATTGATTATTCATTATAGAACTTTACTTTCATAAAAAATACAAATGATCAATAAAATAAATAAAAGTGTTATAATTTTTTGTGCTTTTGCATTTGGTTTTTTTATATCTAATTTAGTAAGATCGATCACTGCTACATTAACTCCTGTTTTAACTTTAGAATTTGACTTGTCAGCAGCAAATTTAGGTTTGTTAGCTGGTGGTTATTTTATTGGCTTTGCATTTATGCAACTTCCACTTGGTTTTTTACTAGATCGTTTTGGACCCAAAAAAATAATATCTTCTTTTTTAGTCATAGCAGTAGTGGGTACAATCTCCTTTGCTTTAGCTAAATCTTTTAATGGTTTACTCTTATCAAGAATATTCATCGGAATTGGAGTAAGTGCATGTATGATGGGCCCGCTTACAGGATATAGAGTTTGGTTTGCAGAAAAATATCAACAAAGAGCAAATTCATGGATGCTTATGGTTGCAAATTTTGGATTTGTTTCTTCAACTCTACCTGTACAATTACTTCTGCCTATAATTGGTTGGAGATGGATTTTTGGTTTGATAGCCATCTTAATAATTTTTAGCATAATATTTATTTTAATTGCCATCCCAAAATGGGATCAAAAAAACGAAATTAACGAAGAAAATAAAAATCATACCTTTTCAACAATTTGGAAAAACAAGTTTTTTATTAGCGTAATACCTTTGGGGTTTTTTAATTATGGGGGCATTATGGCTATTCAGACTTTGTGGGCTGGGCCATGGATGCTTAATGTAACTGGATATAATGCTTTACAGAGCGCAACAGGATTATTTTGGATAAATATAGTTATGCTCGTTGGTTTTTTTGTTTGGGGTTACATTTTACCAAAATTATCTGAATTTGGCTTAAGCAGCATGAAACTTCTAAAACTTGGTTTACCCTTAGGCTATATTGTGTTGTTAATAATCGCGTACCTTGGTCAAAAAGCAGGAGCAACTTTATTTACATTGTATATTTTAACATCAATAGTTATCTCATTAATTCAGCCTGCTGTAGCTTTAAATTTTCATAAAAGTCTTGCAGGAAAATCATTAACTTCTTTTAATGTTCTATTATTTTCTGGAACTTTTTTTATGCAATGGGGAATAGGATTATGTATTGATTATTTTCAATCCACTGGATATTCATTAATAAATAGTTATAAGATTTCTTTCTTAATCTTTTTTATAGTTTGTTTATTCAGTTATATTTTCTTCTTATCTCTTAATAAAAATGAGTAAAAATTACCTTGGATATTTTCTTCTTCTTTTTCAGCCTTTATTTATGGCTAGCAATCTCATAGTTGCTAGAGGTGGGGTTGATGATGTTCCACCAATTACCTTATCTTTTTGGAGATGGTTTTTATTTTTTTTTATTTTATTTATCTTTAATTTTAAATATTTAATTAAAAATTATCGAATTATTAAGCAAGAGAGTAAAAAAAGTTTTTTCCTTGGTTTAATGGGCTGTGGTGTATGTGGAATTTTTCCATATATGGCTGGTTCGTCCACAACTATTGTAAACATGGGCATTCTTTATACGTCTTCACCAATTTTTATAATTTTAATTTCATATTTTTTTTACAAAGATAAAATTAACATTTTACAATTCGCTGGTTTACTATTCTGCTTATTAGGTGTTTTTTCTGTAATTTTAAAAGGTGATATTAATTTACTTTTAGAGTTAAAATTCGCCTCTGGAGATTTTTGGATGTTAGGCGCAGCATTAGGATGGGCGATATATACTGTAATGTTATTTCAATGGAAATCTGAGCTTTCTTTTTTTCCTAGACTTACATTAATCTCTTTTTTTGGTTTTGTAAGTATTTTGCCATTCTATTTTATTGAACATACTTATTTTGAGAAAGCATTAATTAACAAGGAGTTTTATTATTGGATTTCATTTGCTGCTCTTTCTCCAGGAATTATTGCATTTTCATTGTACACTCTAACTATAAAATATTTGGGACCTTCTACTACTGGATTTACTCTTTACTTATACACAATTTATGGTGCTTTTTATGGGATATTATTTTTTTCAGAAATTTTAGAAAATTATCATCTAATTGGCACTATATTAGTATTTTTTGGAATTTATTTAGTAAGAAGAAAAAATAAAAATGAAATTAAAGCCTAAAATGTTATTTGCAAAAATTCTGTTTTATATTTTAATTATTTACTTTTGCGTTTCTCTAATAGTTTATTTTTATCAAAGAAAATTATTATACCATCCTGGAGAAAATAATTATTTAGATGAGGGACCTCTATCTCACAAAATCGAAAAAGTAAGCATTCAATCTGATAATGATCTAGTTGGATGGTATTACAAAAAAAATAATAACTCTAAAACCTTGCTTTTTTTTCACGGAAATGCTGGAAAATTAGATAATAGAATTTATAAACTAAATGAGTTTGCAGATTTAGATTTAAACTATTTAATTTTTGCATATAGAGGTTTTAGTGGAAACAAAGGCAAACCAACAGAAATTGGACTTTATAAAGATGCAATTAAAGCCAAAGAATGGCTTAATCAAAACAATATAGAAGATAAAGATATTGTTCTCTATGGAGAATCTCTTGGCACTGCTGTAGCAATAGAGACCGCAAGTAACAATTTATTTGCAGGAATAATATTAGAGTCCCCATTTACATCCATGGAGATTTTGGCACAAAAATATTACCCATATCTTCCTGCAAAAATTATTTTAAAAGATAAGTACAAATCCATTGAAAAAATTAACAAAATAAAGTTTCCTATGCACGTGATGCATGGGAAAAAGGATAATATTGTGCCATTTTATATGGGCGAAGAAATATTTAATAAATATGGTGGTGTTAAGTCAAATTATTTTAATGACAACGACGACCATATGATGGAATTTAATAAAGATTTAATTCAATCAATCGACAATTTTATAAAAAGTTTAAATTAAGACATAATTTAAACAAATCCACATCACTTTTAAATTCTAATTTTAGATATGTATAAATTCCTTTTATTACTTTTTTTATTAATATTGCCAACAAAACTTAGTTCAGAAATAAATAATGAGTACTATGATAATAATTATTTCCATATTGGAAAAATGAACTCTTACAATAGTGAGTTCACTCTATATTTTAAAACACGGAAGAAAGCTATTTTAGCAAAGGGAGAATTTTCTAATTATATCAATGATTTTCCACAGGACTTGTACTTATATGATAAAAATTTAAATAAAGATTACCCTTTGATTTCATATGACTGGTTTCCAAAAAAAGTAAAAAAAATTTCAAAAAAATATAATTACCCACTTTTCCCAGAGGATTTTGCTTACTATTTATTAAATGACAACAACACTTTAATTTTGATAAGTGCAAAAAAAAATTTTTATGAAAATTTAAAATATGACATAAAAAATAATAAGCTAGAAATTGCTAAAACTTCTGGCAAATTAAATTTTATAATCTCTTCTTATGCTGAAAACTGTGGTTACAAATCTTTAAAAAATAATTTTGAGTGCAATATCTATAAACCTTTAATTTCTAAAAATTTGCTTAATTAATTTGGGTAAAAGCATTTGCAAACTTCTCAGCTTCAAATATTTGTAAGTCATCCTCTTTTTCTCCCAGCCCAAGACCAACTATAGGTACTTTATATTTCTTTGAAATCGCAATCAATACCCCACCTTTTGCAGTTCCATCAAGTTTTGTCATTATGATGCCTGTGATTGGAAGTAATTTATTAAACTCTTCGAGTTGATTAATTATATTTTGCCCCGATGTTGCATCTAAAACTAAAATAACCTCGTGAGGTGCTGTTTCATCACTTTTTTTAATTACATTTCCTATTTTTTTTAATTCATCCATTAAATTCTTTTTATTTTGCAATCTTCCTGCCGTGTCTACTATTACTTGATCTATATTTTGACTATGAGCTACTTCCATTGCTTTATAAGCAACTGAAGCCGGATCTGAACCGGGATCTGATTTTACAATTTTAGCATCAACCCTGTTAGCCCATTCTTCTAATTGATCAATAGCAGCTGCTCTAAATGTATCGCATGCTGAAAAAAGAACTTTATTATTATTTTGTATAAATATTTTTCCTAATTTTCCAATAGTCGTTGTCTTACCAACTCCATTAACACCTGAAACTAATATTATATTTGTCTTTTCTTTTTTTAAAAAAAAATCTTTCTTTTCTAGGGGTGTCATTAGTTCTAAAATATAATTATTAAGTATTTCGAAAACTTCCTTGATTGGATCATTTTTAGGATCAATCTTTTTTTGAGCAATTATAGATTTTATCTCTGATGCTGCATCTATACCCACATCTGAGCCGATCAAGAATTCTTCTATTTTATCAAGAGTTGCATCGTCAATTTCTTTCTTAACTATTATTTCTTTAAGGCCTGATGCTATATTGCTTGCACTTCTTTTAAATCCGATTTTAAATTTTTCAAAAATACCCATTATATCTTGATATTAATTTTTTCAATTTCAGATACAGGACCTCTCATTTTTATATTTAATTCATTATCAATTTGAATATTTAAAATTCCTGTTGAAAATTCTATTTTTGAATTACTGTTTTGTAGTTGATTTAAATTAGCTGCGACTGCTGTTGCACATGCTGCAGTCCCACAAGCTTTAGTTAAACCTGCACCCCTCTCCCAAACTTTAATTTTGTAATGTTGTTCACTAATTTTCTGAGCTATTGTGACATTGCATTTCTCAGGGAAAACTTCATGATTTTCTATTAATGGTCCATATTTTTTTAAATTTATTTTTTCTATATCCTCGCAAAAATATACGACATGAGGATTTCCAACATTCACTGCAATACCACCATTCATTTTATTTCCGTCAACATCAATCATGCCAAGTGACAGATTTTTAGTATCAAGATTTTTACTTAAAGGAATTTTGTTCCACTCTAAATTTGGAGTTCCAATTATTGTTTCAACATCTTTATTATTAAGAACTTTAGATTTTAATATTTTTGAGGATACCGAAATTTCAATTTCTTTTTTATTTTTTTCAATACTTAGTAAATAAGCAACACACCTAGTTCCATTTCCACATGCATCTGAGTGGCTTCCATCCGAGTTAAAAAAAGCAACATCAGCATCAGCTTTTTGACTTTTGTTTATGTAGATCAACTGATCGCACCCTATGAAATCTCTGTCACAAATTTTTAAGATTTGGTCATTTGATAAGTTTAAACTATTTATTCTCTGATCAATAATAACAAAATCGTTACCTAATCCATCCATTTTAAATGCTTCAAATTCCATATAAATAATACTTAACTTATTTATTGACTTTTTGAACCTCTAATATAATTTACGCGCACTTCCGCAAAATACAGCAATTTGCGGTGTCTTTGGAAACAAAGAGATCGACACCAGTCAGCGAGGGTTCGCCCACTGGTGCGATACTTGCTGTGCGAAATTATGTTTGAAAATTTAACTAATAAATTTGAAGAAATTTTTTCTTCATTAAAAAAAGCTCCTTCTCTTGATGAAAAGCAAGTTGACGAGAGTTTAAAAGGTATAAGGTTGGCTTTATTAGAAGCCGATGTTTCTTTAGACGTAGTTAAGGAGTTTATTAGTAGAGTTAAGCCCAAAGCTCTAGGTCAGGAAATTATAAGATCAACTTCGCCCGGGGATATGGTTGTAAAAATCGTTTATGACGAAATAGTATCTTTTTTAGGTGATAAGAATTCTGAAATCTCCCTTAATGCTGTCCCTCCAGTTCCAATCATGCTAGTTGGGTTGCAAGGTTCAGGAAAAACTACAACAACATCAAAATTAGCAAAATTTTTAGAAAAAAATAATAAGAAAAAAGTTATGATGGCTAGTTTGGACGTTTACAGACCTGCCGCACAAGAGCAATTGAGACTTTTGGGTGAACAAAATAATATTGAAACTTTGCCAATTATAGAAGGCCAGCTTCCTGCTGACATTTGTAGAAGAGCTTTAAGTGCTGCAAATTTAAATGGTTGTGAAGTAGTTTTATTTGATACCGCTGGAAGAACACAAATAGATTTTCAAATGATGAATGAAATCAAACAAATTGAAACTATTATTAATCCTGCAGAAACTATACTAGTAGCAGATTCTCTAACAGGTCAAGTTGCTGCTAATGTAGCAAAGGAATTTAAAAATACAGTAAATTTGAGCGGCATTATACTTACAAGAGCAGATGGAGATGGAAGAGGTGGAGCTGCATTGAGTATGAAATATGTTGCTGAGGTCCCTATAAAGTTTCTTGGTGTTGGAGAAAAAATTGAGAATTTTGAAGCTTTCCATCCTGATCGAATTGCAAATAGAATTTTGGGAATGGGAGATATCGTTTCCTTAGTTGAAAAAGCTTCAGAAGATTTAGATCAAGAAAATTTAAAGAAAACAGAAGAGAAACTTAAAAAGGGTCAATTCTCGATGGAAGATTATCTTTCTCAATTACGTCAAATGAAAAAGATGGGTGGAATAGAAGGTATAATGTCATTTCTCCCTGGAGTTTCAAAAATTAAATCACAAATGGACCAATCAGGAATAGATGAAAAAATTATAACTCAAAATGAAGCAGTTATTTTATCAATGACAAAGCAAGAAAGAGAAAATCCTAAAATTATAAATGGATCAAGAAAAAAAAGAATTGCTAATGGCTCAGGAACAGACATTGCCACTATCAATAAGTTGTTAAAACAATTTAAGATGATGTCAGAAATGATGAAAAAAATGTCTAAAGGAAACATGAAAGGAATGGCGGATAAAGGGATTCCGCCTGAACTATTTAATCAATTAAAATAAAGGAGATATAAGTAATGTTAAAAATGAGACTATCAATGGGAGGGACTAAAAAAAGGCCAGTATATAAAATTGTTGTGGCCGATAGTAGATTTCCAAGAGACGGAAGGTTTATAGAAAAATTAGGTTTTTATAATCCATTATTACCGAAAGATAAAAAGGAGAGAATTGGCTTAGACTCTGAGCGAATAAAATATTGGTTAGGTCAAGGAGCTCAGCCAACAACAAGAGTTGCAAGGTTATTGGGAGAAAACGATATAATGCCAATGCCCGAAAAAGGAAACAATCCTCAAAAAGCAATACCTAAAAAAGACAGAAAAAAAGGTGAAGAAGGCGGCGAAGCTAAGGCAGCAGAAGCTCCAAAAGAAGAAGCTAAGGCAGCAGAAGCTCCAAAAGAAGAAGATAAGGCAGCAGAAGCTCCAAAAGAAGAAGAAAAGAAATAATGTTAAGTGCTCGAGTATTTACGTTGTACCCAGATTTTTTTCCTGGATATCTTGGCCAAGGTATATTTGGTAAAGCTTTGTCTGATAAAAAATGGGAATTGGATACTGTAAATATTAGAGATTATGCATTTGATAAACATAAAACTGTTGATGATACTCCTTATGGAGGAGGCGAAGGCATGTTAATGAAAGCAGATGTATTAGCAGCATCGATAGATAAAAATGTTTCTGCAGACGAGAAAATTATTTATCTTAGTCCAAAAGGAAAGCTTTTTAATCATCAGTTAGCAAAAAAACTATCCAAGGAAAATACTATAAATATTATATGTGGTCACTTTGAAGGTGTGGATGACAGATTGCTCAATACAAGAAATATTGAAGAAATTAGTTTGGGAGATTTTGTTTTATCTGGGGGTGAAGGAGCATCTCTTGTAATTCTTGATGCGATATTAAGATTTATTCCAGGTATTCTAGGGAACAATAAATCAGCTCAAGAGGAAAGTTTTGAAAATGGACTTTTGGAGTACCCACAGTATACCAAACCTCAAGTTTGGGAGCAAAAAAGTGTGCCAGAAGTGCTATTATCGGGTGATCATGCCAAAATTAAAGACTGGCGTTTATCTCAATCTGAGGCTATAACACGCGACCGAAGACCAGATTTGTGGCAATTATATAAAAAGACAAAAGATAACTAATATGAAGACAATAGAAGAAATTAATCAATCTAAAGTTAAGAAAATTATTTCTGAAAGACAACACCCTGAATTTTTTCCAGGCGATATAGTTAAGGTTGGTGTTAGAATTACAGAGGGCAAAAGAGATCGTATTCAATATTTTGAGGGAGTTTGTATTGCAAAAAAAAATAGAGATATTAACTCTTCTTTTACAGTAAGAAAAATTTCCTTTGGTGAAGGGGTTGAGAGAACATTTGCTTTATATAGTCCAATTGTTGATACGATTAAAGTTGTCAGATCAGGGAAAGTAAGAAGAGCAAAATTATATTATCTAAGAGATAGAACGGGTAAATCAGCTAGAATTGCAGAAAAAATAAAAAAGAAAATTGGGATTGAGGTAGAAACGAAAATCCAAGAAGTAACAGAAGAAAACGTAATGCCAGATACTGAGCAAAAGAGTTCGGAAGTAGCTAAAGAGGCATCTAAAGAAATTCCAAAAGATGAGACCAAAGCTGTATCTAAAAATGTAGATGAAAATAAAGATGTCAAAGAAAAAGCACCATCAGCTGAAAAAAAACCTGATGAAGCAGAAGGAAATCCAGAAGTAAAAAAATAATTTTTTACAATGTCTCAAACTATATATGATAAAATATGGAATGATCATCTTGTTCACCAGCAAGATGATGGTACATCACTTTTATTCGTTGATAGACATTTAATCCATGAAGTCACTAGTCCCCAGGCTTTTGAAGGTTTAAGAAACTCTAATAGAAAAGTTAGACAGCCTTTACTAACTTTAGCTGTAGCAGATCATAATGTTCCTACTACAGATAGAACAGCTGCTATTTCTGATGAAGATTCAAGAATACAAATAGAAACTTTAGAAAAAAATTGTGAAGAGTTTGGCATAAATCTCTTTGGAATGAATGATAAAAGACAAGGAATAGTTCATATCATAGGCCCCGAACAAGGTTTTACGCAACCAGGTACAATAATTGTATGTGGAGATAGTCATACAGCTACACATGGAGCATTTGGCTCACTTGCTTTTGGAATAGGTACTTCTGAGGTAGAGCATGTCTTAGCAACGCAAACATTAGTTCAAAAAAAATCAAAAAATTTTAGAATTAATGTTAATGGCGCCTTGACATTAGGAGTAACATCCAAAGATGTAATACTTCAAATAATTGGAAAAATAGGAACAGCAGGTGGAACAGGCTATGTGATTGAATACGCAGGAAATTTAATTTCGAATTTAAGCGTAGAACAGAGAATGACGATTTGTAATATGACCATTGAAGGTGGGGCAAGAGCAGGATTAATACAGCCAGATGAAAAAGTATTTAAATATTTAAAGGGCAAACCAATGTCACCAAAGAATGATAATTGGGACAAAGCAGTGGAGTATTGGAGTACGTTAAAATCTGACAACGATGCAAATTTTGATAAAGAAATAAGTCTTGAGGGAGCTGATATAAAACCAATGGTGACTTGGGGAACATCTCCTCAGGATGTAGTGGATATAGATGGTATTGTCCCTGATCCAGATAAAGAACAAAATGAAGATAGAAAAAACTCCATAAGCAGATCTTTGAAATATATGGGTTTAAAGCCAAATACAAAGATAAAAGACATTAAAATTGACAAAGTTTTTATAGGTAGTTGTACAAATGGTCGTATAGAAGATTTGAGAGAAGCTGCAAAAATATTAAAAGACAAAAAAATAGCTTCTCATGTTGATGCTATGATTGTCCCTGGTTCTGGACTAGTTAAAGAGCAAGCTGAGCAAGAGGGTTTAGATAAAATATTTAAAAATTCTGGATTTGAATGGAGAGAACCTGGATGTTCAATGTGCCTCGCTATGAATGCAGATAAATTAAAACCTGAAGAAAGATGTGCATCTACTTCAAATAGGAATTTTGAGGGAAGACAGGGTCGTGGTGGAAGAACTCATCTAGTAAGCCCAGCTATGGCAGCAGCAGCTGCTATTTCTGGAAACTTAGATGATGTAAGAAAATATAACAATTAAATGAAAAAATTTACAACACTTAAAAGTATTCCAGCTTATTTACCCATAGTAAATATTGATACCGATATGATTATCCCAAAACAATTTTTGAAAACAATAAAAAGAACTGGATTAGGTAGAAACTTATTTTATGAGATGAGATATGACGAAAATGGAAAAACTGTAAATGATTTTGTTTTGAATAAATCTCCATTTGATAGTTCGAAAATACTAATCGCAGGTGATAACTTTGGATGTGGATCGTCAAGAGAGCACGCACCTTGGGCATTATTAGATTTTGGTATTACGTGTGTTATCAGTACAAGTTATGCAGATATTTTTTATAACAACTGTTTTAAAAATGGAATTTTACCTATTAAGGTAAGCGATGAACAAATAAAAGAGCTTTCCGAATATTCCAAAAGACAAGAGGAAATTTCAATTAACTTGCCAGAGCAAAAAATTATTTTTGGTAACAGTGAGATAAAATTCGAATTAGATGAATTTAAGAAAAAATGTTTGATTGAAGGGTTAGATGATATTGCATTATCTCTTGAAAAATCTAGCAAAATAATTTCGTTTGAGGAAAAATTAAAGTCCGTAAAGCCTTGGATATTTAATGATTAAAGTAAAAAAAAGAAAATTTTTATTATTGCCTGGTGATGGAATTGGACCAGAAGTCATTGGTGAAGTTAAAAAAATTATAAATTGGTTTAACTCTAATAAGTCTCTAGATTTTGATATGGAAGAAGGTCTTGTTGGAGGAGCTTCTTATGACAAACATGGAACTCCAATAACAGATGAGGTTTTTTACAAATCTCTAGAATGTGAAGCAGTAATTTTAGGTGCAGTAGGAGGTCCTAAATATGATAATTTAGACTTTTCAAAAAGACCAGAAAGAGCTCTTTTAAAATTAAGAAAAGAGTTAAAATTATTTGCAAATCTCAGACCTGCGATTTGTTTCAAGCAATTGGTAGATGCATCTACGCTCAAACCAGAGGTTGTTTCAGGTCTTGATATAATGATTGTAAGAGAGTTAACAGGTGGAATTTATTTTGGTGAGCCAAGAGGGATAAAGCCTATAGACAATGGAGAACGCAAAGGAATTAATACGCATACATATACTTCATCAGAGATTATAAGAGTTGCAAGAGTTGCATTTGATTTAGCAAAGAAAAGAAATAACAAAGTTACTTCTTGCGAAAAATCTAATGTAATGGAAGCAGGTCAATTATGGAAAGAAGAAGTTCAAGCTTTACATGATCAAGATTATAAAGATGTTGAGTTAAATCATATGCTTGCTGATAATTGCGCTATGCAGCTTTTAAGAAATCCAAAACAATTTGATGTAATTGTTACTGATAATTTATTTGGAGATATGTTATCAGACGAAGCATCAATGTTAACTGGTTCTTTAGGATTATTACCATCAGCTTCATTAGGTGCGAAAAATAAGGACGGAGAAATGAGAGCAATGTATGAACCAGTTCATGGTTCAGCACCGGATATTGCTGGTAAAGGAATTGCTAATCCAATAGCAACTATTCTAAGCTTTGCAATGGCTTTGCGATATTCTCTAGATTTGGATAAAGAGGCCGATGATCTAGAAAAAGCTGTCCAAAGCGTGTTAGATGATGGATTAAGAACAAAAGATATAATGTCCGAAGGAACAAAAGAGATATCGACTTCTGGAATGGGAGATGCGATTATTGCATATTTGCAAAAATAAAAAAATTAACTTAATTTGATACTATTAAATTTATGACCGTTTATTCTGCACCTGTGAAAGATATGATGTTCTTATTTGAACATTTAAAAGACAACAAAAATTATAACGAAATTGAAAAGTATAAAGAAGTTACTTCTGATCTAGTGAAAGATATCTTGGAGGAAGCTGCAAAAATTAATGAAGAAATGCTTCTTCCTTTAGCAAAAGCTGGCGACGAAAATCCTTGTGTGTATGAAAATGGAGTAGTTAGAACCCCTCCAGGTTATAAAGAAGCATATTCAAAATTTATCGAAGATGGATGGGTATCTTTAACTTGTGATCCAAAATACGGTGGTCAAGGAATGCCAAAAACTGTAAGTGCTTTTTTTGATGAAATGCTTTCATCATCAAGTTTATCTTTTAAATTATATAGTGAGTTAAGTATAGGTGCATACAATTGTATTTTGAGTCATGCAACTGAAGAAATTAAAAACACATATCTTCCTAAAATTGTAGAGGGTAAATGGAGTGGGACAATGTGTTTAACAGAACCTCAGTGTGGAACAGATTTAGGATTAATTAAAACAAAGGCAATTAAAAATGAAAATGGCACTTATAATATAAGTGGGCAGAAAATTTTTATTACATCTGGCGATCACGATTTAACTGAAAATATTATACACCTTGTTTTAGCAAGAACTCAGGACGCACCAAAAGGCACGAAAGGGATAAGTTTATTTTTAGTACCGAAGTACGAAATTAATGAAGATGGATCAATTGGTCCAAGAAATGGAGTCAATACTGTTTCAATTGAATCAAAAATGGGCATTAAAGGTTCGCCTGCATGTGTATTAAGTTTTGATGATGCCAAAGGATATATGATCGGACCTGAGAATAAAGGCTTAAATTCTATGTTTACAATGATGAACTTGGAAAGAATTGTTGTTGGTATACAAGGTTTAGGTCTATCTGAAACAGCTTATCAAACTGCTTTAAGTTATTCAAAAGAGAGAAGGCAAGGTAAATCAAATAATAATTCCAATGGAGAAACAGATTTAATCATTAAGCATGCAGATATTCGTAGAAGTTTGTTAAATATGAAGTCTATAATTGAGGGAGAGAGATCCTTATCTTTTTGGATGGCTCAACAGGTAGATGTAAGTTTAAGTCATAGTTCAGAGGAAGTAAAAAAAGATGCATCGGATATTGTAGGTCTTATGACCCCTGTAATTAAGTCATTTTTCACAGATATGGGTATGGAAATTACCAATGAAGCAATTCAGGTTTTTGGTGGCTATGGTTATACAAAAGACCAAGGTATAGAACAATTATTTAGAGATAATAGAATTACACCTATTTATGAAGGGACTAATTCTGTCCAGGCAATTGATTTTGTATTTAGAAAAATTAGTCAGAAAAAAGTTTTTGATAATTTTATGAAATATGTAGATACAGAGATTCAGAATTGTTCAAAAGTAGATAAATTAAAAGAACATGTAAAAAAAATATCCGAATTAAAAAATATATTGTCAGATTTTACTGACTGGATATCTCCAAATGGTAATACACCAAAAGACGACATAAGTGCTTCATGCAACGATTATTTAAGATTTTTTGGTTATTTTTGTCTTTCATTTATATGGTTAAAGACAATGAGAAAAAGCTACGAAAATTTTGAAAAAAATAAAGAGTTTTATGAAGATAAACTAAATACAGGAAATTATTATTTTGATAAAATTTTGCCTAGAGCTGAAAGCCATTATAAATCTGCTATCTCTGGTAGTAAATATACTATGAGTGCAAAATTTAACTGATGAATAAATATAATCAGAACTTAGATAAAAATCCCTCAAATTATGTCCCATTAACACCGCTTAGCTTTCTAGAAAGAGCGAAAGACATTTATCCAAATTATGACGCTTTAGTATACGAAACAAAATCTTTCACATGGACGGAAGTATTTAACAGGTGTACCAAATTTGCAAGTGCACTGGAGAAAATTGGTATTGTTGAAGGAGATACAGTTTCAGTTATGACCTTTAACACTCCAGAGATTTTTGAGGCACATTATTCTGTTCCTATGACAGGTGCTGTTTTAAATACAATTAATTCAAGACTTGATGCAAAAACTGTAGCTTATATTTTAGAACACAGTGAAGCAAAAGTGTTAATAATAGACAGACAATTACATGCTGTTGCAGAAAAGGCTTTATCAACTTTAAAACAGAAACCAATTGTAATTGATGTTCAAGATGATTTTGCAGATCAATCCTTATTAAAAAAAATTGGAGATAGAGAATATGAGGAATTTTTAAGTACTGGTGATGAAAATTATATTTGGAAAAAACCAAAGGATGAGTGGCAAGCAATTTCATTAAGTTATACATCTGGAACAACTGGAAATCCAAAGGGCGTTGTTTATCATCATAGAGGCTCTTATTTAATGTCAACAGGCAGCGCTGTTGCTTGGAATATGCCTAATAGATTAAATTTTTTAACAGTTGTACCAATGTTCCACTGTAATGGATGGGGTTATCCATGGACAATACCAATGTTAAATGGAAAAACAGTTTGTTTAAGAGCAATTGATATAAAAAAAATATTTGAATTAATTGAAAAGCATGACATTACCCATTTTGGAGGTGCGCCTATTGTCCTTAATATGATAACTGGTGCATCACAAAATGATATCAAAGAATTAAAAAAGAAAGTTTATGTTTTAACTGCTGGAGCACCACCTCCAAGTATTATTTTCAAAAAAATGAAAGCATTGGGTTTCGAGGTAATGCATGTTTATGGATTAACAGAAACATATGGGCATGTTTTACAATGTGCTTGGAATGATGAATGGAATAGTTTCGAAGAAGATAAAGTTAATGAAATTAAAGCAAGGCAAGGTGTGAGATTCCCAAATACAGAGGGAGTTGTCGTTTTAGATCCAGAAAATATGAGTCCTGTGCCTATGGATGGAGAAACCATTGGTGAGATAATGATTAAAGGTAATGTTGTTATGAAAGGGTATTTTAAGGATAAAGAAGCTACCGAAAAAGCTATGAAAGATGGATGGTTTCACTCTGGCGATTTGGCAGTTATTTATCCAGATGGATATATCAAGGTTAAAGACAGGTCAAAAGATATTATAATTTCAGGAGGAGAGAACATTTCTTCAATAGAAATTGAAAATACACTTTCGAAGCACCCAGCTGTTTCAATTGTTGCTGTAGTAGCAAAACCAGACGAGAAATGGGGAGAAGTTCCATGCGCATTTATAGAGAAAGTTGCAGATAAAGAGACAAATGAAAAAGAATTAATCGATTTTTGCAGAGAAACTTTAGCAGGGTTCAAAATTCCAAAAAAAATAGAATTCTGTGAACTTCCAAAAACATCAACAGGCAAAATCCAAAAATTTGAATTAAGAAAAAAAGCTAAGGAACTTAGTTAGATTTTTTAGAATAAACAACTTACTTTCTTTACAAATAGATAAAAAGATGACACTAAGCTAAAAAATGAAAAACTTTTCTATAGCAAAATCAAGAAGACTTAGAGGTACGCCTTATACATCAAGAATTGAAAAACAAGGAGTTACTGCTTACACAATATACAATCATATGTTGCTTCCCGCTGCATTCGGTTCTTTAGAAGACTCATATCATCATTTAAAAGAGCATGTTCAAGTCTGGGATGTGGCAGCCGAAAGACAGGTAGAAATTACCGGAAAAGATGCTGCAAAATTAGTTCAACTTATGACCTGTAGAGATCTTTCAAAATCAAAAGATGGAAGATGTTATTATTGTCCAATTATAGATGATAATGCTGGATTAATTAATGACCCAGTTGTTCTAAGATTTAATGAGAATAAATGGTGGGTTTCTATTGCAGATACAGATGTAATCTTATTTGCTAAAGGATTGGCTATTGGAAATAAATTTGATGTAAATATTATAGAGCCCGAAGTTGATATTATGGCTGTACAAGGGCCGAAATCTTTTAAATTAATGGAAAAAGTTTTTGGAGAAAAGATAACAAAATTAAAATTTTTTGGTTTTGATTATTTTGACTTTGCTGGAGCCAAACATTTAATTGCTCAATCAGGATGGTCTAAACAAGGTGGATATGAAATTTATGTAGAGAATAATGAGGCGGGTTTAAAACTATACGATCATCTATTTGAAATCGGAGATGAGTTTAATATTAGAGCAGGATGTCCTAATTTAATTGAACGTATCGAAAGTGGATTACTTTCTCAAGGAAACGATATGGACAATGGAGACAACCCATACGAATGTGGCTTCGATAAATATATTAATATTGATAGTGATGTTGAATTTTTAGGAAAAGAGAAATTAAAAAAAATAAAGTCTGAAGGAATTAAAAGAAAACTAATGGGTGTTAAAATTGATACTGATAAAATAAGCGTAACTGGTTCAATGGACTTAACAGATGAAAAAAATAATATAATTGGTGAATTAAGATCAGGTTGTTACAATCCAACTTTTAAACAAGTAATTGGTATAGCTATGATAAAAAAACCATATTTTGAGGCAAAGCAAACATTCAAAATTGATATAAATGGTAATAGTTTTAACGGAACAGTTTGCGATTTACCTTTCATTTAGTATAAATCTTTTAATGACTAATATAGCTATCATCGGTGCAACCGGTAATGTTGGAAGAAAGACACTAGAAGTTATAGAAAAAAAAGATATTAAATTTAATAACCTTTTTTTAGTAGCTTCTTCTAATAGTGCTGGAAAAAAAATAAGTTTTAAAGGCAAAGATTATGAAGTCCATGATCTTGAAAAATATGATTTTTCAAAAGCAAACATAACTTTTTTTGCAGCTGGTGGTAAAATTGCAGAGCAATATGCAGAAATTGCAGCGAAATCATCAACTGTAATTGATAATTCTAGTTTTTTTAGAATGGATCCTGATGTTCCACTTATTGTACCTCAAGTTAATGCAGAACAAATTAACGAAATGAAAAAAAACATAGTTGCAAATCCTAATTGCTCAACAGCTCAGTTAGTATTAGTTCTTAAACCGTTACATGATTTGTATAAAATAAAAAGAGTAGTAGTTTCTACATATCAATCTGTTTCTGGAGGTGGAAAAGCACCTATGGATGAGTTAATTGAGCAAACAAAATCCTATCTTGATGGGAATTCTATTAAATCTAAAAATTTTACTAAACAAATAGCATTCAATATAATTCCTCATATTGATGTGTTTTCAGATGATGGGTACACAAAAGAAGAATTGAAGATGACTAATGAAACAAAAAAAATACTGGATAATAATATAGAGTTAACAGCAACGTGTGTTAGAATTCCTGTTTTAGTTTCTCATTCAGAGTCTGTAAATATAGAGTTTGAAAAACCTTGCTCTCTTGAACAAATCAGAGAAGCACTAGATAAAGCTGATGGTTGTAGAGTTATAGATAAAAGAGAAAATGGAGGATATACCACACCAATAGAAGCAACAGGTAGCAATGAAACATTTATCTCAAGGATTAGAGATGATAAAACAAATAAGAACTCAATTAATTTGTGGATCGTTTCAGATAACCTATTAAGAGGAGCCGCATTAAATTCTGTTGAAATTGCAGAAACAATAATGAAAGCAAATCAAAATGGAAAATAATCCTTTATCACCTCATATCCAAATTTATAACTGGCATATTTCTTCATTAGTTTCCATATCACATCGGATTACTGGAATTATTAATGTTATGACTATTACTTTAATATGTGTATGGGTTGGTTTTTTATTACTAGGAGAGACAAATTATGAAATTGTAAATTTTTTTTTAAACAGCTTTTTTGGAAAATTTATATTATTAGGTATCATATGGTCTTTTAGTTTCCAAATATTAAGTGAGATAAGACATTTTTTTTTAGATCTTGGATATGGTTTTGAGATAAAGACTACAAAGATTACTGGATTAATAGTAATTATTGGATCATTTCCGTTAACAGTAATATTTTATGTGTTTGGTAGGTACATTTTATAATGCGATCAGTTACAAAAAAATGGATAGCGTTAAAATTAAGCTCACTTTTGCTCACACCTCTTATGATTTGGTTTGCAATAAACTTAGCTGGAATTTACGATAAATCATTTTTTGAGGTATTAAACTTTTTTAGATCACAACCTGCAAAAATATTGTTTATTTTATTCATCATTTTTGCTTATTTATTTTCTTCTTTAAGTATAAGTGAGGTATTTGAGGACTATATTAAAGACGAAAAAATCAAAAATGCCGCAAACAAAGCGTTGTTTTTATTTGCTACAACATGCCCAATTTTAACAATAATTATACTGTTTAAGTTATAAATATGCATTCTTACGAAATAATAGATCATGAATACGATGTCGTAGTTTTAGGAGCTGGTGGATCTGGTTTAAGGGCTGCAGTAGGTTTAAGTGAAGCCGGTTTAAAAACTGCATGTATATCAAAAGTTTATCCAACTAGAAGCCATACATCTGCTGCTCAAGGAGGGATCTCAGCAGCTTTAGGAAATATGGGTGAAGATGATTGGCGTTGGCACATGTATGACACTGTTAAAGGAGCAGATTGGTTAGGCGACCAAGATAGTATTGAGTATCTATGTAAAGAAGCTCCAAAAGCAGTATTAGAATTAGAAAAATATGGTGTACCTTTTAGTAGAACTGAAGACGGTAAAATCTATCAAAGACCATTTGGAGGTATGACAAAAAATTATGGAAATGGAATAGTACAAAGAACTTGTGCAGCAGCAGACAGAACGGGTCATGCGATTTTACATACTTTATATGGACAAGCATTAAAAAGTAATACAGAATTTTTTATAGAATATTTTGCATTAGACTTAATTATGAAAGATGGGCAGTGCAAAGGTTTAATTGCTTGGAATTTAAATGATGGAACAATTCATCGATTTAGATCACACATAACTATTATTGCTACTGGTGGCTACGGGAAGGTTTATTACTCAGCTACATCCGCGCACACTTGCACTGGTGATGGAAATGCAATGGTATTAAGAGCTGGATTACCTCTTCAAGATATGGAATTTGTTCAATTTCATCCAACAGGAATATACGGACATGGAACACTTATTTCTGAAGGTGTAAGAGGTGAAGGTGGATATTTAGTGAACTCTAAAGGTGAGAGATTTATGGAGAGATATGCTCCCAATGCTAAAGATCTTGCATCAAGAGATGTAGTTAGTAGATCTATGTCAATCGAGATTAACGAGGGAAGAGGTGTTGGTAAAGATCAAGACCATGTTCATTTATATTTAAGTCATTTAGATAAAAAAGTTATCGAAGACAGATTGCCAGGAATTACTGAAGCAGCAAGATTATTTGCAAATGTAGATGTCACCAAGGAACCAATACCAGTTGTTCCGACTGTTCATTATAATATGGGTGGTATACCAACAAATTATAAAGCGGAAGTATTGACAGTTAATGGTTCGCAAAAAACAGTTCCTGGTCTAATGGCAATTGGAGAAGCTGCGTGTGTATCCGTACATGGGGCAAACAGATTAGGATCAAATTCATTGATTGATCTTGTTGTTTTTGGAAGAGCCGCAGCTAAGAGAGCCGCGGAATTGGTAAAACCTGGCACACCTCACGAGGAAGTTAGTGAGAGCGAGACAGAAAAATGTTTACATAGATTTGATAAACTTAGAAATGCAGAAGGAGATAATGGAACTGCTGAGCTTAGACTAGCAATGCAGAAAACAATGCAATCAAAATGTGCTGTATTTAGAACCGAAAAAAATCTTAAAGAAGGCGTAGATGAAATTAGAAAGACTTATGATGGTATGGAGTCAATCTCTGTTAAAGATAAATCGTTGGTATTCAACACTGATTTAGTTGAAACCCTTGAATTTGATAATTTAATCAGACAAGCAATTACTACAGTAGATTCAGCTTATCATAGAAAAGAAAGCAGAGGAGCCCATGCTCGTGAAGATTATCCAAAAAGAAATGACGAAAAATTCATGAAACATACATTATCTTGGTGTGATGGAAAAAATACTAAAATTGAATACAGAGATGTACATACTTCAACTTTAACAAATGAAGTTCAATATTTTCCTCCACAAGAAAGAGTGTATTAATGGTTCAAATAAATTTACCTCAAAACTCAAAAGTTAATAAAGGTAAATATTTTAAAGACAAAACTGGTTCAAATAATATCAGAAAAGTAAATGTTTATAGATGGGATCCATCTTCTGGGGAAAACCCAAGAATTGATACATATGAAGTTGATATGGATAATTGTCCATCTAAAGTTTTAGATATACTTAATAAAATCAAAAACGAAATTGATCCAACTCTTGCATATCGAAGATCTTGTGCACACGGAGTTTGTGGTTCTTGTGCAATGAATATGGGTGGAAAGAATGGTCTTGCTTGTACAAAGCCTCATGCAGAAATTAAGGGAGATATAGACATATATCCTTTACCTCATTTAAAAGTAAAAAAAGATTTAATAGGAGACTTAAGTGGATTATATAAACAATATCAATCTATTGAGCCTTGGTTAAAAAATAATTCAAAAAGCGAAACAACAGAAATACATCAAACGCCAGAAGACAGAGCTAAACTAGATGGAGCTTATGAGTGTATAATGTGTGCTTGTTGTTCTACTTCTTGTCCAAGTTATTGGTGGAATGGTGACAAGTATTTAGGTCCTGCTGTTTTATTACAGGCATATAGATGGATAATGGATAGTAGAGATGAAGATAGAAAGGAAAGACTCCAAAAAGTTGCTGATGAACTTAAGCTTTATAGATGTCATACTATTTTAAATTGTACAAGTGCATGTCCAAAAGGATTAAATCCAGCAAAAGCTATTGCTGAGATAAAGAAAATGCTTGCAACCACATAATTACTTATTTAAATACATCCATGAATTTAATTGAACATTTTATCGAAGGTAAAATAGTTTCAGGTACATCTGATAGAAAAGGTAAAGTATTTAATCCTGCTATAGGTAAACAAGAGTCTGAGGTTAGACTTGGCACAAAACAAGATCTTGATTTGGCTGTTCAAAAAGCAAAAAAAGCATTTGAAACATGGTCACATGTAACTCCAATACAAAGAGCTAGAATAATATTTAAATACAAAGAAATAATTGAAAAAAATTCTGACTTGCTAGCCAAGATGATTGTATCAGAGCATGGAAAAGTTTATGAGGATGCCAAAGGTTCTCTTACAAGAGGATTAGAGGTAGTTGAGTTTGCATGTGGAATTCCACAAATGCTTAAAGGTGACTTCACAGAAAATGTAGGCACAAACATTGATAGCTGGTCAGTGAGACAACCATTAGGTGTTTGTGCAGGTATTACACCATTTAATTTTCCTGCAATGGTTCCAATGTGGATGTTTCCAATGGCAATAGCTTGTGGAAATACATTTGTATTAAAACCTTCTGAAAAAGATCCATCTTGTCCATTAAAACTTGCAGAATTATTTAGTGAAGCTGGTCTACCAGATGGAGTTTTAAATGTTGTTAATGGAGATAAAGAGGTTGTAGATGCAATTTTGGAACATAAAGATATATCTGCAGTAAGTTTTGTAGGATCAACACCTATCGCTAAATATATTTATGAAAACGCAGCCAAAAATGAAAAACGTGTTCAAGCTCTTGGAGGAGCCAAAAATCACTGTGTTGTCATGCCAGATTGTGATTTAGATCAAGCTGTAAACGGTCTGATGGGTGCAGCATATGGGTCTGCAGGAGAAAGATGTATGGCTCAATCTGTTGCTGTTGCTGTTGGTAATGTAGGCGACAAACT
>CACOTF010000006.1 GCA_902630065.1 uncultured Pelagibacteraceae bacterium
AGTCTATCTGCGTGAGATCGCATGCAAGATAAGAACAATAATATCTTTTGTTTATGATGCTTTTCGTATGTACAAAGCTGATAATCTTCAGCCATAAAGAAAATGTGGTCTTTTCTGTACTTTTCAAGATATTTTTCTGAGAAAAGCTGATTTCCAAGTAGAAAAAATAATTTCATTAACTATATATAACTCTTTAAAAATTTATGTCAGAAAAATATTTAGTAGTAGGTGCGACAGGATCTATCGGATCTAATTTGGCTGAACAGTTACATACAGCAGGTAAAGAAGTGCATTTAGTTGGTAGGGATGAAGAAAGAACAAAATCTTTATCTGAAAAACTAAATTGTAAATATACAGTCTCTGATGTTTTAGAAAATGGATTTGTTGAAAAAATTAAGTCCGAAATAGATGATATCAAAGGTGTAGCTTATTGTGTTGGTTCAATTGATTTAAAACCTTTGAGAATGGTTTCAGAACAAGATTTTACAAAATGTATGAAACTAAATTTATATTCCGCAGTAGATTTAATTAAAGGTTATCAAGAAAGTTTAAAAAAAAATAAAGGATCGATTGTTTTGTTTTCAACTGTTGCTGCTCAAAGGGGTTTTACAAATCATGCAATTATAGCTTCAACTAAAGCAGCTGTTGAAGGATTAACTGTTTCTTTAGCAGCAGAATTTGCCCCCAATATAAGAGTAAATTGCATTGCTCCAAGTTTAACTAATTCAAAAATTGCAGAGCCAATGCTTAAAAATAAAGTTTTAGCTGATGGTATAGCAAAAGCCCATCCATTAAAAAGACTTGGAGAAGGTAAAGACTCAGCTTCGCTTGCAAAATTTTTAATAACTGAAGACAGTTCTTGGGTTACAGGACAAATTATTGCAGTCGATGGTGGTAGATCAAAACTTTCATAGAGTGAAGAAATTATTATTTCTTTTATCCTTAATATTATTCTCAACTAATTCATTTAGTAAAAATTTTAATTTTAATAAAATTATTGAATTAGAAGCACCTTGGGGTTCGTCATTCGTTAATGATAATGAAATGATTATTACCGAGAAAGGTGGCAAAATAAAATTTGTTAATATTTCTACAAGAGAGATAAATGAAATTGGTCATAACTTAAATTTTATAGAATATGGACAGGGAGGATTATTGGATATTCTGTATCATAAAGATTACATTTACATCTCATACACAGAAAATAGAAATAATTGGAAGACTAGTACTTCAATAGCACGAGCAAAATTTAATAAAAATAAATTAAATTTTAAAAATATTTTTCAAGCCAATCCACCAATTGACTCGCCTTATCATTTTGGTTCAAGACTAGTAATTAAAGACAATTATTTATTTGCTTCTGCGGGTGAAAGAGGTGGAGGAATGATTGCTCAAGATGGAAATAAACATCCAGGAAGTATAATTAGAATTTATCTAAATGGTGGCATTCCGAAAGACAATCCTCGTTTTGAGGGGAAATCAGACTGGCTACCTGAAATATATCAAATTGGTGTAAGAAATCCTCAAGGTTTAACTTTATCACCTTTTGATGGAAAAATTTATATGAGCAATCATGGTGCAAAAGGAGGCGATTGGTTTGGTGAAGCGAAGAAAGGTGAAAATTATGGTTGGAAAATTCTTGGATGGGGTGGCACAAATTATTCGGGTATACCAATAGGACCAAAATGGAAACCTGGTTTTACAAAAGCCATTCAATATTGGGTTCCATCTATAGCCACAAGTGCAATCACAATTTATAAAGGTAATGAATTTAAAGAATGGAATGGTCATGCATTAATTACTTCTCTTAAAGATAAGTCTTTAAGAAAATTAGAGTTTAATGATTTATCAAACGTAAAAGAGGAAATAATATTTAAAAATAAAATTGGAAGAATCAGAGACATACAAATTCATCCTATAAATGGTAAACTATATTTTTTAAATCAAGATGGATTGTGGTTGATGGAAAATTCTAGTTAGTATCAAAAAGTTCTTTAAATAACTTAAACTCACCAATTTTAAAAATAATTGCATCATCTTTTTTAAATCCAAATTTTTCTGCATTTTGTTTAAACCTTAAAGGTGGCTCTAATATTGGTTCTAATGATAGAACAAAAGTTCCCCAATGCATTCCAATTACTTTTTTACTTTTTAAATCTTTAGCTAGTCCAAGCGCTTCTTCAGGGTTAGTGTGGTAAGCAGAAGAATCTTTAATTGAAGCCATAGGATAAAAATTATATGCGCCAATGTTAATAAATGTTAAATCAATTGGACCGTATTTATCTCCCAATTCTTTATATATTTTTCCAACACCAGTATCACATGAAAATAATATTTTTTTTCCTTTGTATTCAATCAAATAGCTACCCCATAAAGTTTTGTTAGTATTCGTTAAACTCCTTTTTGACCAGTGGACTGATGGCAAAAAAGTAATTTTTAAATTCTGATTTATTCTTATTTGATCATACCAATCCATTTCATTTACATCTTTAAATCTATTAATTTTAAAATATTTTTTTAGTCCTAAAGGTACCAGGACTTTAGATTCTTTATAAGGAAATCTCATTATTGTTTTCATATCTTGATGATCGTAGTGATTGTGGGTTAGTAGAAAAATATCTGTTCTTGGTATCTCATTAAGTTTTAATGCTGGTTCGGTAAATCTCTTTGGCCCAAAAAATAAAGGTCCTGCATTTTTTGAAAAAACTGGATCCGTTATTATTGTTATTTCCCCTAATTTTATTAAAAATGTTGCATGACCTATCCATGCTACATAATCTTCTTTTTGGAAATTATTTAAATCCAATAAAACTTTTTCTCTTTTAATAATATTACTCTCAGGAAAAGTCATATCTAATTTTTTTTTTTCTTTGTTAAAGACCTTAAACGACCAATTGAAATTCATATCAATCACTTTTGATCCTTCAGGATTTCGAAATGTGCCATTTGCTAAATGATGATATTTTTTCTTCATATCCGATTAATAATTTTTTGAAATAATATCTTGAATTGTATTGCTTATAACTATTGTTCCAGCTTTGTTAGGATGTATACCATCTTGTTGATTTAGATTTGGATCAAGAGCAACACCCTCTAGCAAAAATGGAATTAAAGGTAAATTATATTTTTTTGACAATTTAGGATAAATAGCGTCAAAATTTTTTTTATATTTAGTTCCATGAGTTGTTGGTGCAACCATACCAGCTATTATAATTTTTATTTTTTTACTATTAGCAATTTTAATTATTTCTTCTAAATTTCTTTCAGTTTCATCAGGTTGAATTCCTCTAAGCATATCATTTGACCCAAGACCAAGGATGATTAAATCAATACCGGGTTCTGATAAACTCCATTCTGCTCTATTCAATCCACCAGAAGAAGTGCTTCCTGACACACTTCCATTTATAACCTTAATATTTAAACCACTTCTAACGAGATTACTTTCTAAAACCAAAGATAAGTGTTGTTCTTTAGGTAGACCATAACCCGCCATTAGACTATCACCGAATAATATAACCTTTTCTATTGCACTTGCATTTATGTGCACTAGAAAGAATAACAATATTTTTATAAATAAACTTTTATTCATGAATACACTTCTTAAATTAAAAAAAATAAATCTCAAATACCAAACTGGGAAGGACAATATCAATGTTTTAAAAAATATTGATTTAACTATAAAAAAAAAAGAAACTGTGTCTGTGGTTGGAGAAAGTGGTTCGGGAAAAACAAGCTTGATTATGTTAATTGGTGGACTAGAACGTCCAACCTCAGGGAAAATTATATTTCAGGACAGGGAAATAACAAATCTTAATGAAGACGAAGTATCTGAAATTAGAAAGCAAAATATAGGAATTATATTTCAATCCTTCTATTTAATTCCAAATTATACAGCTGTTGAAAATGTAGCTTTAACACTTGAACTTAATGAATTTAAAAATCCAGAGAAAGAAGCAAAAAGTTTATTAGATCGATTTGGCCTAAAACATAGACTCAATAATCTTCCAAGTCAATTATCTGGCGGAGAGCAACAACGTGTGGCGATTGCAAGAGCTATTGCAATGAAACCAGATTTGATTTTAGCTGATGAACCAACTGGTAACCTAGATACCGAAAACTCAATAATGATCTCTGAAATTTTATTTAAATACGTAAAAGAAGAAGGATCTTCTTTAATAATGGTCACACATGATCCAAAATTAGCAGACAAAGCAAAACGAAAAATTAAAATCAAAGATGGAAAAATTAAATAATCCTTCGGAGTTAAGTTTAATATTCAAATATGCTTTAAAGGATTTAAGCAGAAATTATAAAAAAATTTCAAGCATTATTGTAACGCTGTTTATCAGTCTTTTTATTTTAAGTGCCATCTTTACAATCGAAGATAGTTTAAAAAAAGAGCTTAATGATAATGCAAAAGTTCTTTTGGGCGGAGATCTCGAAATCGATTATAACCGTAATCAGGGGGATCTTAATTTAGTCAATAAAGTAGAGGAATTTTCAACTGTCTCACAAATGATAGAGTTCAGTACAATGCTTTCTACGACAGGCAGAGAAAAAAATAAATCATTATTTACAAGAATTAAAACAGTTGATGAAAAGTATCCACTTTACGGTGAAGTTGTTTATGAGCCAGAAGATGCTTATGAAAGAATGCAAAAAGAACCCAAGACAATTTTGATTAATGAAAGTTTATCAAAAACTTTAAAGATAAAAATAAATGACAAAGTTAAGGTACAGGATCAAAGTTTCATAGTTGTTGGAATTATAAAATCTGTACCTGATGTCAGCGGGTTTGTAGCTTTTGGAGATTGGGCATTAGCAGGAAAACAAACTTTGGAGATACTAAAACTAAATGGAATAGGTAGTTTTTTAAATTATGAATATAAAGTAAAGTTTAAACCAAGTGATGATCCAGAAAAAATAGAAAGTAAGATCAAAGATATTTTTAAAGATGACCAAAAAGTAAAACTTAGATTTCCAGAAAATTCAGCTAGTGGCTTAAAAAGGATAATTAATAATTTTTCCCAATTTCTCTCTTTAGTTTCAATTAGTGCAATGTTAATTGCTGGAATAGGTATCGCTAATACATTGTTGTCATTTATAAACCAGAATAATATGTCTATAGCTGTAAGAAAAGCTGTAGGATTTTATTCAGGGAATATAAAAACACTTTATTATCTTCAATTATTAGTATTATTATTTATTATTACTGTAATTTCTTATGGCTCAAGTTTTTTAATTGTACCAATTGCAGATAAATATTTATCTGATGGGTTGGGATTAAATGTTTATCCAAAATTCTCTTTAATTAATTTTATAAAAATATTTATTGTAGGTTTGTTAGTTCTTATAATTTTTTCAATACCAACAATAAGTTCAATTGATCAAGTTAAAGCATCAAACTTATTTAGAAATGTTTTCCAAAACCTACAATTTTATTACTCAAAAAAGTCAGTTATTTTGAGTTTTATCTTGTTATCATTTTTAGTTTTATTGTTCACACTAGGATCTGAAAGGCCTTCTTATAGCTTGGGTTATTTTCTGGCTTTTTTTGTATGTCTAATTGTATTTTTTTTACTTTCTAAAATTATAATTTATTTACTGAAAAAGTTTAATTTTATTTCAAATATCTCTTTAAAAGTATCGATAAAAAATATAACTCAAACAAAAAGTATCACTCCTATCACAATCATGTCTTTAGGCTTAGGTGTAACTTTATTATTAACTTTAGCTTTAGTTGGAACAAATTTTAAAAGAGAAATTGCAAGATCTATTCCAGATATTGCACCTGATTATTTTTTTGTTGGAATTCAAAAAGGTGAAAAGAAAATATTTGAACAAAGTGTTTACAAAATGAACCCTGATGCAAACATTGAAATAGTACCTATGGTTTCTTCCGGAATAGTAAAAATTAATGGTGTGAATCCAAATAGCTATATTAAACCAGATAATGATAGTTATTGGGTAATTGGAAGTGAAAGAAGATCTTCTTGGGTTGAAAATATACCTAAAGATAACCCAATTTTAAAGGGAGAATGGTGGGATTTAACTAAACCTAACCAACTTCAGATATCGCTTGATGCAAAAGTAGCTAAAGATTTTAATATTGAGTTGGGAGATATTTTTACTTTAAACATTTATGGTCGAGAAATTGATGGAGAAATAGTTAATTTTAGAGAAGTTGATTATCGTGATCTAAGTATTAATTTTGCCATGTTATTTAATCCACAGTTTGCAAAAAAAATTCCTCATGAATATTTAGCGACTGCTAAGTTTAAAAATCCAGATAATTTTGATGAAACCAAAATGTTAGAAGTATTACCGAGTTTATCTATGATAAAAATTGCTGATTACTTAAACAAAGTAACATCAGTTTTAAATAAAGTTTTCATAGCTGTAACCTTAATTTCTGGTGTAACAATTGTCATTGGATTGATTGTTATCTCAAGTGCTATAATGGTCCAAGGAAAAGTAAAAGAGTACCAAAATCTTGTATTTAAAATTTTAGGTTTTTCAAAAAAAGAAATTATATTTTCGTCTTTGATAGAATTTATAATAATTTTTATGTCGGTAATATTAATTGCAATTTTTTTTGCAGTAATTGGATCAAAATTTATTATGGAGAATATTTTTGAACTAGTTTGGCAATTTGATTTTAAAGTTTTAATTTACCTTGGTGCCTCTATAGGAACTGTGACCTTGATTTTAATTATGCTAACTAATCTTAAATACTTAAGTCCTAAAGTTTATCCTTTAATTAGAAATCAGTAATAAATTTTATTTATTTGCTCTCTTAAAACACTCAATTGTATTTTTAAGTAAACATGCAATAGTCATAGGTCCTACTCCACCTGGAACTGGAGTTAAAGCTTTTGCAACTTTTGATACTTCATCAAATGCCACATCACCAACTAGGCCGTTTTCAGTTTTATTAATACCAACGTCAATCACAATTGCATCTTTTTTTACCCAATCACCTTTTACAAGCTCTGGGATCCCAACAGCAGCGACTATAATGTCTCCTTTTAAACATTCTCCTTTAAGATCATTTGTTTTTGAATGAGTAATTGTAACTGTACAATTTTCTTTCAACAACAACTGTGTCATTGGCTTACCATTTAAATTTGATCTTCCAACAATTACAGCCTTTTTTCCATTAAGGTTTGGTTCAATTTTTTTTATTAATAAGTAACAACCTAAAGGAGTGCACGGAATAGAACTTTCATAACCTGACGAAAGATTACCAACATTCATGGGATGAAATCCATCTACATCCTTCTCTGGCATAATTGCCTCTATAACTTTTTGTTTATCAATATGTTCAGGAAGTGGGAGCTGAACTAAAATTCCTGAAACAGAATCGTCATTATTAAGTTCATCAATTTTTTTTAAAACTTGATTTTCTTCAACACTGTCAGGGTATCTAATCACCTCTGATTTAAGGCCCACTTCATTGGCAGATTTCTCTTTATTTCTAACATAAATTTGACTAGGTGCTAAATCACCAATCAATATGACTGTTAAACCTGGTACTTTATTATGCTTATCTTTTAAAGATAAGACTTCTTTCTTAAGTTCTTCTCTTAAATCAGCAGCAGCTTTTTTTCCATCAATTAAAATCATTTATTAAAATATTAGTGGTGCAATGTAGAGTTTCATACACATTTCTATGAACCATATCAACAAAAGAAGTACGATAGGTGAAATATCAAAAGCACCAAGGTTAGGTAAAAATCTTCTTATTCTCATTAAAATCGGTTCTGTCATTTTATAAGTGAAATCTAATATTAAATATACAAACCGATTGCTTGTATTTAGTACATTAAAAGCGACCAACCAACTTATAACAACATTGGCAATTACAACATATGAATAAAGTTTTAAAATTTGAAGAGCTAAATAAAATATAGCAATCATTTTTTTTCAACATAGATGGACTGACTTGGGAATGCAAAGGCGGCTCCCTTAGCTTCAACAATTTTTTTTATTTCAAGTGCCAGATTTTCTTTAACTTGTAAATAATTAGTCCAACTATTTGTTTTTGTAAAACATCTTACATACATATCAATCGAGCTATCTGAAAACTTATCTATTCTTACAGCGACTCCAACAGATTGATCATAATCATCACCTTTATTTATGTGATCTTCAATCTCATCTCTTATGGTTTTTAATTGATCAATTGTTGTGTCGTATTGAAGAGTTATTATCCAACTAATAGCCCAGTTAGTCTTTCTTGTGTTATTAATCACTGCATTTTCTGCAAATTGAAAATTAGGAATAATTGCAAGTGATTTATCAAATTTTCTTATAACAGTGGATCTAAATCCAATATTCTCAACAACTCCTTCAATAACTCCCTCAACTTTAATCCAATCACCAATTCTAAATCTTTTTTCAACTAATACTAAAATTCCAGATATTAAATTTTTAAATAAATCCTGTGCACCTAATGCTACTGCTACTCCAAATAAACCTAACCCTGCAATTATTGGTCCAATTTTAATTCCCCATAACTCAAGAACAGCAGCTGCACCTAAAATAAAAATTAAAATTTTAAGAGACTTTATAATCCAGCCTATTAATTCTTTTGTCAGGACTTTATCTAATCCACTTAAAATATATGATATAGGCTCAATTATCTGATGTATTATCCAAAATATTAAAATTGTTATTAAAGTTCTGTTAACGTTATCTATGAAACCCCTAGTCTCATTATCAAATGACATATAGTAACTAGCAAAAAAGACACCAAGAACAATTGGAAGAAACCTTGCAGGACCTTCCATAGATTTTACAAAAGTATCATCTAATTTATTGGTTGTTCTTTTTGAAATTAATTCCAATTTTTTTATTACAAGTTTGCTGATTAAACCTCTAAATATTAAAAATAATACAAATATTCCAAGACCTACTATTACCTGAAAGAAATCTACCCCAAGAATTCCCTGCTTCCAAACAGATAAAAATAACTCATTTAGTTTATTTAAAACGTCCATTTTTAAATTTTATATAGCAAAAACTCCTCTTCACCAGGGTTAAAAAGAAAAATTTTTTTCCATTTTATGTCATTCAATGCTGATGATGCTTTTTCGCCAATACACATTAGGTTAGTTTCCATCCAAATATTATCTAAATTATATTTTTTTATTAACGTATAAAATATCTTCGCGCTATTTTCAGAATATATGTAAACAATTTCTGGTACAGAAGATTTGATATCTCTTAAAAAATCGTCACTTAAATTTTCATTGGGTATTGTAGTATAATTTATAATTCTTTTGATGACATAGTTTTCTGAAATTAAGTCTTGATCAAGATTATACGAAACAATTTCTCCACTAATGTAGGCCATTGGTCCAATCTTTGGATCAAAGTTTTGTAAAATTAATTCTTTAAGATTATTTACGTTACCTTCAGCGCAGAAAATATTTTGAAAGCCTGATTCTTTTGCCTTTCTTTCTGTTGCAAGACCAACACAAAAACAAATTATTTTTTTATTTATTTTTGAAATATTTAAATTTTTTAAAGAATTTGCGCTCGTGAAAATGAAGCCTTTGAATTGGCTAAAATCTATTTCTTGTGTTTCTATTTTTTTTATTTGTAATAAGGGTAAATGAGAAACTTTATGTTTCATCGAAGTAAATTTTAAAATTAATTCTTTGCTATCATCCAATGGTCTGGTTAATAAAATATGCATTTTAATTTTTGTAAGAACCTTTTGATTTTAATTTAAGCTCTTCTCCCACCATTCTACTAGTAGACTCGATATTATCTTTTTGAAGACTTTTTTTTATGAAATATCTATTTTTTCCATCAACAGAAAACAATTCGGTCAATAGGTCTACTTTTTTACCATTTGATTTTGCAAATACACCAACTGCAGTGTCACAATCTCCTTCAAGAACTTTTAAAACCTCTCTTTCTGCTTTTGCGATAGTTCTTGTTTCTTGATCATTAATCTTTTCAAGTAATTTTTTAATTTCATTATCATCTTCTCTGCATTGAATTGCTATAATTCCTTGGCCTGCACAAGGTATAAGCTCATCTACACTGAATTCTTGTGAAATTTTATGTTGTAAATTTAAAGCATCTACTCCTGCTTTTGAGAGAATTATTGCATCATATTCGCCTTTTTCTAACTTTTGAACTCTAGTATCAACATTTCCTCTGATAAGTTTATATTTTAAGTTGGGTCTTTTTTTTTTAAGTTGATATTCTCGTCTATATGATGATGTACCAATGATTGAGTTTGGCTCTAAATCTTCAAATTTTATGTTATTTTTACTTATTAAAATTTCATTAGGAGAATTTCTTTTTAAAAAATTATTAGTTAAAAGATTTTCAGTTTCTTCGGTAGGCATATCTTTAAAGGCATGTACTGCAATATCTATATTCTTATTTAATAAATCTTTTTCAATTTGTTTTGAAAATAATCCTTTGCCTCCTATTTCAGATAATCTCTCATCTTGCTTTTGATCTCCTATTGTTGCTATTTCTTTTAATTCAATATCTTTAGAAAAATATTTTTTTAGTTCTTTTTTAACCTTTTCTGCGTAAATCATTGCTAACTTACTTCCACGTGTCCCAATTACAAGATTAGCTCTTTTCATAAAAGTTATTTTTATTACATTCTTATAGATTAATTGTATTAATTATAAAAAATAATTTATGAATAAAAGCCCAATAATATTAGGAATTGAGACAAGTTGTGATGAAACAGCGGTTTCAATTATTCAAGATAACGGAAGTGGTATACCAAAAATTTTATCAAATATAGTTTCAAGTCAATTTAACATTCATAAAGAATTTGGGGGAGTTGTTCCAGAATTGGCTGCAAGATCACATGTTGAAAAAATTAATTTAATTGCAAAAAAGGCTTTGGATGAGAGTGGTGTAACTCTTGATAAAATATCTGCTGTTGCTGCAACATCTGGACCTGGTTTAATAATTTGTCTTAGTGTTGGTTTAAATTTTGCTAAATCACTCGCATCATCCTTAAAGGTTCCATTTATTGGTGTTAATCATCTAGAGGGTCATGCTTTAAGTCCAAGACTTCAAACTAATATTAATTATCCTTATTTACTTCTGTTGATTTCGGGTGGACACAGTCAATTTTTAAGTGTGAATGGATTAGGCAAATACACAAGATTAGGAACTACAATTGATGATGCTTTGGGAGAAGCATTTGATAAAACTGCAAAACTTTTAGGAATAGAATTTCCAGGTGGTCCAAAGTTAGAAAAATTTGCAGAAAAGGGTGACCCAAATAAATATAAATTACCCAAACCAATAATTAATAAAGGTGGATGCAATTTATCTTTTGCAGGACTTAAAACTGCAATACTGAGAATAACAAAATATATATATTCAGAACAAGAAAAATATGATTTAGCAGCATCTTTTCAAAAAACTATCGAAGAAATATTGTATATCAAATCTAAAATTGCATTTAAAGAATTTTTAAAAAATAAAGTGCTTGAGGAGAAAAATTTTATTGTTGCTGGTGGAGTTGCTGCAAACAATGGGATTAGAAAAAAATTAATTCAAGCTAGTAATGAGAGTAATTTCAAATCTATATTTCCTGATTTTGAGTTATGTGGTGATAATGCTGCTATGATAGCACTAGTTGGTTTAGAAAAATTTAAACAAAATAAGTTTAACAATCTTGATTTATCTGCAAGTCCGAGATTGCCTTTAGACAGTAGTGCTAAATTTTTAAAAGGTCCTGGAATAAAACTATAAATATCCCAATTCAGACATTTCGTTTTTGAAATTATTTTCTATTTGATTGCTAATTTTTTTATCTATTATTTTCTTCCAATTATTTTTTGGTCCAAGATTAAAAAATTTAATTTTATCTTTACTTTTCAAATCAAAAACATTTTCTGTAAATAAATTTTTATCTTCTTTTTTTTGCATATTTGAAAATGAAGTTTGTTCTATAATTTCTTGTATCATGTTTTTATCTTTATCAATTCTAATAAATTTTTTTACAAATTCACACAATTTGTCAAATTCCTTTTGAGGATCTTTAAGTAAATTTTCGTACTTAATTAATAAATAGTTTTTAGGAAAAGTTTTCCATGAATTGAAATGCAATCCCCAAGAGCCAATGTATATCGGAATTTCAAAATTTTTTTTCCAATTTGCATCAGTCAACCCAATCCAATTATAATCATTAAAAATAAACCTTTTTGCTTCATTTTGATCTGAAATCGAGAAATGATTCATAATTGAAGATAGGACATTTCTAGGATCGCGAACAACATGTATCACTCCTAAAGAATTTTTTAGATCTGAGAAATTATACCCTTTTATATTACACATTACGTTGTGGGTCTTAAAAATTTTTACCTCAGGATTTAAATTAAGAACTTCTTGAGCAGTTACCCACTTTTTTATTAATTCATCTCTGTTTTGAACATTATTACATAATCCATGAAAGTCTCTTATTTTTGGAAACGTTCTTATTTTGCTGAGATTTTCAAAACTTACATGATTATTTTCTGAATAAATTAAAGTTGACAAGAAAGTTCTAACCCAAGTATTTCCGCTTTTGGGGTATGATGCTAACCAGAAAATCATTTATAAATATACATGATATAATATATTTTAAAAAATAAAATGCAGTATTGGTTGTTAAAATCAGAGCCTAATGTTTGGTCATTAGATCAACAAATTAAAACTGGCAGCAAAGGTGCTAATTGGGATGGTGTAAGAAATTATCAAGCAGCAAATAATTTAAAAAAAATGAAAAAGGGTGATCTTTGTTTTTTTTACCATTCAAATATTGGTAAAGAAATTGTTGGAATTGTTGAAGTAATTAAAACAGCATTTATCGACCCAACAGATAAAGAGAAGCGATTTGTAGCAGTAAAAGTTAAGTATAAAAGCAAACTAAAAACACCAGTTTCTCTTGAAAACATTAAAAAAAATCAAGATTTAAAAGATATTGCACTAATAAAACAAAGCAGACTGTCTGTTATGCCAATTGACACTAAATGCTGGAAAATTATTTTGAAGATGAGTAGTATCTAGAAAATTTATTATCAATGCCCAAAAAAAAAGCTAAAAAAAAAAAGAAAAAAATAATCTCAAAAAAGAAATCTAAGGTAAAATCTATAGCTCCAAAACAAGACAAAGAGCTTATATATAAAACAAAGAAAGACTGGATTAGCAAGGCTCTAGTAAATAAATCTCAGTACGAAAAAAAATATAAAGCTTCAATAAAAGATAACGATGGATTTTGGAAAAAAGAAGGAAAAAGAATTAATTGGATAAAGCCATATACAAAAATTAAAGATGTCAAATATAGTAAATCAGACGTTAAGATAAAATGGTTTTATGATGGTACTCTTAATGCATCAGCAAATTGTATTGATAGACACTTAAAAAAAAATAAAGATAAAACTGCAATTATATGGGTTGGTGATGATCCAAAAGTTCAAAAAAAAATTTCTTATAAAGAATTACACAAAGAAGTTTCTAAAGCTGCAAATGTTTTGAAAGAACTCGGTGTAAAAAAGGGTGATCGTGTAACAATTTATTTATCTATGATTCCGGAACTTGCATATACAATGTTGGCATGTGCAAGAATAGGAGCAGTGCATTCAATAATCTTTGGAGGTTTTTCTCCAGATGCTATTTCAGACAGAATTAATGATTGTAAATCTGAGTATGTAATTACAGCAGACGAGGGAATAAGAGGAGGAAAAACTATTCATTTAAAATCAATCATGGATGAAGCTTTAGTAAAATGTCCGAATGTAAAGAGTTGTTTAGTTGTTAAGAGAACCGGTAATAGAATAAATTGGGACGAAAGAAGAGATGTTTGGTATCACGAATTAACCAAAAAAGTTTCTCATAAGTGTGATCCTGAAGAGATGAATGCTGAAGATCCATTATTTATCCTATATACCTCAGGCTCAACAGGTAAACCAAAAGGTGTAATGCATACAACAGGTGGGTATATGGTTTATGCATCAATGACCCATCAATATATTTTTAATTATAAGCCAAAAGATATTTATTTCTGCAGTGCTGACATTGGATGGATAACAGGTCATAGTTATATAATTTATGGACCACTTGCAAATGGAGCAACTACAGTGATGTTTGAAGGAATACCAACTTATCCTGACCACTCTAGATGGTGGCAAATCATAGATAAATATAAAGTAAATATTTTTTATACTGCACCAACAGCGATAAGAACTTTGATGAGCCAAGGAGAAAAACCTGTTAAAAAAACATCAAGAAAGACCTTGAAATTATTAGGAACTGTAGGGGAGCCAATAAATCCTGAAGCTTGGAGATGGTACTATGAAACTGTTGGAGACTCCAGATGTCCAATAGTAGATACTTGGTGGCAAACAGAAACTGGTGGTATTTTAATAAGCCCACAAACAGGAGCTATAAATTTAAAACCTGGGTCTGCAACAAAACCATTTTATGGAATTAAACCCATTATTGTTGATAAAGATGGAAAAACTATCAAAGGTGAAGGAGAAGGTAGGCTTTGTATTTCTCAATCATGGCCTGGTCAAATGAGAACAGTCTTTGGCGATCATCAAAGATTCATTGATACATATTTTTCTCAATTTGATGGAAAGTACTTTACAGGGGATGGGTGTAGAAGAGATAAGGATGGTTATTATTGGATAACAGGAAGAGTAGATGATGTAATAATTGTATCAGGACATAATCTTGGAACAGCAGAAATTGAAAGTGCTTTCGTTGCTCATCCAAAAGTTGCGGAAGCAGCTGTTGTTGGTTTTGATCACGATATTAAAGGAAACGCTCTATATGTTTATGTTACATTGAATAAAGGTGTAAAAGGAGATGGATTACTTGAAATAGAATTGAAAAATCATGTTGCATCAAAATTGGGTCCTATATACAGGCCTGAAAAAATTCAATTTGCACCAGGACTTCCGAAAACTAGATCAGGCAAAATTATGAGAAGAATTCTGAGAAAAATTGCAGCAAATGAACATGACCAATTAGGTGACACAACAACTTTGGCAGATCCAAGTGTAGTAAAAAGCTTAGTTGAAAATAGAAAAAATACTTAAAAATTTATTAATTCAATAAATTCTTTTTTAACATTATCCCATTTCAAGATCATAGAATTTAAAACAATTTTTTTGTCTAAAGATTTTAATTCTTCAGCGATTGGAGACCATTCATATAATGATAGCGCGCTGGTATTAAATGGTAATGACTCATGATATTCATTCCAATTAATCTTTTCATATCTTTCAAGAAAATTTTTTTTTGCATTTTCATATATTTCCTTTGGCATTTCATTTTTCTGAAGTTCATTATCCAAAATTTCAAAATAAATTTCATTTGCTTTTTCTGTATCATGTTGATTTCTGATATTTTTTAAAAAAGAGATTGTATAAAAAGTTAAATCCTGTAATGCAGTTGAATAAATATTCCATTTAGCTTTGTTAATCGATCCTAAAAATATTTCATCTTCAAACATCAATACATATTTTGCTCCCATTCTAGTTTTCAAATATCCGTAAAGAGTTACTTGACTTACCCATGCAGATTTTTTTTGGATAAATTCTTTTAAGTCAGAATAGTTTTCAATTTTTTTTGTTTTTTTAAAATATTTTAAGAATGGAATGAAATATTCCTTTAAATACTCAAATTTCAAATCTTTGAGCTTTAATTTGTATTTGATACCCATTTAGACCCGATATTACAACTTTTACTATAAATATATGCCATTTTTTACCCTTTAAATATCACTTTAAATGAGTATGAATTATATCTTTAACCTATAGGGAGGATTAAAATAATGTCAAACAAAGAAAAGCACTGGGAAAAAACCAAAGGATTAATGATTATTACATTAATTATTTGGTTTGTTTTCGGTTATCTGATCTTCATGTTTGGTTCTGACCTAAACACTTCAAGTTTTATGGGATATCCATTAGCGTATTACATGTGTGCGCAAGGTTCCATCATTGCATTTGTGGTCCTTATTTTTTGGTTTGCAAATCGACAGGAAAAAATCGATGAAGAGTTTGGTTTTACCGAAAAGGAGGATGATTAATGTTTAAAGGCAATTTTATTGACAACCTACCAAAAATTTACGGAACATATACTGGGGGCTTCATTGTATTCATCATATTGATGGCGATAGCGGAGCAAGCAGGTATGACCGCTAAAACAATTGGTATTTTGTTTGTCGCCTTTACAGTTTGTATATATGCCTTGATTGGGTATTTATCTAGAACTGTTCAGGTCGATGCTTATTATGTTGCTGGAAGACAGGTGCCAACAGTATTTAACGGAATGGCAACTGCAGCTGACTGGATGTCAGGTGCATCATTCGTTGCAATGGCTGGTGGTATTTACTTTGGTGGTTATACTTATATGGCTTTCTTAGTCGGATGGACTGGGGGATACGTTTTGGTATCATCACTTTTAGCACCATATTTGAGAAAATTTGGATGTTATACTGTGCCAGATTTCATTGGAACAAGATATGGCGGAAACTTTGCAAGGTTCTGTGCTGTAGTTGTTTTAACATTGGCTTCTTTCACATATGTAACAGCTCAAATTAACGCAACAGGAACAATTGCATCAAGAGCACTAAGTATTCCATTTGAATTAGGAGTTTGGGTTGGACTAGTAAGTATTTTACTTTGTTCAATGCTAGGCGGAATGAGAGCGGTAACTTGGACACAGGTTGCACAATACATAGTATTGATTATTGCTTATCTAATTCCAGTATTCTGGATTAGTAACAAATCTGGATTTGGTTTCTTTCCACACTTTATGTTAGGTGAGGAAGTAGCTAGATTAGGTGCACTTGAATCGCAATTTGGATTAGTTAAAAATGCTGCTGCAGATATCAAAGCTGCAGGTGTACCAGGTGGTCTAAAATCTATTTCTGTATCACACTCAGGTGTGCCAGAAGGTGGAATGGCTGCATGGAAGTTTATTTCATTAGCACTATGTATGATGGTAGGAACAGCATCTTTACCACACATTCTAATGAGATACTTCACTACTCCAAGTGTTAAAGCTGCAAGAAAATCAGTGGCATGGTCACTATTCTTTATTGCATTGCTTTATACTTCAGCGCCAATGCTTGCAACATTATCCAAAATCTCACTTATCGATCCAAACTTACCAACAGGTATTATTGGAAAACCAATTGCTGAAATTATGCAAATTGAGTGGGTAAATGCTTGGATTAATGTAAAACAAGCCTTCATAGCAGACTTTAACGGAGATGGTATTCTTCAGTTAAACGAATGGTTTATGAGAGGTGACGTAGTTGTACTAGCAACTCCTGAAGTTGCTGGATTACCATACGTAATCTCTGGACTAGTTGCTGCAGGAGGAATGGCTGCTGCGATGTCAACTGCTGATGGTCTAATTCTTGCTATCGCAAACGCTTTATCACATGATATCTATTACAAAATCATTGATCCAAAAGCGGATGTAAGAAAAAGATTGTTAGTCGCTAGAGCACTTCTAATTGTTATTGGAGCTGCTGGGGCTTACATTGCATCAATGAGGATCACTAGTATCCTTGGTGCAGTTGCTTGGGCATTTGACTTTGCAATGTCAGGATTGTTCTTCCCATTAATACTTGGTGTATGGTGGAAGAGAGCAACAAGACAAGGAGCTATAGCAGGTATGTTAGCAGGTCTTGCATCTGGAACAGCTTATCTAATTTATGTGTATCCTAAGTTTATGGGCAATGCACCTTGGTTAGGTATTGACCATTTACGTTTTGGTATAATCGGAGCGTCGGTCTGTTTAGTTGTGATGGTTGTAGTAAGTTTAATGACTGAAGAACCAGATAAAGCTACACAGCAAATGGTAGACGAAGTTCGTGTTCCATCAGGTAAGACAATACTTGGTAAGCAACACTAAATTAAACTTTATTGGGGGCGATATTCGCCCCCATCTTTTCAGAAAATGCCAATATATATTTTAGTAATAGACTACATTTTGGGTATCATAATGTGGACTTTAATTGGAAGAACTGCAATGAATATTTTTCAAAAAGAAGATTCTGAATTCTTTTTTATGAAAGTTTTTGTAAAATATACAAATCCAATAATTAAAATTTTTAAATTCATAACTCCTAGTTTCATTATAGGACCATTAGTTCCACTTTATGTAGCGTGGTTTTTTTATATGTTTAGATTTTATTTAATGCCCTATTTAATGGGTTATTCTGTTATGGGAATGTTATCGTTTCCATTAGAAAGTGAAATAGCTGCAGAAATTTATAAAATATTTAGTAAATAATAATTCAAATATATCCAAAAATTGATAGTACTAGTTTTTATTTATTAATGAAAAATATACAAATTTCGCCTTCAATACTTTCTGCAGATTTTAGCCAATTAGGCGAGGAAATTAAAAGATTAGAAGATGGTGGCGCTGACTTAATTCATGTCGATGTAATGGATGGACATTTTGTTCCGAACATCACAATAGGCCCCCCAGTGATAAAAACTTTAAGAAATTATACAAAATTACCCTTTGATGTACATTTGATGATCTCTCCGGTTCATAAATATATCAAAAATTTTGCTGAAGCAGGATCTGATATAATAACAATTCATCCTGAAGCAACTGATAATTTAATTGAGTCAATTCAACTTATAAAGCAATTAAAGAAAAAAGTGGGAGTATCTTTAAATCCAAATACGGAAATAAATATAATAGAAAAACTTTTAAAAGATATTGATTTAGTTTTAATCATGAGTGTACATCCAGGATTTGGTGGCCAAAAATTTATGCCAGAGGTAATTGAAAAAATTAAAAAGCTTTTTCAAATTAAAAAAGATAATAAATTAAACTTTGATATTGAAGTTGATGGTGGAATTAACTTTTCTAATTCAAAAGAAGTTATATCAGCAGGAGCAAATATATTGGTTTCAGGAACAACTATATTTCATGAAAATAATGGCGATATTAAAAAAAATATAGAAACGCTAAGATCAATGTAAGATGTATTTAAAAAATTCTTTATCTTTTATAAATGAATTTTTTAACACATTCAAAAATCAAATAAGAAAATTATACTTAAAATCAAATTTTTATAATAATAAAATTTCAAAAAATGAAATAAGTAATATTACATATAGACCAAGTCTAAGCATTCTGAGTTGCTTAGTTAAATATGACAAAAAAAAAATTAAAATTGAGGAATTAGATAAAGATAATATATGGGAAAATAAGTTATTGAGTGGGCATAACTTATATAAACTTAATAATTTTTATTGGTTGTTTAGTATCGATTTAAAATCTTCACCAAATATTACACAATCAATAATTATTAAATGGATTGAAAAAAATCGAAATTACAATTCATTGACATGGCAAATCGATATTTTATCAAAGAGAATAATATCTTGGATTGCAAACTCTAAATTATCTTACGATAAAAGTGACTCTAAATATAAGGATAAATTTAATTTTTCTGTAAACAAACAAATTAATCATTTAATAAATGAAATAAGCAAATCTCAATCTGTTAATGATAAATTATTAGGATGTACTGCAATAATAATTACAGGATTATCATACGAAAATGATAAATTTTTAAATTATGGATTAGAATTACTTAGAAAAATTATTATCAATTCTTTTGATGATGAGTATTTTCCAAAAACAAGAAGTATTAGGCAATTAAATTTTTATTTAAAATATTTTGTTCTTGTTAGAGAAATATTAAAGGAGTCTTTTAATGATATACCTGAGTACCTTGATGAAATAATTTTCTATCTAGGAAAATCTTATTCTGTTTTTTCTAAAATCGAACAAAGTTTACTATTCAATGGAAATCATCAAAATGATTTAAAGGAATTTAATAAATATCTTTCACTTTATAAATATAAGTTTGAAAATTCAAATAATGAAGTAGGAGGTTATGCTATATTAAAAAACAAAAATTGCATTCTTGCAATGGATGTTGGAAATTCACCCCAAAAAACATTTTCATATAACTATCAAAGTGGAGCTCTTTCATTTGAATTCTTATACAAAGATAAAAAACTTATTTCTAATTCTGGTTACTTTCAGGATTATAAAAATAAATTAAATCTAATTTCAAAATCTACTGCTGCTCATTCTGCACTTATAATTGATAATCATTCAAGTTGTTCGTTTAGAAACAATGGAAACTATAAAACATTAGAAAATGGTTTAAAAATTAGTGATAAAAATATTGTTAATGAAAAGAATTATTGGTTAATCAAAGCATCTCATAATGGTTTTTTAAAAAAATTTGGAGTTTTGTATGAAAGATCTATAGAATTTTTTGTTGAAAAAAATAAATTGATAGGAACTGATAAAATAATTTCAAAAAACAAGCTAGATCAGAAAAAATATGATATCAGATTTCATATGGAGCCAGGTGTTAAATTAACAAAAACTTTAGATAACAAAACTATACTAATTGAAATTGAAAATTCTGGATGGAAATTTTCAACTAACTGCGAGATTATAAATATTGAAACGGGTATATATTTCGGTAATAAAAATTTAACTAGTGAAAACCAAAATATATGTTTATCAGGCAAAATAAAAGATATAACTCAGGAAATTAAATGGGCATTCGAAAAAATACAATAAAAATTAAGACTGCTTTAATTTCATTGTCAGATAAATCCAGTTTAAGGCCATTATTAAATTTACTAAAAAAATACAAAATAAAAATAATAAGCTCAGGTGGTACATACAAAAAAATTAAAAGTATGGGTTTTAAATGTTTAGAAGTATCTAAATTTACAAACTCAAAAGAGCTGCTAGATGGAAGAGTAAAAACATTACATCCAAAAATTCATTCTGGAATTTTGAATGTAAGGGAGAATAAAAAACATCAAAGTGAAATGAAAATTAACAATTATGAGAATATAGATTTAGTTATTATAAATTTTTATCCGTTTGAAAGGGTTGTCTTAAGCAATTCTGACCATAAAAATGTAATTGAAAATATAGATATTGGAGGACCAACTATGGTTAGATCAGCTGCAAAAAATTATAATGATGTAGTTATCCTAACTAATACAAGACAGTATGAAGATTTAGCTATTGAATTAGATAGAAATAGAGGCTCTACGAATTTAAAATTTAGGGAAAAATTGGCCGAGGAAGCATTTATGGAAACTGCATATTATGAGTCAAAAATTTTTAATTATTTCAATCAAAGATCAAGAAACCTTTTCCCAATTAAGAACATTTTTTCTGGAAAGTTAGTTGAGAATACTAGGTATGGAGAAAACCCTCATCAAAAAGCGGCGATATATTCACAAAATAACAAACAGGAAATTATTCAAATCAGTGGAAAACAACTAAGTTACAACAACTATAACGATCTTTATTCGGCTCTAAGTATATCCAAAACTTTGCCAAGAAATAAAGGTGTAGCAATAATTAAGCATGCTAATCCCTGTGGTGTTTCCATTAATCCAAAAAAAATCAAATCTTTTAAAGAGGCTTTAGAAAGTGACCCAATTAGCGCCTATGGTGGTATTGTATCATGTAACTTTAAATTAAATATTAGTTTAGCTAAAGAGATTAATAAAATATTTTTTGAGGTAATAATTGCAAATGGATTTGATAAAAAATCAGTCAAACTTTTAAAAAAGAAAAAAAATCTAAGGTTAATTGATTCTAGTAAAGTAGAAAAAAATTTTAAATTTAATTTTATAAATAAATTTAATTCTATTTTAGTTCAAGATCCAGATAATCAAAATTTTTCTAAGAAAGATTTTAAAATTGTATCAAAATTAAAACCTTCAAACAAAACTTTAAACAAACTTATTTTTGCATTTAATATATGCAGAAGTGTAAAATCGAATGCGATAGTTATTACAAAAGACTACAAGACAATAGGCATAGGTTCTGGTCAACCAAGTAGGTTAGATAGTTGCAAAATAGCAATTAATAAAATGAAAAAGTTTCAGAAAATAAGCGATAGTGATGAAATATTAGCAGCATCAGATGCGTTTTTCCCATTTGTGGATGGTATAGAAAAATTGGTACAAGCAGGAATTTCAGCTGTCATTCAACCGTCAGGATCAAAAAATGATAAAGAAATTATTAAATTTGCTAACCAAACAAATACTATTTTAGTATTTTCCAAAACAAGACACTTTAATCACTAATCAATTTATCTTATCTATTTTAGCAGCTAAAATAAAATCACTCTCAGCAAGACCTTTAATCGCATGAGTAAATATTTTAATTCTTGCATAGCCCCATCCAAACCACAGATCAGGGTGATGTCCCTCTTTTTCAGCAATTTCTCCAACTTTATTTACAAATTCTTGACTTTGTAAAAAATCATCAAATTTAAAATTTTTTATTAAGTGAAATCCATCGATTTTATCCTCTATAACTTCCCATCCATCAACTTGTTTTAAATATTTATGAATTTCTTCTGTGTTAAATGGCGGGATGTTACCTTCACACGGGATACATTTTTTACTTGCTAAATCACTCATAATATAATTCCTTTAATGGAGCGGGCAATGGGACTTGAACCCACGACCTTCTCGTTGGCAACGAGACGCTCTACCACTGAGCTATGCCCGCTTATTCTTACATAACAAAACTAAAAGCTTTTTTTGAATTTAGCAAGTGATTAAATAGCTTAATGCGACTACGAATCATTTCTGTATAGTTGTAACCTTGAAAAGAATTATTATAATTAAGTCATGAAACTCGAAGAATTACCGAAAACAATACCAATTTTCCCTTTATCAAATTTTATAATGTTTCCTGGCACAACTGTTCCACTGAACATTTTTGAGCCTCGATATTTACAAATGGTAAATGATAGTATGAAAAAGCATAGAATGATTGGAATGATACAGCCAAAAAAAACAGGGTCTTTGAAAAAACCTGATTTATACGAAATAGGATGTATTGGAAAAATCACAAGTTTCAATGAAACAGAAGACGGAAGAATACTTATTATTTTAAACGGGATTTGTAGGTACAAAATTAACTCAGAGTTAAGTACCGACAAAATGTACCGTGAGTGCAATGTTCAATACGATCATTTTTCTAAAGATATAATACAAAAAAGTAACGAAGTTAACTTTTCAGATTTAAGCTTAATTATGGAGAACATGAAAACATTCTTCAAAAAACAAGGTTATATTGTGAACTTAAAAGACTTAGAAAAGAAGGATCTTAGCCAAACTCTTAATGATCTATCAATGGCATCACCCTTTTCATTAGAAGAAAAACAAATATTATTAGAAAGTCTTGATATAAATATAAGAAAAGAAAAAATGGAACAAATTCTAAATAATTATATTAAAGACGAATTCGAAAATACTACCCTTCAATAATTTATAAATTAAATCCTTTATCCGATAAAATATTAGAATACTTTTTAAAAATAGAATTTTTATTTAAAATACTAAAAACTGGTTTTGAAATTGAATTATTAATATTGCTATCTAATCTAAAAAATTCATATATACCATCGATAGCTTTTCCATAAAGATAATTAAGGTGTTTTGTAGAATTCTGGAAATCTTCAGCAACAGAGATATCTATAGGTAGACCTAGGGATATCCTATCATTTACTAGTCTTGAGATTATTTTAATATCTCTAATTGTCATGTTAAATCCTTGCCCTGCAAGGGGATGAATGCGATGTATTAAATCTCCAAAAGCGAGGATATTATTATAAGTATAATTTCTAAGCATTTCAAAACTAAGACTAAAATTTTCAATTTTATTTATTTTGGCAAATGAATAGAAAGAATTATATTTTTTAAATATATCGACGATTTTCTCATCATTTATTTCCACTCCCTTATAAGAAAAAACTATTGAAGTTTTGGTATTAGATAATGGCAGAAAAGCTAGAGGTCCAAATTTTGTAAAAACTTGAATAGCGATATCATTATCTTTAGGACTATGATTTATTATAAATGTGTACGCTCTACTTCTGTAATTTTTTTTTATTTTATTTGTAAAAAATTTATTTGATATAAAATTTTTATTTTCACTATTAATAACTAAATCATATTTTTTAATTCTATTTAGAATAAGTGAACTAGACGTATCTAAATTATATAATTTTATAAATTTTGATTTTTTTATTTTTTTTAAATAAATTTCATTTAATTTCGAATAAGATACTAGATTAAAAACCTCTTTATTTTTTTTAATAAAATTAATTATCTCTTTAGATTGTGAACCTTCTGTAAAAATTTTAATTTCTTTACTTTTCCAAGGTATAATACTCAATTTTGTAACAAATCTTAAATAATCAAAATTTTCGCTTGATAAAGCTATTGTTCTATTTGTTTTTATGTTTTGAAATTTTTTATTTAAATATATGTCAACATTGATTTTTTTTTCCTCAAAAACGCTAGCGAGAATTAAATTTGTTAAATTTTGGCCTATAAGACAAATTTTCATAACAAAATAATTTTAACAATAAAAATTAAATGATACAAAGTGACAAAAGCAGTTTTGATTCATGATATTTAAAAATTATATCAATAAAATAAACGATTTTATCATAAGGAGACTGGCCGAATTAGTTGGTATTTTTCTGGTGGTTGCCTCTATATTACTTTTTATATCTTTAATTAGCTATTCACCAGAAGATCCAAATTTTATATTTCCAGAAAATCAAAATATAAGAAATTTACTTGGATTTAGGGGAAGCTTCATCGCTGATATATTTTTTCAATCAATTGGTATAATATCACTTTTAATTCCTTTTTCTCTTCTCTTTACAGGAATATCAATAACAATTAACAAAAAATTTATTATTATTATAGAAAATATTTTTTTCATAATTCTTTACATTATTGTTGCAACTTTTTTCTTTAGTATTTTTCATAAGGATACTTATTGGTTAATAATAAATGGAAACAATGGTTTTGTTGGTGATTTAATGTCAGAAACTGTAATTGCAGATTTTTTGAAAATTAATCAAACAGTGAGTTACTACTTATTAATATTTTTTATTTTATTATTTTTTTTACTAAGCAGTAATTTTAAAATTTCTCATGTTTTTAGTTTTTTTACTATGATAAAAAAAATGTTTTCATCAAAAAAAGGTAATTTAATTTCTCAAGAAAATACATTTAGAGAGAATACTATAGTTGAAAAATCTAAGGAACCTCCTGTTCAAGATGATTTATTTTCTAATAACAAATCAATTTTAAGCGATATAAAAATTAAATTACCTTTAATTGATTTTTTAAAAAAACCAGAAAAAGGCTATAATAAAAAAGATGATATTAAAATAGATGCAGAAGGTTTGGAAAAAATACTTCTTGATTTTGGTGTTGAAGGAAAAATAAAAAAAATAAGTCATGGACCTGTTGTTTCTCTCAATGAATTTGAGCCTGCGGCTGGGGTTAAAGTTTCCAAAATAATAAATTTAGCAGAAGATATTGCTAGAAATACAAGTTCAGAGTCTGCGAGAATAGCCACAATACCTGGAAGTAATACTGTTGGTATTGAACTACCAAAGATATCCAGAGAAAATGTTTTTTTAAGAGAAATAATTTCAGATAAGAACTTTAAAAAAAGAGAAATTAAATTACCTATTGCTCTTGGTAAAAGTATATCTGGAGAACCAATAACTAGTGATTTAAGTTCAATGCCTCATTTATTAATAGCAGGAACTACCGGTTCAGGGAAATCAGTATGTATTAATACAATTATCCTATCACTCATTTACAAACATACACCAGACGTCTGTAAATTTATTTTGATTGATCCAAAAATGCTTGAACTTTCGACCTATGAAGGGATACCGCATTTATTATGTCCTGTTATTACTGAAGCGAAAAAAGCAGCATCTGTTTTAGGTTGGGTAGTAAAAGAAATGGAAAGTAGATACAGGTTAATGACAAAAGTGGGTGTGAGAAACATTGATGGATATAATGAAAAGCATAAAGTTAAGATGCCTTATATTGTTGTAATAGTTGATGAAATGTCAGATCTTATGTTGGTAGCTGGAAAAGAAATTGAAAACTATATTCAAAAATTATCACAAATGGCCAGAGCGGCTGGAATTCATATAATAATGGCCACACAGAGGCCGAGTGTAGACGTAATAACTGGAACAATAAAAGCTAATTTTCCTACCCGTATTTCATTTCAAGTAACCTCTAAAATTGATAGCAGAACAATTTTAGGTGAGCAAGGAGCTGAGCAACTTTTAGGTAAAGGGGACATGTTATATATGTCTTCTGCAAACAGAATTACTAGAATACATGCACCTTATGTATCTGAAATAGAGATTGATAAAGTAAATAACTTCCTGAGAAATCAAGCAGAGCCAGATTATGTTGATGAAATTTTAAATTTTGCTGACGAAAAAGAAATTGGTGAAAAAAATAAAGATAATTCTGATACAGATGAATTGTATAGCGAAGCATTAGAAATAATTAAATCAGAAAGAAAAGCATCTACCTCATTTTTACAAAGAAAATTACAAATTGGATACAATAGAGCTGCTAGAATTATTGATCAAATGGAAGCAAATGGTGAAGTGAGTAAAGCTAACCATGTAGGCAAAAGGGAAGTTTTAAAATAGTGAAGTATATAATTTTTATTTTAATATTTTTTTATCCATTAAATATTTTTGCATCATCAAAGCAACTAATAAAAAATAAATTAGAATATACTGATAATATGTCTTTTAAATTTATTCAAAAAATCGGAAAAAAAACTGAGCAAGGAGAATGTGTAATTTCATACTCAAAAAAAATTTTATGTAAGTATGATGATATTTATAATAAAATTTTAGTATCTAACGGAAAATCACTCGTAATAAATAGTAAAAAAATTAAAAATTATTTAAGATATCGACTTAAAGACACTCCTCTTAACTTAATTTTAGACAAAAAATTTCTACTGAATAAACTAGATCAAGTGGAAAAAATTGAAGAGAATGATGAAACTTTCTCTTTTAAAATTACACATAACAATAATTTATTAAATATTTTTTTTGATAAAATTAGTTATGAAATTAAAGGGTGGACTACAACTGATATTTATCTTAACAAAGTTGAAACCAAGTTGTCTAAAATAAAAACAAATATAATGATTGATGAAAGAATATTTAGAGTGCAAAATTATATCAATTAATATCTAGATTAATACTTTCAGATTTAAAAATTTTCATTCCCCTTCCTAAATAATTTTTTAGAGCATGTTTGTGATCTAAAGAGCAAGTATGCAACCAAACTTTTTTAGTATTTTTTCTAAATCCTAGTTTCAAAGCCTCCGATAAAAGATAGCCACCATATTTTTTACCTATAAATTCGTCTAGAATACCGAAATAAGCTACTTCACATTTTCTTGTCTCTGGATGAAACAAAAGCTCAAAAAAACCAATTAAATTTTCATTTTCAGAAAGTATGTAAGTCTCTAAATTTGAATTGTTAGTATATTCCATCCATTTAGTATCATTCCAAACTAACCTATCGATCCAACGATAACTTTTACCAATGTTCTTATAAAAAAATTTATTGATTTGAAAATCTGGGGGATTTTTTTTTTCTATCTTGCAAGAATTTTGAGGCTTTTCAGATAAATTAATTTTATCTGGTGAATCTATCTCTAAATATTTTCTATCAACCTTTGTTATCACGAAACCATTTTTCCAACTTTTTCACCACCAAATAAATGGAAATGCAGATGTGGGACTTCTTGACCACCGTAATCACTTATATTAGCCAGAGCTCTATAACCTTTACCATCTATGGACGAGATACCTAATTTTTTTGCAACAGTTGTAACACCTTTCATTAATCCAATTATTTCTTCATTGGATGCATTCGTGCTAAAGTCGTCTAAGTCAATATATTTTCCTTTTGGAATTACTAATGCATGAATTTTTTTTTGTGGGTTAATATCATAAAAAGATAAAACAAAGTTATCTTCATAAATTTTATTACAAGGAATTTCACCTCTTAAAATTTTAGCAAATATATTATTATCATCATATTTCATAGATTATCATTTATCTCCTAAAGGTTTTCCAGTTATATCTGTTGTAAAGTATTGATAAAACATGACAGATATAACTTCAATATTTTGCATCATTCTTACAATATCAAAACTTAAATCAGTTTTTTTGCAATTTAATTCTCTAAAATAATATACTCTCGTATTTCCCAATGAAATATCAATCTCTTTAGTCAATTCCTCAATTATATTACTTTTTTTTTTAATTACATAATTATAACTGCATACATTAGCGGTAGCCCAAGTAAGTATACTAAATATTATTGCAGCTATGATTAAAGACAACTTCAGCATTTATTATTTTATTGTAATATCTTTGCTGCACAGATGATTTGGAACAGTACACATGGTTCCTGTGCAAGGAGTTGTAATACAAGTCATAACTTTAATAGTTGTCCCGGGTGACCTCATCCTATTAAATCCAACATCAGTATCGTTTGAAACACCACCCCCATGAGTTACTGCTGTTTCTGAACTATTGTATGGATTTTTAAAATCAACAAGTGCCTTTTCAGTTGCTTTTGCAACAACATCTTTCCAGTCAGCTTGGCTTTGTTTTGAACAATCTAATTCACCACTCATCGCGTTAGCTTCACCCAACGAACATTTCATTGATTCACTCATAATATATTTAACAATAGCGTTATGATTGGACTTTGCTGCAGATTTCTTTGCACCAGAAGTGTATCCACTATAAGCAACAACTCCAACTGCTGCCAAGATACCAATTATTGCTACTACAACTAATAGTTCGATTAATGTGAAACCATTAAGCTTCATTTTAAGATTATATTCTATTAAAATATTTAAAATTTTGCATTGTTAAAATACATGCAACTAATAAGATAAATTTTTAAAAAAGAGAGGAAAAATGAATAAATTAAAATCAATTTATAAAGCTATTATTAGTTTAACATTTATTTTTTCATTTGTTCTTACTTCAACAGTTGCTTTTTCGGAGATAGTTGGACGTTTATCTGTTCACTGGAGCCCGAAGCACCACAGTGCAAAACATGCACAAATATTTGCAGATGAAGTAAATAAAAGAGCAAAAGGGAAATTAAAAATAGAAGTTTATCCGTCCAAACAATTATTTGGAATTAGAGAAGTGATGGGTGCTGTAACTTCTGGTGCAGTTGAACTTGGAGGAATTGTTGGTGTGGTAAGCTTTCCACCAATAAACAAAAACTTTAATGTTGCCTCATTTCCAGGGCTATTTAATTCTTGGGAACAACAAAGAGGTTTTTTCCAAAATTCACCTAAAGGAAAAGAAATTTGGGGTGAATTAACTAAAAAAACTAATTCAACATTAGTTATGTATAACCCAGTTGGACCTGTAATGACTTTTTCAAGTGCAAAAGAATTAACAGGCATTGATGCTATGAAAGGTCTAAAAGCTAGAAGACTTTTAAAAAGTGAAGAGCCTATGTGGGATGCTTTAGGAGCAAATAGAGTATCTTTGCCTACTGGTGAAGTTTATACTTCATTACAAACTGGAATGATTGATACAATTAACAGTCCTCCAGGAAGTATCGAAGCATATAGCTGGTGGGAGTTTTTGAAATACGCTCAAAAGCCTTATCAATATTATGCTGATGCATATATTATGGCAAACTCAACTTGGTTTAACAGTCTGTCTTCAGACTTACAAAAAATCATAATGGATGTTGGTAAAGAAATAGGAAAAAGATCAACTGACTTAATTATGGATACTGGAGAAAGCACTCTTAAAAAATTCCAAGAAAGAGGTGGGGTTGTTACTACGCTTTCAGGAGCTGAAAAAGCTAAGTTTGATAAGCTGATGAAAGATGAAGTAATGCCAGCAATGGCTAAAATGATTGATGCTGACGCCTTAGAAGCAGCACAAGCATATGCTAAAAGTAATTAGAAGAAGTTAAACTTTTTCTATAAAGATTATGAGGGCATTGCGAGCTATTAATAATTTGCTAGCAAAAGCTGCAATATCGCTCGCAATGTTCATCGTCTTTTTAATGGTGGCAGCTTTAGCATTAAGCGCCACAACGAGATTTATCACAGGTACAGGATTTGCGTGGTTTATTGAATTACCACCTGTAATGGTTAGTTGGTTAGTATTTCCATTATTAGGTCCTTTATTAAAACAAGGACAACATATTAAAGTAGATTTTTTAAGTCACTATTTGTCTGAAAAATCAAAAAATATTATTGGAACAATCGTAAATTTAATAGCTCTAATTTCTGCGTGTGTCTTCTTTAAAGCAGGAGTTGATGCAACAACAATGTATTACAATTTAGGACAAATGATGGAATTGGAAATTAATATTCCTATCTGGTGGATGTTTTTAGCATTTCCAGTTGGCTTTTTAATTTTAGCATTAACTTCATTAGAACTTATTTTAGATAATTTAAAAAAGCTTTCAGGGAAAGAATAAATGTTTGGGCTAGCTTTTATTATTTCTCTTATAACATTAGTTATTTCTGTACCTATTTTTTTAGTGTTTGGTTTAGGAAGTTCGCTAGCAGCTATTGCTGGATTAAATTTACCTTGGTCAGTTTTGATTCAAGTTTCATTTGGTGCATTAACTAAACATGTTCTTATAGCCGTTCCATTATTTATATTTACTGGAATGGCTATGTTAAAAGGTGGAGCAGCATCAAGACTGGTAAAGTTTACAACAACGCTAGTTGGTCATTGGCCAGGTGGATTGGGTGTTGCCATGGTTATTGCGATGGGTTTCTTCGCAGCTTTTTGTGGATCAATACTTGCAGCAATCACTGCTGTTGGGACAATCATGATGCCAAAGATGATTGAACAAGGTTACCCAACTCCATTTGTAGTCGTCCTAGCTGCTTCTGCAGCCCTTTTAGAGGCATTGATACCTCCATCTAATGCAGCAATATTGTTTAGTGCTCTAACGAATGTTCCAGTCTCTAAAACCTTTGCTGCAGGAGTTATTCCAGGCCTAGTTCTGCTTGTTTTGATGGTCCTTCTAGTTTTGTTTAAATGCAGGCATATTAGAACAGATGAGCAGGCTTCTTTTAAGGAAAGGGTAAGTTCTTTCATCGCTGCGCTACCAGCATTGATCACTCCAGTTATAATTTTAGGTGGAATTTATGCAGGGATACTGACACCATCTGAATCTGCTGCTGTTGCAGGAGTATATGCAGTTCTAATTGGATTTTTAATTTACCGTGAACTTACTTTTTCATCTTTAATGAGCTGTTTAAGGGAAACTGCAATCATAACAGCTGTTATTTTTGCAATTATAGCAACTGCAACATTCTTAAGTGTGGTTTTAACTTACACTCAAGCTCCACAAAAAATTATAACATTCTTTACAGATAAAGGAGTTAGCGTAAATCTTTTCTGGATTATGCTTGGAGCAATTTGTTTAATCCTTGGAACGTTTATAGAAATTGTTCCTGTATTTTATTTAACCGTGCCCATATTTGCAGCAATTACATTATCATTCAATCAGAGTTTACTTCATCTTTATGTAGTGTTCGTAGCCTTTGCGGGAATAGGAATGATAACACCCCCCGTATGCGTTGGTATTTATACAGCTGCAGGTGTCATAAAAGAAAATCCAGCCAAAGCTTTCAAAGAAGTTCCTTTATTTACAATTGTTGGAATTATTTATGGAATACTAATGATACTCTTTCCAATATTCTCAACCTGGTTGCCAAGTAAAATATAAATTTATTTTTTTCTACTCTTTAATTCTTCCATTACTTCTTCAATTTTTATACCACTTTTTTCTAGATACATAATTAAGTGATATAAAACATCTGCAGCTTCATGGATTTTATTTGAGTCTTTCTCTACAGCTTCTACTAGTTCATTTATTTCTTCTATGACTTTTTCTTTCGCTAATGATTTATCTTCTAAAAGCTTATTAGTGTATGAGCCTTCAATAGGGTTAATTTTTCGCTCTCTTGCAAGGTTTATGAGATCTTCTAAAATCTTTAACATTCTAAATCCTAACAGGTATATCTTTCGAAGCCAAATATTGCTTAGCTTCGTTTACTGAATAAGTCCCATAATGAAATATAGATGCAGCTAAAACGGCGCTAGCACCTGATTTTATTCCATCTACTAAATGATCTAAAGTCCCAACTCCACCTGATGCAATAACTGGAATATTGACCATAGATGATATCTTTTGCATTAGCTCGATATCGTATCCAGATTGGGTGCCATCTTTGTCCATAGAAGTTACGAGAAGCTCTCCAGCTCCACATTTCTCCATTTTAGATGCAAATTCTAACGCATTTATGCCAGTTGGATTTCTTCCACCATGAGTGAAGATTTCCCATCCGTCATCTTTTCTTTTTGCATCAATTGCAACAACAATGCACTGTGATCCAAATTTTCTAGAGCTATCTTCAACTACTTTTGAATTTTGAACAGCTGCTGTATTTATTGATACTTTATCAGCTCCAAAATTAAGTAATTTGTTAATATCATCAATACTTCTAACACCACCACCAACCGTTAAAGGTACAAAACATTTCTTTGAGGTTTTCTCGACCACTTCATAAATAGTATCTCTATTTTCATTAGAAGCAGTAATATCTAAAAAGCAAATCTCATCAGCACCACCATCGCTATAAATTTTTGCTTGTTCTACAGGATCTCCTGCGTCTTTTAGATCTACAAAGTTGATACCTTTTACAACACGACCATTTTTAACATCTAAACAAGGTATAATTCTATTTTTAAGCATTATTAAAAATACATCCTATAAAGATAATTTACACTCACTAAACACAAAACTATTACAACAAGATACAGACTAAAATAATCAAACGATTTCATTTAAATTAATTCCTTTGCCAATTCGTCCAATTTAATATCTCCATCATATATAGCTTTTCCAACTATTACGCCTTCAATATTATTTAAACCTCGAGCTTTTTTAATATCATCTATTGATGAAACACCACCAGATATTACAACTGGACAATTTGAAATATCTGCCACTTTTTGTGTTTCTTCAAAATTTGGACTTTGCTTAGTTCCATCTCTATTAATATCTGTGTAAATAATCCTGCTAACACCATAGTCATTTACTTTTTTTAGATATTCAGTTGTTAATTTATCGGACTCTTCTGTCCAGCCTGAAATTGCTAGATGACCATCTTTTGCATCTAAACCTAAAGCAATTTGATTTCGAAACTTTTTACAAGCTTCTTCTAAAAATCTTCTGTCTTTTATAGCAGCACTTCCTAATATTACTTTTTCTACACCAGCATCAATATATTTTTGAATAGTCTCAAAATTTCTAACTCCACCACCTATTTCTATTTTGAGGTCAAATCTTCCAATAATATCTTGAATAATATCAATATTAATTGGTTCTCCAGTTAATGCACCGTCCAAATCAACTATATGTAAATTTTTAAAACCATTTTCTTTATATTTTCCTGCTTGCTCTACGGGTGACATTTCATATTCGGTTTTATTTTCAAAATCTCCTTTGATTAATCTAATGCATTTTTTATCTTTAATATCTATCGCAGGAAAAATTTTCATTTTTTTATACAATTTGCATTAAATCCAATTAAATCATCAATGCCTGAATTAGCTCTTTTATATAAATAAGTTGGATCTGTTTCTAATTTTACGCCAGTAATAATTTCCATCAGAGTATCAATAGCCAATGCATCTTGATGAGTATGCATTCTTGCATTTTTCTTTTTGTATTGGTTGTTACTCTGTTCTCCATCATACTTTCTTGAAGCAAATTTATGATAATCAGTAATTCCTAAATTTAGGACCTCTGCTGCTTTCGTTACTTTTTTGATAATCTTTTTTGGAATTTTTGCACCCCATAAATCAGCCAAATAGATATATCCTAAAGCTGAATTTAGCCCGTAAGAGTGATACCATAAACCTCTGTAACCTCTAAATGAGTTATTATTAATATATCCGTCTTCATAAAATACTTTATCAATATATTTTAATCTAAAATTTATTTCTTTCGCAGCTAATTTTTTATTATTTGTCCAACTCGCATAAACTAAATTTGTAATACCTCCGTTTCCCATTGCATAAAAACCTTTTTTTTTATTTGCAAATTCCTCTGGTTTTATAAATTTTTTATGCATTTTTTTTATATATTTATTTACTATCTTTTGCTCTTCTTTACTTAACTGATCTTTTAAATAAATAGCAATGATAATGTAATTCGTGAAAGCGTCTCTTGCAAATTCATAAGCATGATACCAACATGGTGCTTCTGGATTTCCATCTTTCCAACATTTGGGCTTTTCTTTTAATTCCTCTCTTCCAATTGTGTCATACAAGATATTTGCCTTTGCCATTTGAATTAGAACATTTTTAGCTAAGTTAATTTCATCTTTATCTTTATTTCCAATTGCAGTATGCGCGGTAATCGCAAATAATGTCATTGGGCCTGTCAAATTTTCATGATTTACACTTCTTGAGTTTCCTTTTGCCCATTCGCTCATCCAATCTAAATTAATTAAGCTTTCAATTCTACTTTTTGTATAGTTAGATTTAAAACTTTCATTTCCTGCTGCAAGGCAAACTTCTATCTGTTCAGTATAAAAATGTTTTGGAAATATTATATGTTCTGATTTAACTTTTGCATTAGCATAGCTTGGGAAACACAATAAATTTATAATAATCGCTAAAAAAAATTTTTTCATTTTATAAATTTATAAAATTATCAATTATTTTAAGACCAGCTTTATCACTTTTTTCAGGATGAAACTGAGTTCCAAATATATTTTCTTTCTCAACTGCGCAAACTATTTTTGATGAATAGTCAGTTGTTGCGACTGTAACAGACTTATCATTTGGTATAAACTTATAACTATGAACAAAATACATATGTGAGTTATTTTCTATATCTTTGAAAATTTTACTTTTCTTAACAATATTTATTTGGTTCCATCCAATATGGGGTAGCTTAAATTTTCCGTTTTGATTATTAATTTTAGATACTTTGCCAGAAATCCAACCTAATCCTTTTGTTTCAACTTCTTCATAACCAATATCCGCAAACATTTGAAGGCCTACGCAAATTCCTAAGAGAGGTTTTTTATTATTTAATGCAAATTCACTTAGAGTGTCTATTAAGCCATTTATGCCATTTAAACCGTCTATACAGCTCTTAAAGGATCCCTGCCCTGGCAAAACTACTTTGTCACTAGATTTAATTTTATTCAAATCTGAAGTTACTTCGATATTAACTTTATCTTTAGCAACTTCCTTAAAAGAGTTAATTACAGAGCTTATGTTACCTGATTTATAGTCGACAATTGTGATGTCCATTAAGATTATAAAGAGCCCTTTGTAGAAGGAATTGTACTTTTATTTCTTGGATCCAATTCTAATGCAGCTCTTAAAGTTCTAGCAAGTCCTTTGTAACAAGACTCTATTATGTGGTGACTATTATCACCATAAATATTTTCAACGTGCAAAGTAATTCCAGCGGCTTGTGAAAATGCTTGGAACCATTCTTTAAATAATTCAGTATCCATTTCACCAAGTTTCTCAACTTTTAATTTTACATTCCATATCAAATAAGGTCTGTTTGAAACATCTATTGCAACTCTTGTCAGTGTTTCATCCATCGGTAATAAAATGTGAGCATATCTTTTAATACCTACAAATTTTTTTGAAGCTTTCTTTAAACATTCCCCGATAGCAATTCCAGTGTCTTCCGTTGTATGGTGAAGATCAATGTGTGTGTCACCTTTAGCTTTAACAGTTAAATCCATAGATGAGTGTTTAGATAACTGCTCGAGCATGTGATCTAAAAAACCTATTCCTGTGTCAACTTTGTACTTACCTTTGCCATCAATATTAAGGTCAACACTGATATTGGTTTCTTTTGTTTTTCTAGCTATTTTTGCTTTTCTTTTCATAATTTAAATTAGGTATATAGGTATTTTTGATTATATCAATAATACTAAACCTGGGCTTGAACTATTTAAATTCATATCCATTTATAGTCTATGACAACAATAGTGCTTGTAAGAAAAAATAATGACGTAGTTGTGGCTAGTGATGGTCAAGTTAGCATGGGTAATACTGTAATTAAGAAAACTGCTAACAAAGTTCGTAAAATTGAGAAAAGAAATGTGATCGCAGGTTTTGCAGGATCAACAGCAGATGCCTTAACATTGTTTGAAAGATTAGAGTCAAAGCTTGAAAAACATGCGGGTAATCTTACAAGAGCTGCTGTAGAATTAGCAAAAGATTGGCGTACTGATAAATATTTAAGAAGATTAGAGGCCTTAATGGCAATAGGTGATAAAGAAAAAAGTTTTATAATTTCAGGAACTGGAGACGTTCTTGAACCTGAAGGTGATGTTATAGGAATCGGTTCTGGGGGAAATTATGCTTTAGCTGCAGCAAAAGTTTTAATGGATACAGAAATGTCTGCAGAAGAAATTGCAAAAAGATCTATTAAAGTTGCTTCTGATATATGTGTATTTACTAACGATAATTTGAGTATGGAGAAAATATAGTGGAAAACTCAAACGTAACAACATTTCCTAAAGGAAAAGTAGGAAAAGAAAAAACAACAATTACAAATTCATTATCACCTAGGGAAATTGTTTCAGAATTAGACAGATTTGTTGTTGGACAAAATAAAGCTAAAAGAGCTGTTGCTATCGCTTTAAGAAATAGATGGAGAAGACAAGCATTAGAAGATGATATGAAAGATGAAGTTCTTCCCAAAAATATTTTAATGATTGGACCAACAGGTGTTGGTAAAACTGAAATCTCCAGAAGACTCTCAAAATTAGCAGAGGCACCATTTGTAAAAGTAGAGGCAACAAGATTTACAGAAGTAGGATATGTGGGACGTGATGTTGAACAAATTGTAAGGGATTTATTAGAAATAGCAATTGCAATGGAAAAAGTTAAGAAAAGAAAAGAAGTTCATGCTCAAGCACAAAAATTAGCTGAAGACAGGGTTTTAGATGCATTAGTAGGCAATAAGGCAAGTGTTGCAACAAGAGAAAGTTTTAGAAAGAGACTAAGAGATGGAGATTTAGATGATAATGAAATTGAAATAGCCATTAGCGAGTCTAATCAAATGCCATCATTTGAAATACCTGGAATGCCGGGTGCAAACGTTGGAATGATTAATATTTCTGACATGCTTGGCAAATCAATGGGTCAAAAACCCAAGAAAAAGAAAATGACAGTTAAAGAGTCTCACGAAATATTAATTAATGAAGAGTCTGACAAACTAATTGAACAAGATAAAATTATAAAATCTGCAAAGGACTCAACAGAAAATAATGGTATAGTTTTCTTAGATGAAATTGACAAAATTTCAGCAAGAACAGACCGTGTTGGTGGTGATGTATCAAGAGAAGGCGTTCAAAGAGATTTATTACCATTAATAGAGGGAACAACAGTTAGCACGAAATACGGACCTGTTAAAACAGACCATATTTTATTTATTGCTTCAGGTGCCTTTCAATTAGCAAAGCCATCTGATCTTTTGCCAGAATTACAAGGAAGATTACCTATAAGAGTTGAGCTTGATGCACTAAATAGTGAGGATTTTATTAGAATATTAAAAGAGCCTGATAATAGTTTAATTAAACAGTACAAGGCACTTTTAAAAACTGAAAACGTAGATTTAGAATTTACAGAAGATGGAATTAACACAATAGCACATATTGCAAGCGAAGTTAATTCATCAGTAGAGAATATTGGAGCAAGAAGATTGCATACTATAATTGAAAGAGTATTAGACGAAATAAGTTTTACAGCAACAGATAGAGCTGGAGAAAAAATTACCGTCGATGGCAAATATATAAAAGATAATATTGGCGAATTAGTAAAAGATACTGATCTTTCAAAGTTTATTTTATAGTTTTCAAAAATATATCAAAACTCCCTTTCGAAGAACTATTAACTGAATCAAAATCAATGTTGATAATTTTACTCATTAACTCTGGACTATTTTTTATATATTCTGGTACTGAATGTTTTAAAATACTTAGATCTTTAGATTGATAAGGATCATCTAAATTTTTAGATCTCATTCCCTTACCAGTAATCACATTAATTTTTTTTACTTTATTTACGTAACAATTCTGAATAAATTCTGAAATTTTTTTATTAGCTTCTTCTAAAGTGTATCCATGAAGATCAATTGATCTTTCAGAAATAATTCGATTATTTACTTGATAAACATCCTTGTTATAAAGTTTGTCTGAACTATCTAAGAATTTTTGCCAATCTTTTCTATCTTTATCTGATATCTTATTTGTCAAGCTTGAGTATCAATTAATAACCAGTTAGGATTTGCAGATCTGCTATCTTTTGAAAATTTCCAAGTATCTAACACTTTTTTTATTTTTTCTGGATCACCTGATATTACTTTATCATCTTTGTCTTTTACACACGAAATAATCTCACTTACAAATTCAACTGTTACTTCGAGCATATTCTTATTTTGTTCATGTTGCTTCACCTCCGCTGAGCTTATTCCAATAAAAGTTGTTTCAGAAGAAAGCTTTTTACTCTCCCTATCTTTGATTGCATCTTCAAATTGTTTATAAACACTTTTATCTAACAAAGATTTAATATCTTTCAAAGTTCCCTTTGCAAAATTCGTAATAATACTCTCGTAGGCAATTTTGGCACCCGTAACAAATTCCTTTTTAGCATTTTCATCAAATGTGCTTGCATTAAGATGGACAACAGGTTTAGCCGGTGGTGCTTCGTGAGCAAAACTTGAGTCTATGTCATCCTCAAATCCAGTTTTTTTTCCTAAAATCCCTCTTAATCTCAAGAAAATAAATCCAGCTATCATTGCAAGAAGTATAATATCGATGTATTCAAAGCTATAACTCATATTAATATAATATTTACTATGTTGATAATTTCAACCTGCTTATTAAATAATTGACAAATGAACACAGTATTAATTTTAATTATCGGCATCCCACTGATAGAAATTTACCTATTTATTAAAATTGGATCACAAATAGGAGCATTTAACACTGTTTTACTAATTTTAGCTACTGCAATAATGGGTGTTGCATATGTCAGATACGAGGGATTTAACACCCTTAAAGCGGGCATGGGACAATTAATTAAAAATAAAATGCCAATTTATGAAATAATTTCTGGGGCTACATTAGCCTTTGCAGCTTTTCTTTTAATTCTTCCTGGATTTGCTACAGATATAGTTGGAATTTTATTAGTTATCCCAATAACAAGAAGGTTAATATTAGGAAAGTTTATAAATAAAAAAAATTATAAGGAAAAGGAAAACAATAATTATATTGACGGGGAATTTAAAGATTTAGATGAAGATGATGACAAAAAAATATGAAATTGCATTAAATTATATAAAAGATTTATCCGTAGAAGTGCCTGATGCTCAATCATTTTTATTCAGCAAAGAATATATTACAAAATACTCTTTAGGTATAAACATTTCTACGAAGAGTATGAAAAATGATATGATAGAAATTATAACTAAATTAAATTACAAGGATCCAAGGGAAAATAAAAAAAAATCATATTTTGAAATTTCTTATGCAACAATTGTTAAAATAGTAGATAAAAATATAAAAAAAGAGGATTTGGAAAAAATTATACTTATTGATGTTCAAAATGAAATTTATCCTGGTCTAGAGAGGATTTTTTTGAATGTTATTAAAGATGCAGGCTTTCCTGATCTTAAGCTAGAAAAAAAAGTCGATTTCGAAAAATTATATAATCAAAAACTAAATTAATAAAAATTTTTTTTAAGGTCTTTACTAATAAAATTTTTATGTTCTGCTAATTCTTTATCACTTGCTTTAATTACAATTTTTGAATAATTTTTATAAATACTTTCTGAAGTATTATTATTTTTCTTTTTTATTTCAAATTGGAAAGCTGGCTCCTTCTGATCAAGCAAATTAATATAGACTTTAGAAAGTAATTCACAATCAATCAAGGCAGTATGTTTTTCTCTCCTCGATCTATCTATTCTAAATCTTTTACACAGAGCATCTAAACTTATTCCAGATCCTGGAAATTTATTTCTAGCTATTTCTAGAGTATCTATAACATTTTCTCTTGATATTTTTTCCTTATTTATTTGAGAAAGTTCATTGTTAAGATGACCAATATCAAATTCCGCATTATGAATAATTATTTTTTTTCCATCTATAAATTTTAAAAAATCATCGGCTATATCAGCAAATTTTTTTTTATCTGACAAAAATTTATCTGTATAACCATGAACTTTTAATGCACTTTCTGAAACCTTTCTTTGTGGATTTAAATAGCTATGAAAAACATTTTTAGTTGGTATTAAATTTTCTAATTCTATACAACCAATCTCAACAATTCTATGTCCTTCTTGTACAGAAAGACCAGTTGTTTCAGTATCAAGTACTATTTCTTTCATTTAGAATTTTTTGTTTTAAAACTTTAATTTTCTTTTTCATTATATTTGGACTAAAATTATTATCGACTATATAATTTGCTATTTTTAACTTTTTTGAAGTTATTATTTGATTCTGACTTAAACTTTTTAATATTTTTTTGTTATAATTAGCTCTTTTCTTTAATCTTTCCAAGATTTTATTTCGATTAGATTTTACAAAAATTAGGACATCATTTTTCTTGTTAAGTTTATTTTCAATTAATAATGGAATGTCTAAAATCACTAATTTTTTGTTTTTATTTTTTCTTATAAAATTTTTCATTTGTTTCCTTACCATTGGATGAACAACAGAGGACACTTTTTTTAAGTTTCTTTTGTCGTCGTTGATAGCTGATATAATTTCACTTTTTTTTATAGGAAAAGATTTTATGTAATTAGGTAAAATTTTTTTTAGTTTTTTAAAACACTGTTTGCTATTTTTATATAAAAAATTAACCTCACGATCAGCATTAAATACAGGACAATTGAACAATTTAGCAATAAAAGATTTGCCTGAAGCAATATTACCAATTATGCCTGCTCTGATCATTAATTTAAATACATCTCCCTCCATCTACTTCTAATATCGTTCCAGTAATCATAGTAGCTTCGTCTGAACATAAAAAACATGCTGCGTTTCCCATATCTTGAGGGGTAGAGAATCTGCCGATTGGAATTGTTGACAAAAATGCTTTTTTTTTCTGGGGGCTATCTCCACCCATAAATGATTTTAATAATGGCGTTACTCCAGCAACAGGTGCAATTGCATTAACTCTTACATTAAAAGGGGCAAGTTCAATAGCCATAGCTTTTGTCGCTGTAATCATCCATCCTTTGCTGGCATTGTACCAATTTAATTTAGGCCTGGGCGATAGACCTGCCGTTGATGCAACATTTAAAATTACTCCTCTCCTTAACTTCTTCATCATAGGAACAAAATATTTAGCACTTAGATAAACAGATTTAGCATTTACATTAAATACTTTATCAAATTCCTTTCCTGTTACAGCTTCCATTTTTTTTGGTTTGTGAGTAATTCCGGCATTATTTACAATTATATCTACTGTCTTATATTTTTTTAGAGTATATTTTAATAAGGATTTAAAATTTGCATCTTTTGATACATCTGCAACAAAGTGATCTTGGGATAGTGATTTTGAAACTTTTTTTAATAAATTAAAATTAATATCAACTAGGATCAATTTTGCTCCTTCATCAGAAAATTTTTTAGCTATTCCTTTACCAAAACCTGACGCTGATCCTGTTATTATTGCAACTTTATTTTTTAACCTCATAATTTAATTTTTAATAAATTTATAGTTTCTTCGTCAATATCTGGCTCAATATTATGCCAAATATAAAAAGCTTTTTGAGCCTGGTAAAGGAACATATTTAATCCATTTTCAAAATTATTACTTTTTTGATTTCCTATATTAAAAAATTTCGTCTCATGTGAATCATAAATTACATCATAGAAAAATTTATTTTTTCCAAATTCACTAAAATCATGTTCAAAATCGTCTTCTTTTTTTAGGCCTATACTGGTTGCATTAATTATCATATCAAAATCTACTAAATCACCCCAATCCAATACCATTAAGTCATTAAATAAATCTTTTAACTCATCAGCCTTGCCTTTTGTTCTGTTGCTAACAAATATTTTTGAAGCGTTCATTCTTTTCAGAGCATATATTATTGATGGAACTACACCACCAGCACCTAGAATAATTATAGTCTTGTCAGTTACATTGTAATTCAATTTTTTTATGCTAAGTTCAAAACCATCGATATCAGTGTTGTGACCTATTAAATTTCCATTTTCGACAGAAATGGTATTTATTGATTTTGTTCTCAAGGCATGACCACTTAAAACATTGATGTGGGGAATAATTTCCTTTTTAAAAGGTACAGTTACATTAAGACCATTCAACTGACCTTGTTTTAAATTTTCACACAGTTCAGCTAGGTCGTTTTTGTGTGTCTCCAATTTTCCATAAATTGCATCTAAATTGTATTTTTTAATCCAATAATTATGCAATTTTGGAGATAGTGAATGATCTATTGGATTTCCAATAACTAAAAATTTTTTCATTTATAACTTCCTAAATACTTTTTAATATCAATTATAGGTAATCCCATAATAGTATTTTCATCTCCGTCAATCGATGTAAATAAATTTCTACCCTCTCCTTCTATTTGATAAACATTATATGCATACAGGGCTTCATCTGTTATTTTTTCTAAATATTCTTTTAATTGATTGTCTGAAAAATTTTTCATTGTGAGGTATGCTTTATCTGTATAATTCCAAATCATTGACCCATTTTTAGATATACAAACTGAACTTATTAATGAGTGTTTTTTTCCATTTAACTTTTTTAATATATTAAAAGCTTCTGTTCTATTTTCAGGTTTTGAAATTAATTCTCCGTCTAAATCTATTACACTATCTGCACCAAGAACTAAAACATCATAATTTTTTTGACTAACCTTGTTTGCTTTTAGTTCGGCCAAATTTTTTGAAATTATTTCTGGAGATGCGCCTTCATTCAATAAGCTTTCTTTTACAGGATCCTCATCAATATTTGAAGGAAACACTTCACATTGAATTCCGTTTTTTTTTAAAATTTCCTCTCTAACCTTACTTTTTGAAGCTAATATAATTTCAGCCATTTTTATTTTGTATTTCAAATATTTTAATTATTGATGCTGCAGTTTCTTCAACAGATTTTCTAGTTACGTCTATTGTTGGCCATTTATTTTTTTTGAATATCTTTTTAGATTGTTCTACCTCAAGTCTTATTTTTTCTAGATTCGTATAATCTGATGCTTCGTTTTCTTTCAGTGAATTTAATCTATTTCTTCTTATATCATAGAGCCTTTCAGCTTCTGTAGTCAACCCAATAACACATAAAGTATTTGATTCTATAATTTCATTTGGAATACTCATATTATTTACAAGTGGGATATTTGAAGTTTTTAATCCCTTGTTTGCAAGATATATAGAAGTCGGTGTCTTGCTTGTTCTACTAACGCCAACTAAAATAATATCTGACTCTAGAATGTTTTCGGTATTATTACCATCGTCGTGATTCATGGTAAATTGTATTGCTTCAATTCTTTTATAATAATCCTCGTCTAGAACATGTTGGGCACTAGGTTCGTGCGTTGCTTTTTGATTTAAAATTTTTGAAAAGTTGAGAATTAAATCACCTAAAACACCAAAACATGGAATGTTTTTTTTATTAGCTTCTTCTGCAAGAAACTTTGCTAATTTACTATTAACAACAGTATATAAAATTATTGGACTCTCTTGTTTTTTAGCATCATTCAGTATTGTAGAAATTTGATTCTCGGTCCTAGTAAACGAAAATTGATTTAGATCATAATCAAAGTTATTAAATTGTGCTTTAAGAGCCATGAATATTCTATCAAGTGTTTCTCCTGTTGAGTCTGATATTAGATAAACCTGGTGTGTATTTTTCATGTATAAACTGTTTATAAATTAATTATAGAATAAGAAAAACTTATGATTTAGCAACCACATCTAATTTTAGTCTACTTCTAAGTGTTTAATTAACATTTTTATAAGTGTGAATAAGTTATTAACAATTTTCATATATATAAAAGTGATCAAATAATCCCTGTTTTATAGGAATTTTCTTTTTATAATAATGAATAAAAAGTGAATAAAGTGTTTAAATTGAGTAATTTACGTTATCAACAATTCATACTAATAATAAATCTAAATATAATTATCTTATTATAAATGACGCCAATAAAAGAATGTTTAATAAATAATAAAAAAGACCTCATACCTATTTGGTTAATGAGGCAAGCTGGTAGATATTTACCTGAATTTAGAGAAATAAGGAAAAATAACCCAAATTTTGTAAATCTTTGTTTAAACTCAAAATTGTCAAAAGAAATAACTCTTCAACCAATAAAAAGGTTTGGCTTTGATGCAGCGATTATATTCTCTGACATTTTGATGATACCTTATGGACTTGGTCAAAGAGTTGAGTTTAAGAAAAATTTTGGACCTAATCTTGAAGATTTGGAGATAGATAAATTATTAGAAATTGATGAAGAAAAATTTACAAAAAATTTATCTCCAATATACCAACTTCTAATCGATTTAAAAAAAAGTGAAAATTTAAAAAATAAAGATTTAATTGGTTTTGTAGGAGCTCCTTGGACTTTACTTGTATATATGATAAATAAGGTCTCTCCAAAAAATGGTCTAATAAGCAATTTTTTTTCAGACATAAGTTTAATTAACAATTTGTTAAAAATTTTAGATAAATTTATTAAAATCCATATTAAAAACCAAGTAAAGGCTGGAGCCACTATAATTCAAATATTTGATAGCTGGTCTGGACTGATCAAATCCGATTTTGATAAATACTTATATAATCCAACTTTATCTTTAGTTAATTATACTAAGAGCTTAGGGGTCCCAGTGATTTGTTTTCCAAGAGGGATAACAGACTACAGTCAATTTTGTAAAATCGTAGAGCCAAGCATGATAAATATAGATTATGACGTTGATCCAAAAGATTTACTTAAAAATATAGATATACCCATACAGGGTGGATTGCACCCCGAGGTACTATTATCAAATAAAGCGCATTTAAAAAAAGAAGTAAATAAATATTTAGAGATTTTTAAAGATCACCCTTATGTATTTAACCTTGGACATGGTATTCTTCCAGAAACAAAAATTGAGATGGTAGAAGAACTAGTAAGAATTGTTAGGAATTATAAATGAGTGTAGATCATCCTGGAGTGGAATACGGAAAAACAGGTGCCTTAATTATTAATCTTGGCACACCTGACTCAACAAGTTGGTTTGACATTAGAAAATATTTGAAAGAATTTCTATCAGATAGAAGAGTTATAGAGGTAAACCCGATCTTGTGGCAAATAATATTGAATGTTTTCATACTTAACTTGAGACCATCCAAAACTGCAAAAGCTTACAAAGAGATTTGGATGAAAAACGAAAATATGTCACCCCTTTTATATTACACTCAAAAACAAGCTGAAAAAGTCTCAAATTCAATATCAAATGAAAACTTAATAGTAGACTTTGCAATGAGATATGGGAATCCAAGTATCAAAAGTAAAATTAAAAAACTTCATGAAGAAGGATGCGAAAATTTAGTTATTTTGCCTTTGTATCCTCAATACGCTGCAGCTACAACCGCAACTGTTTGTGATGAGGTTTATAGAACACTTATGAATATGAGATGGCAACCATCTTTAAAAATAATACCTCATTATGAGTCACATCATTTGTATATTGAAGCACTAGTTAACTCTATCAATAAAAAAATTAGTGAGATAAATTGGAGGCCAGATTTGATATTGGCCTCATACCACGGAATTCCGAAGAAGTACTTCGATAAAGGCGATCCTTATCATTGTTATTGTCATAAAACTACAAGACTAATATCTGAAAAGTTTAATTCAATTGAAATTAAAACAACTTTTCAATCTAGATTTGGTCCACAAGAATGGCTTCAACCTTACACTGATAAAACACTTGAGAAATTACCAATGGAGGGAAAAAAAAATGTTTTAGCAATTTGCCCAGGTTTTTCTTCTGACTGTGTAGAAACACTAGAAGAAATATTGATACAAGGTAAAGAGAGTTTTATGGAATCTGGAGGAGAAAACTTTGAAATGATTCCATGTCTAAACGATAACGATGATCACATTAAGCTTATAAATAATCTTATATTAAAAAGTATTTAAAACATGGAAGATTTAATTATTTATTCATCAACAGATGGACAAACAAAAAGAATTTGTGAGACAATAAAAGATCACTTAGAATTAAATGATAGGATTAAAATTGTTTCTTTAAATGAAGTTAACAAAGTTAACTTAGAAAAAATTAAAAAAATAATAATAGGGGCAAGCATTAGATATGGCAGACATAATAGAAAAGTAAGAGATTTTGTTATAAAAAATAAACATATCTTAGAGACAAAAAAGACTGCTTTTTTTTCTGTAAACGTTGTTGCAAGAAAAGATGAAAAAAATACTCCAGAAACTAACCCTTATTTGAAAAAATTTCTTGAGAAAACTAAATGGAAACCAGATAAAGTTGCAGTATTTGGTGGCAAAGTCGATTACCCTAATTATAATTTTATAAATAAAAATATAATAAGATTTATTATGATGATTACAAATGGTCCTACCAATACAAACAACTCATATGAATTTACTAACTGGGAAATGGTAAAAAAATTCGCATTAGAGCTAAAAGCATTGTAGTCTAATTTTTTCGAATATTTCTAGCAAACCTGAAAGACATAAAACATAAGTATACAAAAATACTTCCAGTAATAAGCATCATAAGTTTTGATATATCTGCCCAAAAGTTTTCAAAAAAGCTACCTTTTAAAGTTAATCTAACAAAATCTAAACCACCCAAAAATGTTACTAGACCAAATGAAGCAACTAGGTGCATGAAAAATTTTTTTTTCCTAGAAAATTTAATTGATAAAAATGAAAATACTAAAATTATTAAACCAATATAACTCGGTATTTAGGATGTAAAAGAAGAGCTGCCAGAAATAAAGCTTACAATTACCCCCCAAATAATAAGAAAAAATCCTTAATAAATAGACACCTGTTCTATATTTTTATTAAAAACCTTAAATTCTTTGATTTCTTGTTCCATTAATGTCAATATCTACAACATTTCTGTAGATTTTAAAGTAATCAAGGGTTGAAATTTCTTTAACAAGTATCTATATTAAAACTATCTAATTAAACCACCCCTCATAATGAACATACAAGAATTAAAAGAAAAAAGCTCAGAAAAGCTCATTACAGAAGCTGAAAATTTGGGAATTGAAAATGCGAGTACTTTAAGACGACAAGAAATTTATTTTGCAATATTAAAAAAATTAGCAGAAAAGGGTGAGGAAATTACTGGTGGTGGAGTACTTCAATTACTTCAAGATGGATTTGGTTTTTTAAGAGCAATAGAGTCTAATTATTTACCTGGTGCAGATGATATTTATGTAAGCCCAAATCAAATTAGAAGGTTCGGACTTCGAACTGGTGATACAGTAGAAGGTCCAATTAGATCACCAAAAGAAGGCGAAAGATATTTTGCATTACTTCAAGTAAGCAAGATAAACTTCGAAGAAACGGACAAATTTAAACATAAAATTGCTTTCGATAACTTAACCCCTCTTTATCCAAATAAACAATTAGTTATGGAAGTTGAAAGCAACAAAGTTGAGAAAAAAATAGATCTTACCCCAAGATTAATTGATTTAGTAAGCCCAATAGGAAAGGGTCAAAGATCATTAATAATATCCCCTCCAAAAGCCGGCAAAACAATGATTTTGCAAAGCATAGCAAATTCAATAACCGCAAATCATCCCGAATGTTATTTAATGGTATTGCTGATTGATGAGAGACCAGAAGAAGTAACAGACATGCAGAGGACAGTAAAAGGTGAAGTGATTAGTTCTACATTTGATGAGCCTGCTCAGAGGCACGTAGCCGTAGCCGAAATGGTAATTGAAAAAGCAAAAAGATTAACGGAACACAAAAAAGATGTCGTAATTTTATTGGACTCAATAACAAGATTGGGCAGAGCTTATAATGCTGTAGTCCCAAGTTCAGGAAAAGTCCTTACCGGTGGAGTTGATGCAAATGCGCTACAAAGACCAAAGAGATTTTTTGGTGCTGCAAGAAATATAGAAGAAGGTGGATCTTTAACTATTATAGCAACTGCTTTAATTGATACAGGTAGTAGAATGGATGAAGTTATTTTTGAGGAATTTAAAGGAACTGGAAACAGTGAAACTATATTAGATAGAAAAATATCAGAGAAAAGGATATTCCCAGCCATAGATATCACAAAGTCTGGAACTAGAAGAGAAGAGCTTATTTTTGAGAAAAATGACCTTCAAAAAATGAATGTCTTAAGAAGAATTATAGCTCCCATGGGATCAATGGATGCGATAGAATTTATAAACTCTAAGCTTAAAGATACGAAAAATAACTCTGAATTTTTTAATTCTATGAACAAACCGGCTTAATTTTAAAGATATCCTAAATCTCTCATCTCTTTATTAAATAATTTCTCGATTATATCTAGAGTTTTTGGTTTAATTAGCTTTTTATAATTATTTTCTTTCCCAAGATTGAAAAATTTTTTTTTCTTTCTTTCTTTACTTGAGTAAACAGCTTCGTCAAATCCTTCCTCCTCTTCCTTCTTTTTCAAAATTTCAAACTTAGTCGTTTCAATTGCATTATTAAATTTAACTCGATTTAAACCGTTATTTTTTTTTAATAGATTATCTGTGAAATTAACAATTTTTAAAAATGTTTCATTTGCTTGATTCTCTAAGTCTTCATACTTTACAATCAGTTTATTAATATTTTTTGACATTTTCCAAGAGTTATAATTATTTGCCCATGAACTTATGAAAGAATAGCTTGAATAATTATCATGATCATTTTCATCTCTTAAATTTCTGTAAATGCTATTTATCATTTTCAATGCTTGATCTTCTTGCAATGAATAATGATTCTTTAAAGATGTTATTACGTTTCTAGGATCTCTAACAATATATATGGCACCCAAGGTAAATTCTGATGTAGTAAAACTTTTTCCTTTGTAAGCTCCAAAAACATTATGTGTTTTTAAAAAACACAATTTATTTTTTTCATTTATTTTTCTTTGAGCAATTAACCAGTTTTCTGCCGCCTCATCTACACTTTTTAACTTCTCATTAAAAAAATCCTTGCTTGGAAACTGTTTAATTTTTTTTAGTAAACTAAAATTAAACTTTCCATCGTTAGAATAATAATAAGCAGATAAAAAAGATCTAACCCATGTATTTCCACTTTTAGGATAAGATGCCAGCCAAATAATCATTGAATTATTTTTATATTAAATTCATATTGTAGCTATAATAAAATGACAATTTACGCACTTTCCTCGGGTCCTGGTTTATCTGGTATTGCTGTAATAAGGGTCTCAGGCTCCGATACTCTAAAAGTGTTAAAAAATATGACTCATTTACCTATACCGGATCCCAAAGTAGCGTCTTTGAGAAAGTTTATAAATCCCAAAACGAAGGAAATTATAGATGAAGGAATTTTATTGTGGTTCCCTGGCCCTGATAGCTACACAGGTGAGGATATGGCTGAATTCCATGTTCATGGAAGTAAAGCTGTTATTGAAGCAATGAGTTTATGTATATCTAAAGTTGATAGATGTAGATTAGCTGAGCCAGGTGAATTTACTAAAATTGCTTTTCTTAATGGAAAAATAAATTTACTTAAAGCTGAGAGTATTTCAGATTTGATTTCATCAGAGACAGAAATTCAAAGACGACAAGCTATAAAAGTTATGTCAGGCAAGAGCTCTGATAAATTTAATTCATTAAGAGAAAGATTGATAAAAATACTATCAAATATTGAAGCTAAAATAGATTTTCCAGAAGATGATTTACCTAGTGAGATTTTAAAAAATATCCATGCAGAAACCAAAAGTATAAAAAATGAAATTAAGCAGATATTAAGTGATCAAAATGTCGGAGAAAGAATAAGAGAAGGTTTTAAAATTGCAATTGTTGGGCCTACAAATGCAGGAAAATCTTCTTTATTAAATTATTTATCAAAGAGAGATGTAGCAATTGTTTCAGAAATCGCTGGTACAACAAGAGATGTTATCGAGGTACACTTAAATTTGGATGGTTTCCCTGTTGTAATATCTGATACGGCGGGAATTAGGGAAGCCAAAGATGAAATTGAAAAAAAAGGGATAAAGTTAGCGCTTGAGAGAGCTGAAAATGCTGATCTGGTATTAATTGTAATAGATCCTAAAACCATTGATTTTGCTGACTTTTTTAAGGGTTTTGAATCACTAAAATCTATATTAGTGATTAATAAAATAGATTTACATACTGAACATAATATTAATGAAATTAAAAAATATGATACGGTTAAGTTATCTATCAAAGAGGAAAAAAATTTAGATAAGCTAATTAATATGATTAAGCAAAAATTAAAAAATAAATTTATCTCTCAAGAAGATATTTATATAACTAGAAAAAGGCATAGAAATAATCTTGAAAAATGCGTTGAGTGTTTAACAAATTTTGAGGGAAAAAATTCTATAGAAGATTTTGATAAAGCAGCCGAGGACCTAAGATTAGCAACAAGGTATTTAGGAATGATAGTA
>CACOTF010000007.1 GCA_902630065.1 uncultured Pelagibacteraceae bacterium
TATAATTTTAATTGGTTTCTTTGAATTAAACTGAAAACTTTACTGTAATATTCGCCATTTTGTTGGGCAAAATCTTTGAATGAGTTTTTTACTGTTTTTTCTTTACTCATATAGAGGAAAGACTACATCATTCTTTTAGTTTGAAAAACCATATTTTCGAAGTCTAACATCACCAGTTCTAGCATGCGCTTCCATACCCTCGTACCTAGAAATTCGAGCTGCAGCAGCACCGACTTCTTTATTAGATTCTTTATTCATTTTTTGGTAAGTAACTGTTTTTATAAATTTTCCAACGTATAAACCGCCAGTATATTTTCCTGCTCCCTTTGTTGGTAAAATGTGATTTGGTCCAGAACATTTGTCACCATATGCAACTGTTGTTTCCTCACCTAAAAATAATGAACCATAATTTTTTAAATTTTTTAAATACCAATCTAAGTTCTCAGCCTGAACCTCTAAATGTTCAGGAGCATATTCATCACTAACCTTTAACATTTCTTCTTTATTATCACACATAATTACTTCTCCATAATCTCTCCATGCAGCATCAGCATTATTTCTGTTGTGCTCAGGTAGTTCTTGAATAATTTCTGGAACTCTTTTCATTACATAATCACATAGAGACTTATCTGTAGTGTATAACCAAGCAGGAGAGTCAGGACCATGTTCAGCCTGTCCAACTAAATCATAAGCAATTATTTCTTTATCAGCTGTATGATCAGCAATTATGCCTATTTCTGTCGGTCCAGCAAATAAATCAATTCCAACTTTTCCAAATAAAATTCTTTTAGACTCTGCTACAAATTTATTTCCAGGTCCAACAATCATATCTACTTCTGGATTACCAAAGCAACCATACGCAAGTGCACCAATTGCCCCTATACCACCAATGTTCATAATTACATCTGCACCACAAAGGTTAGCTGTATAAATTATAATTGGGTTTGCACCATTTGAATCTTTTGGTGGACTTGTTGCAATTACATTCTTTACTCCGGCAACTTTTGCAGTCGTTACACTCATTATAGCAGAGGCGATATTGTTATATCTTCCACCGGGCACGTAACACCCAACTGTATTTACAGGTATTAATTTTTGTCCTGCTATTAAACCAGGTGATAATTCAACTTCTGAGTCTTTTCCAAGATTTTCTAGTTGATGTTCTGCAAACTTTCTTACTCTTTCATGAGAAAACTGAATATCATCTTTAATCTTCTGATCTAAAGTTTTGTTTATTTCTTCAATTTTTTCTTTGCTAACAATTATATCACCTTCATAATTATCAAATTTTTTTAAAATATCTTTAACCCCTTGGTCCTTTGTTTTTTCTAAATCTTTTAAAATTGAACTTACTTTAGTTCTTGTTTCATCTTCACCTGTAAATGCAGTTTTTTCAGCTTTTTTTATATAAGTAATTGCCATTATCTTTCCTATAATTTTATAAATGTTTAAATTATAAAAGATGTTTATTCAACAGAAGTTTAATCTAAAGCAACAACAGCTGCAGCTATAGAAGCAAGTCTTGCTGTCGCATCATCTGATCTACTTGTTATAACAACAGGTACTTTACCTCCAACAACTACACCTGCTGCACATGCTCCCATAAAATAAATCATCATTTTTACAAGCGCATTTCCAGTTTCGACATTTGGAACTAATAATACATCGGCTTCTCCAGCAACCATATTCTCAATTCCCTTAATTGAGGCAGATTTTTTTGAAATACTATTGTCAAATGCTAAGGGTCCAAAAATATCAGCATTAAAATTTTCTTTAATTGCTAATTCAGTTAATTCTTTCGCTTCAACCGAACTCTGTACACTATCAATAACTTCTTCTGTCGCCGAAAGAATAGAAATTTTTGGTCTTGGAATATTAATTCTATGACTAAAATCTATAACATTTCTTAAAATATGCATTTTAGTTTTTAGGTTAGGAGAAACATTTAATGCTCCATCGGTTATAATTAATGGTTTATCATCTTTTTGTAATGTCATATGCCAAATATGACTTAGTCTTGTTTTTCCAATTAATTTATATTCTCTCTTAAGAACCTCTTTCATCAATATATCAGTATGGATATGTCCTTTTACTATAATTTTTACTTTATCTTCAGATGCAAGTTTTGTTGCAATACCTGCTGTATTATTTTCAACTGGCTCATTAATTATTTCAAAATTTGATATATCAAATTTAAGCTCATCTGCGCATTCTTGTATTTTTTGTTTATCACCTATTAATATTGGGGTGATCAATTTTTCAGAGACAGCATCCATTACCGACATCATTGGTAATTTTTTGCCTGCATTTACAATGGCTGCTTTTACACCCCTTTTTTGATGGGCTATATTAAGTAGATTAACAGGGCAAACTGTAGATTTATCAGATAACATATGAGTTTAAATATTTGTTATGGTTCTAAATATCAATATTTTTTATTACGTTCGATATAAAAATAGTTTAAAATTGAATAAACGATGGAGATAGTTACTAAAATTGCACCTATAGCGTTAGCACTAATAATGTTAGGTTTGGGATTGGGCTTATCAACTAGAGATTTTTTAAGAGTTATAAATAATCCAAAAGATTTTACAGTCGGAATAATTTGTCAATTAATCCTTCTCCCAATCGTCGCTTATATTTTACTTTTAATATTAAGATTACCAGTTGAATTAGCTTTAGGATTAATGATTATTGCTGCTGCTCCTGGAGGAGTAACATCAAATGTCCTAACTAAATTTGCAAATGGAGATGTTGCATTATCTATTTCGTTAACAGCAATAGGTAGTTTAATTAGTATTTTTTCTGTTCCATTTATTGTTTTTACTTCAGCAAAATTATTAGGTGTAACTGATTTATCCTCAGATATTACGATGACTGGTATTGCTCTTAAAATGGCACTAGTTGTAACTGTGCCAGTTATTCTTGGAATGATAATTAGAAGATTCGCTGAAAACTTTATTTCGTCTAATATTAATATTGTAAATAGAATTACAGGTATTTTATTTATTGTTGTATTTGCAGCAATATGGATTGAGGAAAGAGAAAATATAATATCATACTTAGGTCAAGCTGGTTTAGCTGTTTTAATATTAAACGTAGTCATGATGACTTTGGCATTTTACATTGCAAAAGGTTTTGCAACTGGAATACCACAGAGAAAATGTATTTCTTTAGAATGTGGATTACAAAATGGAACTTTAGCTGTATTTGTAGCAACACAAATTTTCAATGATGTCGCTTACATGGTTCCCACAGCTGCTTATGCATTAATAATGTATATAACTGGATTTATATTTATATATATTCTTAAAAATTCTAATTAAGATTTATTTGATTGTAAGTTCTTTTTATAAAAATATTTATTGATTTTAAATTTTCATCTTGGATTATCGACATATCTTTAAAATTTTGTTTACTGACATCAAAATTTATTAATTTATTTTTGTCTAAAGAAATAAATTTATTTTTAGTTAATTTCTTGATTTTTCTTACTACTGTTGGTCTTGGTATTCCTGTTATTTCAGAAATAGACATTGCATTAATTCCTTTTATTTTTTTATTAATAATTTTATCTCTCCATTTATCTAAATAACTATCAACTCCTTTAAGTTGTCTTCCAATTTTTGAATTATTATTCAAAATTATAGTTGCTAAAATAGTAAATATTTCCATATCACCAAAATAATTTTTCCACCTTAAGCAGTAAGGAAATAAAAATTTATAAAATTGATACCAGCAAAATGAGAAATTATGTTTTATTAAGTTATTAATTTCATTACTGGACATTTCGTTTTTTATAACTTTTTCTTCTTTTAAAATTTGACTAAAAACAGATAAAAGTGTGCATATATTTTTTAATGTATCATTTGGCTGTGTTGAATTGTAAGCACTTCTATCTATTGTAATCTTCTTGCCCTTTTTTTTAATTATTCCCTTTTTTTCCAGGGATATAACTTTTCTTCTGACACTTTCTTTTGGTATTTTAAGATCCTTTGATATTCTTATAAGGTTAATTTTCTCAATCTCTAATGTTTTATCCTTATAAAAATTATTGTAAGTAATATTTAAATTATTTCGTCTATAAAAATCAAACTGCTTACTAATCAAATAAATTAAAATCGTGTAAGTATCTATATCTTTAAACACTTTATAAGCACCAATTGTCCATTCAGACATAAGTTTTAAAAAAAAAGGACTTAAAATATCAAAATGATTTTTGAAAATTCTATCGATCAGTTCATCATCTAGTTCGGAATTTACACTTGGTAACTGCTTCATAATGTATCAAATCCCAATTTGAACAATTTTAAAACTCGAGTCAACCCATTTTGAACAGTTAAAAACTGTGAAATTTTTTAACATTGTGATTTAATATTTTTAATGAGTACTGAAAGCTTAAATAGAACATCTAGTATTGAAATACCTGAAAAAAAAACGAGAGTAATTCGAATGTCCCCTCGTAAAGTAAATATAGATGTTCTAAAGAAACGTGTAATTACCAAACAGAAAAAAGAAGCTTTTCAGTCTAAAATAATAATTCTTTCAGTCTGTTTATCTATCGGAATATTAGGATATTTCGCAGGCTAACTAAGATAACAAATTATCTAAATCTTTTTTAATAGAACTTGGAATTTTAATATTTTTTTTTGAATTTAATTTTTTTCTAAAAAATTTTCTCTCTCCTGGGTAATATATTTTTTCTCCTTTTATTTTTGGAATATTTTTAACTCTATTTATATTGACCTTAATTTGTTGTTTAAAGTTTTTTACAAAGAGATTATTTTTAAATGCTATAAATAGATGGCCAATATTTTGAGGACCTCTAAAATCATCAAAAGGATCTTTTACTTTACCACTATGAGCACTTCCAACAAAAACCCCAGCAAGTATGTCCACCATCCATGCTAATCCTGAGCCTCTAAAACCAGCTATTGGTAATTGAACTCCAGATAAAGCATCTTTTGCATTTGTAGTTTGTTTTCCAAATTTGTCTAAAGCAACACCTTTTGGAATTGATTTATTTAGTTTCGCTGCAACTCTTATTTTTCCTCTATTAATCATTGACATTGATGTATCTAATATGAATGGAATGTTATTGTTTGTTGGGGATCCAAAACAAATTGGATTTGTTCCAAAAATAGTTTTTTTTCCTCCATGAGGTGCAATTGCAGGTGGTGCATTTGTAAATGCAAAAGCTAATAAATTTTTTTTTACAGCCTGTTCAATATAATAACCTGATAATCCATAGTGCCCACTATTTTTAATTCCAACAAAAGCTATGCCTGTTTTTTTTGCAATCTTAATTGTTTCTTTTATACCTGTATCTGCAGCAACAAATCCTATGCTGTTATCAGCATCAATAAACGAGACTGAGTTTGATACTCTTTTAATTTTAATTTTAGGTTTTGGATTAATTACTTTTTTTTCTATTCTTTCACAATACATTTTAAGCCTAGAAACTCCATGGGATGGAGCTCCAACTAATTCAGCATTTATTAAAGCTTTCGTACATATTTCAGCATCTTTTTTGTTAAGGTTATATTTTATAAGTATTTTTGAAATTAATTTCTTAAGCTTTAGAATTTGCATTTAACTGTCTGGCATTTCTTCGCCATTTAAAGCCATTATAGCACCTGGATGAGCCTCACCAATATCAGCTAATTTATCTGGGCTAATTCCATCTTTAAAAACACTTTTCGATTTTTTTAAAGCATTTAATAAAAGCCAAGCATGTCTATTTGGTAAGCTTGGCTGAATAAGTAAAATTAAATCACCAAATCCGTAGAGAACATTAGCATCTGTAGAACCAAATTCTTTAAATTCACCTTCTCCATTGATTAAGTCTTTTGCATTTTGTTTTGACAATAAAACGAGTGGCATTTGATTTGTTGAAAAAAGACTTTGTACTCTCTCAAAATCTTTTGCCCTTGCGGGTTTTGATTGAGCTTCAGGAAGCTCCTTATTTATGTATTTTATCAATAATTCTGAAAAAGGATAGGTTGGAGCATCTGTTTTTACACTCATTATTAACAAATGTTTTGCTCTATAATTTAAATAACTACTCCAAGGAGAATGTGCTGAGCAAAAAATGAATAAAATAAAATAAATAAGTATTTTATTTGTAAACTTTAACATAAGAAATTAGGGCGCCAATAAAGGCGCCCTACATATTTATAGATTAATTTCTGTATTTATCAAATACATCTAATGCCAAAACAGCAGTAACTACGTAGTTTGGTACATCTACTACTTGACCTACTCTTAAGTCAGCAGCTACTGAACATAAAACATATGCTTGTTCTTTAGTTAAACCATGTTCGTTTACTAAATAGTCAATCATTTGTATTAATGCATGTCTCGCTGCAATAACTAAATCCTCAGATGCATTTTCTAGATCTACTAATTTTTTAGAATCTAGATAAGCATGAGTAGGAGGCATTTCACCCTTAGCTTTTAAAGGAATACCAATTGTCTGATAATACCTAGTTGGCTCCATATCAATAATTTGATCATTTCCAACCACGTAAGGCATATCCATATCTTTTCCTTTACCTGGGAGTATTTTTACTCTGATTTGCATGACGCTTCCCATTTCTATTGCAGTTCCAGACACTTCACCATCTCCTTGAGCATAATGAATGTCACCTGCAAATATTCCACAACCATCTATGAAACATGGGAAAACCATTTTAGTACCAATTTGCATTTGTTGAACGTCGATATTTCCACCATTTTCTCTTGGAGGAATTGTTCTTAAACAGTCGTCTTTGTAAGATCCATTTGGTCCACAAATTGCATCTGGTAATGCTCCAGCAGGAGAAGGGCCTAATGCGGCTCCTCCAGCAGCAGCAAGCTCTGCTTCTCTTGTTTTATATTTATTAACTTCCATTATACCTGGCAATACACCAATTGAACCTGGAAAAGCTTCATAAGGAATTGTAACTCCTGGAATTTCAGCTGAGACAGCTCCAACTCTAGTCAATTTCCAATTCACTATATAAGGCTCAGTAAAGATATCTCTTAAAAAACCAAATCCTGGTGCAATTACGGTATAACCGTATTGATCAGGCGCAATATCTAAAAGTTCAATCTCAATTGCATCTCCTCTTTTTGCACCATTGATGTGGACAGGCCCAGTCATTGGATGAACTAAACCTAAATCAACAGTTGCTAAGTCAGCTGGAATTGAGTCAATTTTAAATTCAGAATCTAAAGCATCTCTAGTGTGTAAGATAATTATATCTCCAGGATTAGCTTTAGCAGCCGGTGGTATATAAGGATGATATCTATTGAAACAGTTCTTATCGTCTACACAATGATCCCCAGTTTTTTTTAATTCAACAATATTCATCCAAGTTTGATCTGTGGTATCTGAATATGAAATTGAACTTGAAAAAACTAAAAAGCAAAGTGTTAATATTACTTTTTTCATATGTTTCCTCTCTTTTTATTAAAATTATGTTACCATTTAGGTTTCCAATTAATATGATAATATTTAGAAGTAAATTTTTCCAGTAACCCAATTTGAGCACAAAAAAATTAATTAAATAAGTTTAAATCTCAAACTAAACTCCTAATTGAATATTTCTTCAATTTATTGATATTAATCGTAAATAATAAGTAACAAAAGATTAACATTCCTGATTTAAATTTATTATCATCAACTAATTAAAAAGTGAGGGATATATGAAAAATATACTTAAAGTAGCTTCTATGGCTCTAGTTCTTTCATTAACACTTTTCGGCATTACAAATAAAGCTTCAGCTGCAAAACTAACATTATATTGCAGTGTTGAAATAGACGTTTGTGAAATGCTTGAACAAGCTTATGAAAAAGAAACTGGAACAAAAGTTGCTATGACAAGAGCAAGTAGTGGTGAAACTTTTGCAAAAATAAAAGCAGAAGCATCAAATCCAAAAGGAGATGTTTGGTTTGGTGGAACAGGTGATCCACATTTAACTGCAGCACAAGAAAATCTAACTGAGAAATATAAATCTGTTCATTTTAATGATTTATTACCTGCAGCTCAGAACCAAGCAAAAAATGCTGATTTTAAATCAGTAGGAATTTATGTTGGTGCATTAGGTTTTGGATACAACAAAGATCTTTTAGCAAAAAAAGGTCTTCCAGCTCCAAAATCATGGATGGATTTAACAAAACCAATATATAAAGGTGAAATACAAGTAGCAAATCCAAACTCATCTGGAACTGCTTACACAACCTTAGCTACTATTCTTCAAATATTTGGAGAAGATAAAGGTTGGGATTACATGAAAAAACTTCATGCAAACATAAATACATATACTAAATCTGGTTCTGCACCAATTAAGGCAACTGGTAGAGGTGAAAACTTAATCGGTATTTGTTTCCAACATGATGGTGTGAAACAAACAAAAAAAGGTTTGCCGGTTGTTACGGTCTCTCCTGCTGAAGGAACTGGATATGAAGTTGGATCTATGAGTATTATTGCAGGTGCAAGAAACATGAAGGAAGCTAAAAAGTTTTATGACTGGGCTTTAAGTCCCGCTATTCAAACTATGGTCTTCACCTCAGGAAAATCTTTGCAAGTGCCATCTAATACCAAAGCAAAAGCTGATCCTGATGCTCCAGATTTATCAACAATAAACTTAATTGATTATAATTTTAAAGTTTATGGAGATAAAAGTACTAGAGCTAGTTTGTTATCCAAATGGGATAACGATGTTTCTGTAATTCCTAGATAAGGAATTATAATGAGAGGGCTCGTTATCTGTTGGATGCTCATCGGAGTATTGGGTTTCCTAATATTTCCATGGTATGTAACAGGTGACGGGTTTTTCTCAATAAACTGGATATTAGAATATTCTTTAGAAGATTACGGTTCTGTATTACCACAGGTATTCATAAATAAAAAATATTGGCTCCTTCCTTTAATTGTTCCTTTATTTTTTCCTTTAACAACTTTAAAATTAAATCAGAATAATCCCATTTACTCCAAAATTTTCTTGTACTCCGGATTATTTGGTATTTTTTATTTTATTCTTCAAGGGTTTTCAATTGGTATAAGAGGATGGAACTTTGAAATTTTTCAATCAATTTTTGGCGATGTAGAAAATCAATTTGGGGTAGGATCTGGTGCAGTTCTTACATGCTGTACATTTATATTTTATATTACTCATGGTTTATCTTCACGTGGATGGCTAAACGGAGATAATTTTATTGTGGGAAGCATTGGAAGTATTATTATTTTAGTTTCAACTTTTGTTTTTTTTCCTATTTTTAGAATGTTTGCTGTTGCCTTTAAAGGTACAGAAGGAGGATATGAAATCAGTAACTTTTCAACCAAAATTTTTAATAAAGGAATTTGGGGTCTTGATTGTCTATATAGTGACTATGCATGTGGTGTTTTTTGGAACACTGTTACTATGGGAACGCTCACAGCTTTCTCATCAACAGTTTTGGGTTTAGGTTTTGCTTTATTAATTGCAAGAACAAGCTTTAAATTTAAAAAAACGATTAGAGTCTTATCTGTTTTACCAATAATAACCCCTCCATTTGTCATTGGTTTAGCTATAATAATTTTATTTGGTAGAACGGGAGTCGTAAGTTCTTTTCTTGAATGGGCATTTGAGATTGAGCCCTCAAGATGGATTTACGGTTTACCAGGAATATGGTTTGCTCAAACACTTGCATTTACACCAATAGCATTTTTAGTTTTAATAGGAGTTGTTGAAAGTGTAAGTCCCGCAATGGAAGAGGCTTCACAAACATTGAGAGCTTCTAAATGGCAAGTTTTTAAAACTGTTACATTACCTTTAATGAGACCTGGAATAGCAAATGCATTTTTACTTGGGTTTATTGAAAGCTTAGCCGACTTTGGAAATCCATTAGTTTTAGGTGCTGAATATGACGTTTTATCTACAGAAATATTTTTTGCAATTGTCGGTGCACAGTATGATGAGACAAAGGCCGCAATACTAGCAATGATTTTATTAACTGTTGTTCTAGTAGTGTTTTATCTTCAGAACCAATGGTTAGGAAAAAAATCTTATATTTCAATTTCTGGCAAAGGGGATAGCGGAGTTCACCCTGAATTACCAAATAAAACTAAATGGATAATTTACTCAACAGTTCTACCTTGGGCACTACTTACATTTATAATTTATGTAATGATAATGTTTGGTGGATTTGTAGAAATGTGGGGTGTTGATCATAGCTTTACATTGAGACATTACATTGAAGCATTTAGCATTGATTGGGTGAAAGAAAGAGGAATTTTATGGACTGGTACAGCATGGAATTCCTTCAACACTACTTTTACAATAGCATTGATCTCCTCTTTACCGACAGCGGCAATTGGTATTTTAACTGCATATCTTCTAACAAGACACAAGTTTAGAGGAAAAAATGCTTTTGAATTTGGTACAATGTTAAGTTTTGCTATACCTGGAAGTGTTATTGGTGTGAGTTACGTTTTTGCATTCAATGTACCGCCACTTGAACTTACGGGCACAGGAATTATTTTGGTGATCGCTTTTGTATTTAGAAATATGCCAGTCGGGGTTAGGGCAGGTATTGCTGCAATGAACCAATTAGATCCTCATTTAGATGAGGCGTCTTCAACATTAAATGCCTCTAGCTCTCAAACATTTAGAAATGTAATTCTTCCATTACTTAAACCAGCCATTACAGCTTCTTTAGTTTTTAGTTTTGTTAGAGCAATGACAGCAATTAGTGCTGTTATATTTCTTGTTAGTGCTAATTATGATTTGGCTGTCTCATATATATTAGGAAGGCTAGAAAATAATGATTATGGTCTAGCAATTGTATATTCATCTGCATTAATAGTTGTAATGTTATTTACAATAACATTAATGCAATTAATAATAGGTAAACGTAAATTAGGAAGAAGAGATCAAACAGCAGGAATGCTACAAGGAAATTTAGGATAATGAAAAAAGCTGAAGTAAAATTTGAAAATATTACAAAAAAATTTAATGAGACTGTTGCTGTGGATAATGTCAGCTGTACTTTTGAGGCAGGAACTTTAACTACGCTATTAGGTCCATCAGGATGTGGAAAAACTACTTCTTTAAGAATTATTGCTGGTTTAGAGAGAGCTACAAGTGGAAAAATTTTAGTGGATAACGAAGATGTAACGTTATTACCAGCAACCGATAGAGATGTATCTATGGTATTTCAATCTTATGCATTGTTTCCACACATGAGTGTACTTGAAAATGTATCTTATGGTTTGAAAATGATTAATGTTCCAAAAGAAGAATTTACAGAAAAGTCATTAGAAACTCTTAAGTTGGTTAATTTAGAAGGTTATGAAAATAGGATGCCTTCAGAATTATCTGGAGGTCAGCAACAAAGAGTAGCTGTCGCAAGAGCAATTGTGTTGAAACCAAAGGTTCTGCTCTTTGATGAACCTTTATCTAATTTGGATGCAAAATTAAGAAGACAAGTAAGAGAGGATATTAGAGAAATTCAACAAAAACTTGGAGTAACAACAATTTATGTAACTCATGATCAAGAGGAAGCATTAGCAATTTCTGACAAAGTAATTGTAATGAACAATGCTATTATTGCTCAACAAGGTAGTCCAAAAGAATTGTATAACTTTCCTAAAACTAAATTTGTAGCCAACTTCATAGGAGACGCAAATGTTGTTAAAGCTGAAATCATTAATCAAAATAATAATGTTTACGAGATTCAATTAGCAGAAATGAAAATTAATATAGAAAGTGATCAAAAATTAGAAAGTTCAGTTTCCGTCTCTTTAAGACCAGAAAAAATAACTATTTCAAAAAGTCCTGAAGAAAATTCAATACATGCATCTGTTAATAATGCGTCATTCGTTGGAAATAGTTATCAGTACATAGTTAATTCAAAAGTCGGTAAGATTTACGTAGTTTCTAGCGATACCAATGAAATATTTAATGTTGGAGAAAACGTTTACTTAAAATTTGATGAAAAAGAATTACGTTTACTTAACGATTAAGAGTTAGCCTTTACCTCTCCAAGGTATCGTCTTATCTATAATTTTTCTCAAAGTTACATCAAAAAGAAGACCCAACATACCCATTATAAAAATTGTGATCCAAATAACTTCATATTGAAAATACTTTTTGGCAACATTTTCAACAAATCCAATTCCAGTTGTACCTGCTAAAAATTCTGCTGCAACCAAAGTTCCCCAACACATACCAACCGCCACTCTAATACCTGTTAAAATTTCAGGTAAAGAATTTGGAAAAATAACATATCTAAGTATTTGTCTTTTAGAAGCACCAAGTGAATGTGCTGCATGTATTTTAGATAATTGTGTGCCTGATGCTCCAGCTCTAGCTGAAATGATCATTATAGACAATGAAACCATAAATAATAAAAATACTTTTCCAGTATTATCAATACCCAAAACCGAGATTATTAAAGGAGCCCACGCAAGAGGAGGTACTGGTCTATAGAGTTCAATTAATGGATCAAAGAAACCTTTAGCAAATCTATTTAAGCCCATGAAAAGTCCTAATGGTACACCAATCAATATTCCAAAAACTAATCCAAGAAAAACTCTTAAAAAAGAATCCCAGATATGTCCATATGGAACAGGAATTTTAAATAATTTAAAATCGCCAGTAACAATTTTTAAAACTTTCCCTTTAAAATTTTGCTTAACCACACCATCTTTAGTGTGAACCGGATATTCTCCAGGCAAAACATCAGCTATCCAATCGGGCAATATAAAGCCAATTATCTGGCTTACATCCATCATATCAATCCAAAGAAGTGGGATATTTTTGTAACCTACACTTGGCTTAGACATTAAAATAAATTTATTAAGTGTATCCGAGGGTTTTGGTAACCATCTACCTGAACCTTGCTCAGAACAACTAGGACCACTTGCAACTATAGTTCCTGCAGGGAATAAAAGAATGTCAATTAATCTTAAACCCCCTTGCTCAGTTTTTTGAAGATTATCAAATTCAATAATCGCATTTTGCATTTCATTAAGAGCATTTGGTGGATAAATACTTGCAAATTCAATTCTTCTTGCAATTTTTACAATGTTTTTTGCGTAAGTAGATGCCACTTCCTCAGTGTCATCTAAATTTTTTCTATATAATTTTATCTCTGATTTAAGTTCTTTTATTGCATTTTTGAATTGAGGATTATGGTTTCTTAATTTAAAAAATTTATCATTAATTTTTTTTAATTGTTCAGCTGCAGCGTGAAATTTTAACCCTCTATCTGTTTCAGGCACTAAAGGCACTTCAATAGTATTTTCTATTGATCCTGTTCCAGCACTTACAGTCACTATGCCCCAGCTTCCTTGCTCAGCAATTTCTTTTTGTCTTTCATTTTTTTGCTCTGGTGTTTCAAATGGATAATCTTTCTTTTGAAAATTAGTGCTTAACAATCTAATTTCATTAGTCATCTCATCTATTTTAATTTTTGTGTTAATCTCCATTAAATTATCGTTTGTAAGTAAAGGAATTAACTTGTTTGTTTTATTAATAAAACCAACTAACGCAGTTTTCTGTATGTTGCTTAAATCTGGCGAATTTTGAATTTCTAAACTTATTTTTTTAAGATTTTTATTTTCTATTTTTATTATTGAAGTACTTTTGAATTCTCTTTCTTCAATTGGAAATTGATATTTTAATCCTAATAAAGACTCGTTTATTTTTGCGACCTGACATAATTCATTTGCTGATTTTGGATAAAATCCTTTTGCAATATCCCAAGAATAATAAAGCCAAACTAACAATATTGCACTGCTTCCGACAATTATCCAATGAGTTCCACCTTTTGCTCTTTCTGGATTTCCAAAAACTGCATCAACTTTTTCAGTTTTTATTAAACGTCTTCCATAAAGTATGCACCCGATAATTGATACGAGAATTAATATTGTTATTATTTGAGTAAACATTTAATTTTCTTTTCCCATAATTTCTTCCTCCATGTTCCAAATCATGGATAAAATTTCTTCTCTTTTTGATGAAAAATCTTTATTTTTTTTTATTTCTCTTAAATCTTCTTTTAGTCCCATCTCTGCAAATGGAAGATTATATTCTTTATGTATCCTACCTGGTCTTGGTGCCATTACGTACAACCTTTCCCCAAGCAGTAGTGCTTCTTCAACTGAATGCGTGATTAAAATAATTGTTTTTCCAGTTTCTTTCCAAATTTTCAAAACTAAAGATTGCATTTTTTCTCTTGTTAGAGCATCAAGGGCACCTAAAGGCTCATCCATTAAAATCAAATCTGGATCATTAATTAAACATCTTGCAAGAGCTACTCTTTGCTGCATTCCTCCAGATAATTGATATGTTGGGGTATTTCCAAATCCTTTTAAGCCAACAATCTCCAACCACTCATCAACTTTTTTTGAAGTTTCTATAGGATCTTTTTTTTTCATTCTAAGACCAAAGTTGACGTTCTCTGCAACAGTTAACCATTCAAATAATGCACCTTGTTGAAAAACCATGCCTCTTTCAACTCCAGGTCCATCAATTTCTTTACCATTCAAAGTTATATTTCCAGATGTTGGTCTTAAGAAACCAGCTGCAATATTTAACAAAGTTGTTTTTCCACAACCAGAGGGCCCAAGAACTGTTAGAAGTTCTCCTTTTTTTAATTTGAAATTTAAATCTTTTAAAGCATGAACAGTCTCTCCTTTTGGAGTTTTGAAAATCATGTTTAGATTTTGAGATATCAAATCACTCATTAGCTGACTTTATATAAAATATTTACTTAAAAAAATAGGCACCAATAAAATTGGCGCCTATTTAATTATTCTAATCTTTAAATTATAAAGGTAAGAAACTAGTGTCTACTGCTCCACCTGGAGTTCCCATTCCTTTTAAGAATGCATCTAAGTTTCCACTTTCCATAGATTTTTTAGTTTCTTCTGGAGTTAAGAATTTAAAACCACTTAAAGTATCTTTCATATCAGCGATTTTCATCTCTGAAGCTTTAGACATAGAATTCATATCGCTTTTTCCATTTCTATATCTTTCATTTGCTTCGTGAGTTACTTCAATAAAAGTTCTCAACATTCCAGGATTTTCCTTCATAAACTTGTCTGTTACAGAAGTAATATCTATTCCTAAAATACCTGCATCTCTTGCTTCTTGAACAGTCAGAAGTCTTGATCCAACAGCAACCGCAGCTTTGATAGAATTACCACCAAATAGGCAGGCCATTACTACATCTCCACTTACTAATGCAGCCGCTCCTTCTTCAGGGTCCATTTGGATAATATCCATTTTGCTTCTGTCAGCTCCAACAACTTTCATACTTTCGTCAAAAACGTACTCAGCCATAGTACCTAACGGAACAGCAACTTTTTTACCTTCTAATTCCGTTGCGTTCGCTTTTGTTATTCCTGATGCATTAGATGTTACACAAGTTGTTCCACCCATTCCGTATTCCATTGCAATATCAACTAACTTGATAGGTGCATTTGATTTTACAGCATTAATAAATGGTACTAAACCTTGTGAGTAAGAAATATCAATATCTCCTGCTAACATTGCATCTGTCATTGCTCCACCATTTGTGAAGTTTGTCCATTTTACTGGAACTCCTAAAGCTTTAGCAAAATTCTTTTTTTGCATGTCCTCTAAATTTGGACTTGGCCATTCTAGAAAGTATGCAACTCTAACTTCGTTCGCAGCAGAGTTTGCTGCTGTGATTGTTAAGTTTAGAGCAAATAAACTTCCTAAAATGAAACTAATTATTTTTTTCATTTCATCTCCTGTTAATTAAATTTAATTATCGATATTTAAGTTTAAATTTTCTTTTAAGTAAATGATGAATAAATTACACAGGCTTCAAAAGTCATTAGTTACAACCTGTAGTTGTGGTCATTTAACATAGCAAGTATGACTAAAATTTACTGGTTAATTTATATAATTAGTCTATGAATCGAAACATAATTATGAGTTCAGAAAAACCTCAAATACCAAATTCTTTAAATGAACACTGGATGCCTTTTACATCTAATAGAGATTTTAAAGAGTCTCCAAGATTAATCGTAGAAGCAAAAGGTGTTTATTTAAAAAATCATCAAGGTCAAACTCAAATAGATGCAAGCTCGGGATTATTTTGTAATCCTTTAGGACACGGAAGAGAAGAAATTATTAATGCAATTACAAATCAGTTAAAAAAATTAGATTATGCTCAACCATTTCAACAAGGTTTTGGTGGTTCATTTGAACTTGCAACAAAAATTTCTAAACATACACCAGGAAATTTAAATAGAATTTTTTATACAATTTGTGGATCTACTGCTGTTGAGACTGCAATTAAAATTGCAGTTGCATATCATAAAGCAAGAGGTGAAGGACATAGATTTAGGTTTGTTGGAAGAGAAAGAGGTTATCACGGCATGAATATCGGAGCTACTTCTGTTGGTGGAATGATTAACAACGTGAAAACATTTGCCAATGTTTTGATGCCAGGTGTTCTTCACATGAGACATACACATTTACCAGAACATAAATTTGTTTCAGGTCAACCTGAAACTGGCGCAGAGATGGCAGAGGATCTAGAGAGAATTTGTACAAATTTTGGTTCAGAAAATATAGCAGCTTGTATTGTTGAACCAATTGCTGGATCGACAGGAACTTTAGTTCCACCAAAAGGTTATTTGCAAAGATTAAGAGAAATTTGCGATAAGCATGGAATTTTATTAGTTTTTGACGAAGTTATTACAGGTTGGGGAAGAACAGGGTCGCCTTTTGCATCTCAAGAATACGGAGTTACACCTGATATTATAACAATGGCTAAAGCAACAACAAATGGAATAAGTCCCTTAGGGGCAGTAGCGTGTAAAGAAGAAATTTACGACACGGTTATGGATGGTTCTCCAAAAGGAACAATAGAACTATTTCACGGTTACACTTACTCTGGAATTCCAGTTTCAGTTGCTGCTGGCTTAGCGGTTCAAGATATTTTTGAAAAAGATGATATCTTTAATAGAGCAAAAAATTTATCTCCATATTTCCAAGAAGGTTTAATGTCTTTAAAAGATATTGATGTTGTTGATAACATAAGAGGTTATGGAATGATGGGTGGTATTGATATTAAAATGCATAAAAAACCAGGCGCAGCAGGATTTACATGTTTCAAACACTGTTATGATGCAGGAGTTAACTTTAAAGCGACTGGAGATTGTTTAATTATTGCTCCAATGTTTATTTGTGAAAAAAAACATATTGATGAAATAATTGAGAAACTAAGAACTGGTATAACCAACTATTCTAAAAGCAAAAAAAATTAATTTAATTCTATGAAAATAGGGGTTCCAAAAGAAATAAAGCCTCAGGAAAATAGAATTGGACTCACTCCCGAAAGTGTAAAGACATTGACTTCTAATGGCCACGAAGTTTTAATTGAAAATAACGGAGGGTTTGAAGCAGGATTTGAAAACGATCATTACGTATCAAGTGGAGCAAAAATAGTTAATAAAGCTGAAGATATATTTAACGACTCTGACATCATTGTTAAAGTTAAAGAGCCACAATCTAGCGAAGTAAAAATGATAAGAGAAAATCAAGTTGTTTTTACTTATCTTCATCTTGCTGCAGCCAAGGAACTGACACAAGGTTTAATAGACAGCAAATCAATATGTATCGCTTATGAAACAGTTACAGATAATAATGGAAGACTTCCTTTGCTAGCACCAATGAGTGCAGTAGCTGGAAGAATGTCAGTTCAAGCAGGTGCACATTGTTTAGAAAAAAATCAAAAAGGTCGTGGTCTTCTGTTAGGAGGAGCTCCAGGTGTAGAGCCTGGAAATGTTGTAATACTTGGAGGTGGAGTAGTAGGTGAAAATGCTGCAATAATTGCAACAGGCATGAAAGCTAAGGTTAATATTGTAGATAAATCTGAAAAAAGATTAAGCGAACTTACCCAAATGTTTGGTGATAAAATAATTCCTAACTTAAGTGATAAAACTGATTTAGAAAAATTAATTTCTGAATGCGATTTGTTAGTAGGTGGAGTTTTGATACCTGGTGCTGAAGCACCAAAACTAGTTACAAAAAATATGTTAAAAAAAATGAAAAGAGGATCGGTGATTGTAGATGTTGCAATTGATCAAGGTGGATGTGTTGAAACTAGCAAACCGACTACTTTTGCAGAACCAACTTTTATAATAGATGATATAATTCATTATTGCGTTGCAAACATGCCTGGTGGTGTACCTAGAACATCAACAATTGCCTTAAATAAAGCAACACTTCCTTTTTTATCTAAATTAGCAAAAGATGGTTACTTAAAAGCTTTAAATGAAGATCAAAATTTTCAAGCAGGATTAAATGTATTTAAAGGAGGCGTTACTCATAAAGCCGTAGCTGATGTATTTGGTCATGATTATTTACCAGCTCAAAAAGCATTGGTTAATTAAAATCCCTAATTTTTCTTGCTTTTTCATAAATTGACAAAAAAAAAATTAATTCTATATAGCAATCATAATTTAAAAAATTATTCCTGAATTTAACATTCATTTATTTCTCTCTTTTTTGTTGAATTCACCTCCTCGAAAGGGGAGGTAAAAAGGATTAAATTCCTTTTTTTATAAGTTCGTAGATTTGATCTTTACTTGTTAAACCTATCTCTCTAGCAATTTCTTTTTTACCTTTGTAAACAACAATAGTTGTCCAATATTGAACTCCAAGCGACTTGGCAATATCTTTATTTTTATTTTGTTCATAAAACATAAATTCAACATTTTGAAAATCTTTTAATGCTTGATCAAATACTTTAAATTGAGCTGCACATGTAGAGCAATATTTATTCCAGGAGTGAACGACAATAGTTTTTCCACTTTTTTGAACTTCAATTAACTTTTTTAAATCAAAGTTTGTTGTTTTTTCAATTGCCACAGCTTTGAGTGGGAATATAAGAAATAGTAGTATTAATAATTTTTTCATGTGCTCTATTTAATTATTATGTCATTCTTTTCAAGATATTTTCTTTAAAAAATAATTTATGAAATATCACAGCAAATATATGTAAAGATATGAGTGCAATTAGAGTATAATTTGACAGTATATGAATCTCGTAAAATTTATCAGCTAAATCAAAATTATCATCAATTCTTATTTTAAATAAAAAAAAATCTAATTTTTCACCGTTATATAATTTTTTAAATATACCAGATATTGTTACAGTTAAAATTGTTATATAAAGAGCAAAATGATTTATTTTTGATATAAATTTTTGTCCGATAAAGATTTCAGGTGAAAACCTTGGACTTTTGTTAAAGAATTTATAAATTAGTCTAAATAAAGTTAAATAGAATACTAATATCCCACCAATTACATGTATTTCATCCAAAGTTATTCTTAAATCAGAAAAATCTAAACGAACTAAATAAAAACCTAAAGGAATTTGTATTAAAAGAATTATAAATGTTAACCAATGAAAAAGTTTTGCAACCAATCCATATTCATTTATACTATTATTTAAACGCATTGGAGATTAAAACACATAATGAAAATAATAAGAAACATTTTTTTTGTTGTTCTAATTAGCTTATTTTCTGTTTCAACATATGCAGAGATGTCTGAAGAAGAAATTATCAAAGGAAGAAAATCCTTATTTAGCAAAAATTACAGAACTGCAAAACGAGTGGATATTTTATCAAAAGATTTAGAATTTGAAGATGCAAAAAAATATATGTTAGTTATGAAAAAAAACTACGAAGATCTTTTAAATTATTTTCCAGAAAATACAAAAGAAGGATTTGGTACACAGTCACTACCAACAATTTGGGAAAATAAAGATGAGTTTAATGCGTTAATGCAAAAGTCTGCTGATGATTTAATTCAGCTTGCTAATCTTATTGAGGATGCCGATGATATTCGGGGAACATTAAAAAAATATATGTGGAAAAATTGTAATGCTTGTCACAGCAAGTTCAGAAAACCTCATTAAATCTTGATTTTGTAATATCATAAAAATAAACAGTCCTATTTAAATTTTAATAAAAATGTATAATTAACCACTAACTTGGGATTCAAATTAATATGATTAAAAAAATAAATAGTTTTTTTGATAATTTCGATGCTTTAGCAACATTATTTTTAAGGTTTGGTATTGGTATAGCTTTCATTATTCATGGATATGGTAAATTTCCTTTGCCTCCAGAGGGTTTAGTAGACTATTATGATTTGCATCCCTTAATTGCATCTTTAGTTGCAATATCTGAGTTATCCTCTGGTATAATTTTAATTATTAGTGGATTTATAAAAAACCCAATTGGAAATATTTTAACAAGACTTGTTGGTTTGAACATAGTGATATTGATGGTGTGTATTTTTGCAGTCGCTCATCAAGACTGGTTTATAACAAAAAGGTTATTTACTAGCTCGCAAATTTTCTTATTAATCGGAGGCTTATTCTTTTTGATCAAAGGTAATAGAACTTAAATAAATGAGTTCAGAAAGTATAAATTTTCATTGGTCGTGTAAACATACATGGAGAAAGAGTGCTAAAAATACTTTTTGGTGTTTGCTTGGCTGCTCAATTGGTGATTTTGGAACAATACTTTTTTTCCAACTATCTAAAATACCTTTTCCAATTTTAGGTATAATGATTTTAGCAATTATCAATGGTTTAATAACTAGTATAATTTTAGAAGTGATTATTTTATTAAAACAAAAATTTACTTTTAGAGATGCATTTAAAACTGCAATAGGAATGAGTTTTATATCTATGATTGCAATGGAAACCGTAATGAATTTAACTGATTATATTTTTACAGGGGGAGCAATACTAAATATATGGATTGTTCCATTAATGCTGTTGGTCGGTTTTTTGACTCCTTGGCCTTATAACTACTGGAGATTAAAAAAATTTAATCTTGCTTGTCATTAGAAATTAAAAGTATATTTAGTAAAATTTGAAACGTGGAAAACTTAATCTCAATTAATAATTTATCTAAAATTTATGATAATGGATTTAACGCATTAAAAAAGATAGATCTAAAAATAAAAAAGGGTGAAATAATAGCGATGCTAGGTCCAAATGGAGCTGGAAAAACTACACTAATAAGTATTATATGCGGCATCGTAAAACCCACTTCAGGTGAAGTTAAGGTTGAAGGTTTTGATATAATTAAAGATTATAGAGAAACCAGATCAAGAATTGGTTTAGTTCCACAGGAAATTTCTCTTGAACAATTTGAAACAGTTTTTAATAATGTTTCATATTCAAGAGGTTTATACGGAAAAACCGCAAAACCATATTACATAGAAAAAATTCTAAAAGATTTTAGCTTATGGGATAAGAAAGATCTCAGATTAAATCAACTGTCCGGTGGAATGAAAAGGAGAGTTATGATTGCAAAAGCCTTATCTCATGAGCCATCCATTTTATTCCTTGATGAGCCTACAGCAGGTGTTGATGTTGAGCTAAGAAAAGATATGTGGGTTGTGATTGAAAACTTAAGAAAAACTGGCGTAACAATAATTTTAACAACTCACTATATTGAGGAAGCAGAAGCTATAGCAGATAGAGTTGCTGTAATTAATCAAGGAGAAATCATAATAGTTGATAATAAAAAAGATTTGTTAAAAAAAATGGGTCAAAAAATGTTAACAATAGAATTACAGGAAAAAGTTAGTAAAATTCCAGCTAATCTCTCTTCATATGATTTAAAACTTTCATCAGACGGAATGTCTTTAGTTTATAAGTATAGTTTAAAATCTGAAAGAACAGGTATAACAGCACTTCTGCAAGAGTTAAAAAATGCAGGTTTAACTATGAGAGACCTTAAAACAGAGCAAAATAATTTAGAAAAAATCTTTGTTAATTTAGTTAAGGAGAATAATGAAATTTAATTATTATGCTTTAAGAGCAATATATTTGCATGAAATGGATAGATTTAGAAGAACACTAATTCAATCCCTCCTATCACCTGTATTATCTACTTCATTATATTTCATTGTATTTGGATCAGTGATTGGTGATTTTGTAAATAATATAGATGGAATAAGTTATGGATCTTATATAGTTCCAGGTTTACTTATGTTAACTCTATTAACTCAGTCAATAAGTAATACATCTTTTGGTATTTTTTTTCCTAAATTTAATGGAACTATATACGAAATTTTAGCTGCTCCAATTTCCTCATTTGAAGTTGTTCTTGCATATGTAGGTGCTGGCGCTACGAAGACCTTAATGGTAGGAGTAGTTATTTTTATAACTTCATTATTTTTTACAGATGTAAGTGTAAAATATCCATTATTAATGATTTTTTTACTTGTTTTAGTTTCATTTACGTTTGCTTTGTTTGGTTTCTTGATAGGAGTGTTGAGTAAAAACTTTGAGCAAATGTCAATTATCCCAACTATTGTTATCACTCCAATGGTTTTTTTAGGGGGAAGCTTATACTCTTTAGATATGCTCCCACCATTTTGGCAGACAGTTACTTATTTTAATCCAGTAGTTTATCTAATTAATGGTTTAAGATATTCATTTTATGGTGTTTCGGACTTTAATATTTGGATCAGTATCTTCACTATGCTTTTGTTTTTAGTAATTTGTGTAACACTTGTAACAATAATTTTAAAAAAAGGTTATAATATTAAAAACTAATTTGACTACAGATCAAATAATTCCAGCAATATTTTTAATATTAGTCTTAATATTGGTTCTGCCTAACTTCTTAAGATCAAACTCAAATATTAAACAGTTAATATCTAATTTTTCAATTTGGTTAATAATTATACTTGTTATATTTGGATTGACGTATTTTTTGATGTAAATAGATTAATGATTAAATTTATTCTTCCAGCATTTCTATTAATTTTAATTATAATTTTTTGGAATAAAATTAATGAATTCTTATTAAATAAATTTAATATTAAAATTAATTACATAGCTGTCATCATATTAGTTTTAATATTAGTGGTTTTATCTTTATTGCTGTATTTCTAATTTATAATGGAGATTAATTTATTATTCTTTATTAGTGTTGTTCCAGCTATCGTATTATATGGAATTGCTAAATCAGGTTTAGGTGGATCGATATCACTAATTTCAGTTCCATTAATGACAGTGGTTATGACATTAAATCAAGCACTTGCAATTATTTTACCAATATTAATTTTTTCAGACATTATTGCAGTTTATAGATTTAGAAGAGAGTTTGATTTTGGAACACTTAAATTAATAGTTCCATTTGCTGCTATAGGAATTTTAATTGGCTCATTTACCTTTACTTATTTTTCTGAGGATTTGCTTAAGTTAATTGTTGGAGTAATGGGTTTCTTATTTTCTGGTCATTATTTTTTATTTAAAAAAGAAAAAACTATACCGGCAAAAAAGAACTTCTTTAAAGGAGCTATTTGTTCATCCGTTGCTGGTTTTTCAAGTTTTTGTGTTCATGCGGGAGGAACTCCAACAAGTCTTTATTTACTTCCATTAAGAATGAAAAAAGAAATTTATGTCGGGACAAGAATTATTTTTTTTAGTTGTGTTAATCTAATAAAACTTCCTTTATATATTTATTTATCAATGATGAATTTTGATACATTGTATCAGTCTGTTACTCTTTTCCCTTTAGCGCTTATTGGAATATTTATAGGGTATAAATTACTTAAAATAATTAAGGAAAACTTATTCTATAATATTATTTATGCTTTAATTCTTGTTAGTAGTGCTAAGTTAATAATTGATTTCGTTTAATCTTTGAAATAAGTTGTAAACGGGGTGCCATAAGGCTGAGAAATACCCTTAGAACCTGTCCGGTAATTCAGAAAGGGAAAATGAATAACTTAAATATTATTAATCAATCAACAGCAATAATATTAATTATTTCAATATCTTTAATATTTGTTTTCGTTGGGATTTATTTTTCAAAAAAGTTTAAAGGACTTAATAATTATTTAGTTGCTAACCGCTCGGTTGGAACTTTATCTTTAACAACAAGTCTTATAGCTTCTGCTCTTGGTGCCTGGATTTTGTTTGGGCCAGCATCAGCAGCAACATGGGGAGGAATTGGTGCAGTGATTGGTTATTCACTAGGAACTGCATTTCCACTTTTTATTTTAATTTATCTTGGTAAAAAATTTCGAAATAGTTATCCACAAGGAAAAAGTATAATTGAAATAGTAAGACTAAGATTTGGATCAAATCTCTATAAACTTATTTTAGTTTTTTCAATTTTTTATATGACAATCTTTTTAATAGCAGAAGTAACTGCTGTAGCTTTTTTAATAAATTATATTTCTGGTACCGATCTATGGATCACTTCATTGATAGTAATATCATGTTCGCTACTTTACACATTATATGGAGGGTTAAGAGCATCTTTGATTACAGACAACATTCAATTTTTTGTATTTATGGCGCTTTTAATAATTAGCTTATTTTTTATTTTCTCAATTGAAACAAATGAATTTAGTTTTGATGTCATTAAAAATAACAACCCACATTTATTAAGTTTTAGCTATATTCCTAATTACACAGCGGGTTTAACTTTTTTCATAGCTGTTGCTGCAACTAATCTATTTCATCAAGGTAATTGGCAGAGAGTTTATGCTGCAAAAAAATACGAGGTTCTAAAAAAAAGTTTAATATTTTCTTTTTTAATAATAATACCAATAGTCTTTTTTATGGGATTTAGTGGTTTGGTAGCTGTTTCCCAAGATCCTAACGTCATACCTGATCTTGCATTTTTCTCAATTTTATTAAAAGAAAATTTAATAATATTTTCGATCATTGTAATAATTTTAGCTATATCTTTAACTATAAGCAGTATCGATACTTTAATAAATGCTATTTCAAGTTTGATAATAGTAGACGTAGACAAAGTATTAAATTTGAAAAATAATCATTTAAATTTTTCAAAACAATTTGTTATATTTCTCTCAGTTATAGCTTTTTTTGTAGCATCAAAAGGATTTAGTATCCTTTATTTATTTTTAATAGCAGATTTATTTTGTTGTGCGGCTGTTCTAAGTGTTTTTTATACTTTTTATTCTAAATCTTATGATGAAAAAAATGCATATGTTTCTATATTAATAGGATTAATTGCAGGACTATTATTTTTTCCCAGTCCAGATTTTTCTAAATCAATACTATTTGGCGTAATTTTGCCTATGGATTTAGCGCCATCGTATATTTCTCAATCTCTATTATTTTGCTCATTTATTGCGGCAACTTTATCACCAATAATTGCATGGAAATTGAAATAATTGATGTTTATTAAAAACATAATTATTGTATAATTTAATAAATGCTTAATTTTGTATTGCCATTTATTGTATTAATCGTTGTTGTTGTTTTTATTCATGAATATGGACACTATTATTTTGCAAAAAGATATGGTGTTGGTGTAACAGATTTTTCAATAGGTTTTGGTCGAGAATTATTTGGATGGAATGATAAATCAGGGACAAGATGGAAAGTTTGCTGGATACCACTAGGCGGTTATGTAAAATTTTTTGGAGATAGGAATGTATTTTCACAAGCAGATCAAGATGAGCTACTAAATAAATATAGCAAAGAAGACCAACATAAATTGTTTGTAACAAAACCTCTTTACCAAAGAGCATTAATTGTTGCTGGAGGACCATTGGCTAATTTTATATTAGCTTTAGTCATTTTTACTTTCATATACATGTTTGCAGGTAAAGATTTTACACCAGCTGTAATTGATGAAGTATTAAAAGATAGCCCAGCAGAAGTTGCCGGTATGCAAAAAAATGATGTTATTATTGAAATAGATAATACAAAAGTAGAGAGTATTCTTGATGTTTCTAAATTAATAGCAATGTCAACATCAGAATTTATCGATTTTAAAGTTTCAAGATATGATCAGGAAATAATTTTAAAAGTTAAGCCGAATTTTGTTGATAGTGTTGATGAATTAGGAAACAAATTGAAGAAAAGGATGGTGGGTATTAAACTTAGCCCCTATAACAATCAAATAACCCACAAAAAACTTGGACCTGCTCAAGCTTTACTTCAATCATTTAATGAAGTTTATTTTGTAACAACTTCATCACTTAAATATCTTGGATCAATGTTTACAGGAGCAGGAGACAGTTCTCAATTGGGTGGTCCAATTAGAATTGCTAAAATTTCTGGCCAAGTAGCAGAATTTGGAATTATACCTTTTGTCAGTATGATGGCATATATTTCTATAAGTTTAGGACTAATTAACTTGTTTCCCATACCTTTATTAGATGGAGGACATCTGATGTTTTATGCATTTGAAAAAGTATTAGGTCGTCCTTTAAGTCAAAAAACACAGGAAGGTTTTTTTCGAATCGGAATGTTCTTGTTGCTATCTTTAATGTTTTTCGCCACATTTAACGACCTTAAAGATTTAGGCTTATTTTAAGGCTTTTTTAATAACTCGAAAAAACGTTGTAATTACTGACTTTTTCTACCACTACATATTGTTGTTCAAAAAAAAATATATACTAAAAAAAAGCTTGAATTATCAATGATTTTGTTAAGTATAGTTTCATAAACCTTTAAAAACCGGAGCTAAAATGAACAAAAAACAATTAGTAGCAAAGCTAGCTGGTTCGTTAAATCAAAGTAAAGCTGATGCAGAGCGTACTTTTGATACTATTACGAATACTATACTAGATGCGTTGAAAAACGACGATTCTGTAAAGATTGCAGGTTTTGGTACATATAAAGTGGCTAAAAGAAAAGCCCGAATTGGACGTAATCCAAGAACTGGAGAGCAAATCCAAATCGCTGCTTCTCAAAAGGTAAAGTTTTTACCTGCTAAAGCACTTAAAGAAGTATTTAACAAGTAAAACTGATTTAACAGTCTTTATTAGGAATAACTGTTTTCTTAATAAAGACTGTTACTACATGCAAATTCTGCATGGCTAATTTTCTCACAAAACGATAGTCTAAAAAATTTTCTAAAATATAAGAACCTTTTTTAATTAGGAGGTCTTATGAAAAATTTACTAAAAAAAATTAGTATTTGTTTTATATTTTTTTTATCTTTTACAGAAATTGCTTCAGCCGAAGCATTGTCTGCCGAAGGTCAATATATATTCAATTCGCTAGCATTTTATATTGGTGGTGTATTGGTTGCTTTTATGGCAGCAGGTTTTTGCATGCTAGAAAGTGGTTTAGTAACAACTAAAAGCGTTTCAACAATCGGAGCAAAAAATATTGGAAAATTTGCAATATGTTCAATCATATTCTTTTTCTTTGGTTATAATTTAGCTTACGGAATACCTGAGGGAGGGTATATAGGCTCGTTCACATTGTGGTCAGATGGATCAGCTATAGATACTGGATATTCAGATAGTTCTGATTTCTTTTTTCAAGTAATGTTTGTTTGTGCAACTGTATCAATTGTATCTGGAGCTGTTGCAGAAAGAATAAAAATTTGGCCCTTTTTTATATTTGCTGTTTTAATGTCAGGTTTTATTTACCCAGTTTCCATGGGATGGCAATGGGGAGGTGGATGGTTAGCTTCATCTGGCTTTTCGGATTTTGCAGGTTCCACTTTAGTTCATGCTTGCGGGGGCGCTGCTGCACTTGCAGGTGTAATAGTACTTGGTGCTAGAGAAGGAAGATTTGGTTCAAAAGGAGAAAAAAAATCTTTAGTTCCATTTGCAGCGTCTAGTATACCACTTGTTACTCTTGGTACTTTTTTATTATGGTTTGGATGGTTTGGTTTTAATGGATTTAGCCAACTAGCTATGGGTACATTTGATGATGTAAATGCTATAAGCAAAATTGCTGTCAATACACATTTAGCAGGAGCCGCTGGTACTGTAACCGCAGCTGTAATCACAAGATTATTAGGTGGCAAAACAGACATTATTATGATGCTTAATGGTGCATTAGCAGGATTAGTTGCGATAACAGCAGAACCTTTAATGCCTTCTCCAATTCTGGCGATACTTATTGGCTCTATAGGTTCAATCATAATGTATTTCGGAACTAAATTTTTAGAAATGCAAAGATTAGATGATGTTGTTGGTGCAATACCAGTACATATGTTTGCAGGAATATTTGGAACTTTAGCGGTTCCCATGAGCAACCCCGATACAAATTTTGGTACACAGTTTTTAGGAACTCTTTCGGTTTGCGTGTTTAGTTTTGTTCTTTCATATTTAGTTTTTAAAGTTTTAAAACAAACTATTGGTTTAAGAATAAGTAAAGAAGCTGAAAAACTAGGCACAGATAAAGCTGAAGTTGGTGTCGTCGCTTACTCAATAAGGGACTAATCTCTCTCTATAAATCTGGGGTCTAAAAACCCCAGATTTACTTATTTTTTTTTACATATTCCAAAACTTCTTTTGCATGATCTTTGACTTTTACAGAACGCCATTCTTTAATAATTTTGTCATCTTTTAATAAAAACGTGCTTCTTATTAATCCCATAAATTCTCTACCCATGAATTTTTTTTTACCCCAAACCTTGTATGCCTTAATCGCTTCTTTTTTTACGTCTGCTACCAAATCAAACTTAATTTTAAATTTATCTCTAAATTTTTCATGACTTTCTATACTATCTTTAGAAATACCAATAACTACACAGTCTAATTTTTTAAATTGTGAAAGTAAAGAATTGAAGTCTTTTGTTTCAATTGTGCAGCCTGGTGTATTATCCTTTGGATAGAAATATAAAACTTTATATTTACTTTTGATTTTCTTTAACTCTAAAAGTTTTGAATTGGTTGATGGGATTTTGAAATTAGGAGCTTTATTTGGCATATTTTTTCGTAGATTAAATTTTATAATGATGTATTAAACCTTTATGAGTATTAAATCAGCACAAACATTGGTCGCAGAAGCTTTGACAGAAATCAAGACACTTTCCCCAGCTGAAGCATTAGAAATGGTAAACAGTGATAAATGCAACTTAATTGACATAAGAGATATTCGAGAACTTGAGAAAATGGGAAGAATAGAAAATTCTCATCACATTCCTAGAGGAATGTTAGAGTTTTGGATGGATCCAGATAGCCCTTACTTTAAAGAAGGCAAGATAGACATGAACAAAGAGATGGTTTTATTTTGTGCAGGTGGATTAAGATCTGCCCTAGCTACAAAATCATTAAAAGATATGGGGTTTGAAAAAATTTCACATATAGATGGCGGCTTTTCTCAAATGAAGAGCAGCGGATTTAAAGTAAATAAATAATATTAATCAAACAAACTTATTCTCTTTGCGAAAAAAATTCTTATTACCCAGTATATTAATAATCCTAAAGGACCAATAAAATAAGTAATTATTAAAGGAAAAAAGACTAGAATTTTTGACATATAAAATCTTTGGCTATCTCTAACAATCCAAGATCCACAAAATAAATTTATAGCTAAGAAGTGTGTCCAAAATAAAATTAAAAACTCATTATTCTCAAAGAGCTCAGCTAGATCATAAAAACTTAAATACAAAATAAAGTTTTTATCAAAATCATATCCAGCAAAAAAGAATATATATAATAGATAAACATAAACACTTGCCAAAATAAATGTTGGAATTATTGATGTAACAAATAAACCACAAACTTTAGTTTGTGGAAAAATAATAAGCATTAACCAAAAAGGTATTACACCTATATTCAACCACATATAGATCATTTCTACTGTAAAAAATGCAGATATTTGTTCAATCATCAGGGTTATATTATATTAAATGCAATAATGATTCCTATAAAAAATAAAAAAAAAAACTTAGAAGCGACAATTGATGAAATGCGTAACTTTGCACTTAATTATGTAGAAAAATTTGCACCATCAAAACAACAGCTAAAAACATATCTTTTAAAGAAATATTTAAGATCTAAAGTTGATAACGTTAAAAGAAGCAATATTTCAGATCTAATCGAGATTGTAGCTGAAGATTTAGAAAAATCTAAATTTATAAATGATAAATTTTATTCAGAAACAAAAGCAAAAAGTCTAATCCAAAGAGGTTCATCAATAAATAAGATTAGAAATTATTTAATAAGCAAAGGAGTTGGAGAAAAATATATAAAAAATACAATTGAACAAATTAATGAAAATAATGAAGATCAAGATTTTTTTTCAGCCATAAAAGTTTGTAAAAAAAAAAGAATTGGTCCTTCAAGAGCTGAAGATAATAGACCTTTATTTTATAAAAAAGATATTGGTATATTGGCAAGATCCGGATTTGATTTTGAAGTTTCTAGAAGAGTAATGGAGCTAGATAAAGAAGAATATTTAAAAATTATAAATCTTCTTTAGATTTTTTATTCTTTTCTTCTAAATAATACTGAATCTTACTTTTGATATAGTTTTTTACCATCACAAATACTATTAATCCAAAAATTGATACAGAAACTATTATAATTAATATTATTCTTAATTGTTCACTCATTATATATTTTTATTTCTTTTTAAAATTATACTGGGATTTTTAAAATTTTCTTTTCCGTAAAGTATTTCATTTCCTTCAAAGTCCGTAACTATACCTCCTGCATTTTCAAGAATAGCATGCCCAGCTGCTATATCCCATTCACATGCTCTAGGCTCTGCAACGTAGCCGTCGTATTCATTTGAAGCTATTACACAAAATTTTAAAGAACTTTTCATCCTTTTAAATTCAGTAACATTCATTGATTGATATATTTTGTTAATTTCAGGTTTTAGTTTATTTGAATATGACACAAATTTAATTTTATTATTTGAAATTTTTGAACAGTCTAATTTTACATGTTTATTGTTAATAATTTCAAATGAACAACCTTTATCGTAAGAATAAAATAATCTATTTTTAGCGGGTGCATATATTATACCTGCTACAGCTCGATTATTAATTATTAAACCAGCATTTAAAGTAAATTCATCAAGATCATTAATATAATCATAAGTTCCATCAATTGGATCTATTAGCCAAAAATCTTTTAAATCTTTCTTGGATTTATTATGACTAGTTTCTTCTGATACAATTGGTATTTGAGGAGTTAAGTCACTTATTTTTTCAGTTAAAATTCTATTAACTTCAAGATCACCATTACTAACAGGTGTGTTATCTTCCTTAATTTCTTTTATTAAGCCTTTTTCCTTTAATTCTATTGAAACTTTTCCCGCGTATAAAAAAGTGTCAATCAGTTTTTCAATAACTGCCTTTATTTCGATTTGTTTCATTTATTCTAACTTTTCTAATTCGATATTTTTAGCATTGATAACTTTTTTTCCTACATTTTCGAAATTCACAGTTACTTTTTCCTTAATAATTGACTGTACTTGTCCTATTCCCCAATCCTTATTATTAGGGTTTATAACTTTATCACCTGGTTCAAAATCTAAAATCATTTGATTTTACTTATAATAGAAATGAGTATAAATACCACCACATGAATTTAGAGTTGAACTCAATTGGATTAAATAAAAAACCGTCTGATACAAAAGTAATTGTAGCTATGTCTGGTGGTGTAGACTCTTCCACAGTTGCTGGTTTGATGAAAATGGAGGGTTATAATGTTACTGGTATAACGTTAAAACTATATAACGATAGCCAGGAAGTAGTGAAATCAAAAGTATGTTGCTCAGGACAAGATGTTATTGATGCAAAAAGAGTTGCTCATAAATTAGATATTGATCATAAAATTCTTTATTACCAAGATAAATTTAAGCAAGGAGTTATTGATAATTTTGTAGAAAGTTACTTAAAAGGAGAAACTCCAATACCATGCGTACAGTGTAATCAAACTGTCAAATTTAAAGACTTGTATGAAGTTGCTAAAGATTTAAATGCTGATGCTTTAATAACAGGTCATTATGTAAAAAATGTAACAATAAATAAAAAAAATAATATGTATAGAGCAGTAGATGAAAATAGAGATCAGAGTTATTTTCTATTTAATACTACTAGAGAGCAATTAAATTATTTACGATTTCCATTAGGTGGAATGTTAAAAAATGAAACTAGAGATATTGCTAAAAAACTAAATTTAAATGTTGCAGATAAGCCAGATAGTCAAGATATATGTTTTGTTCCTAGCGGAGACTATTCATCAGTAATAAAAAAGTTTAAACCAGATTCTTTAAAAAAAGGTAACATTAAAAATCTAAATGGTGAAGTAATAGGTGTTCATGATGGAATTATAAATTTTACTATTGGTCAAAGAAAAGGAATTAAAGTAGCTGACAAAGAGGCATTATATGTAATTAAAATTGATGCAGAAAATAATGAAATAATTGTTGGAGGAAGAGAACATCTAGGAAAAAAGAAAATTAATTTAAAAAATATTAATCTACTATCGGATAAAAAAGAATTAGCTGAAAATATATTAGTCAAAGTTAGGTCTACAGGAAAGTTATTAAGCGCCAAATTAAATTTTATAAATGAGAATGATGCTGAGGTAAATTTAGATAATTCTGAAGATGGTATTTCACCTGGACAAGCATGTGTCTTTTATAAAAAAGACCAATATGGTCACAAAGTTCTTGGTGGTGGTTGGATTAAAGAATAATTAATTTTACTTTTTCTTATTCTTTTTTCTTGCTCTTCTTTTTTTAGAGCCCATTTTTCTTCGGCCTCTATGCTTTTTAGGGTATCCCATAATCTCCTTAGTTTTACAATTTTATTGACTTATTTGAGGGATATAGCATTGTCAATATAACTAATCAATTTTTTTATGGTTAATTCAGTTAAAACTTTTTTAAAACAAGTAGGAAAAGATTATCAAAATCAGTCAGTTAATCCACCAGTAGTAAGAGCTTCAACGATAATATTTAAAACTCTTCAAGATATAAAGAAAACACAAAGTAACTATAAAAAAAATCCCTTAAGCAAAAATTTTGATTATGGTCGAAAAGGAACATCAACAACTTTTGCACTACAAGAACTATTGAGAAAAATTGAAAATGCTTATCAAGTTTATTTAACTCCAACAGGATTTGGTGCAGTTTTTCTTGGAGTGATTAGTGTTGTAAGACCTGGTGATGAAATCATTATAACAGACTCAGTCTACTCTCCCACAAGATTTTTAACCGAAGACTATTTAAAAAAATTCAATATTAAAGCAGTATTTTATGATCCAAAAAACTTAAATGACTTAAAAAAAAAAATTACAAATAAAACTAAACTTATTTTTGTTGAAAACCCTGGAAGTAACACATTTGAATTTCAAGATTTAAAAAAAATATTATCTTTTGCTAAGAATAAGAATATTTATACAGCTATTGATAATACATGGGGAACACCTTACTTAATCAAACCTTTAGACTTAGGTTTTGATATGTCTATAGTTTCAGCGACAAAATATTATTCTGGTCATTCAGATGTTATGGGTGGCAGTTTAGCTATTAAAAAAAGACTTTTTAAGCAAGTGGAATTAAGTCAAAAAGCAGTTGGTTTAAGACTAAGTCCTGATGATGCCTATTTAATCATGAGAGGACTAAGAACATTGGATATTAGGTTAGACAAGCATCAAGAAAATACAATCAAAGTAGCTAATTTTTTGAGTAAACAAAAAAAAGTTAAAGATGTTTTTTACCCAATTAAAAAAAATATTAAACAATACAAAATGTGGAAAAAGTATTATTCAGGATCATCTGGGTTAATGGGTGTAAAAATTATTTCTAAAAATAAAAACTCTGTAATTAAATTTTTAAATAAACTAAAATTATTTGCCCATGGTTACAGCTGGGGAGGATTTGAAAGTCTTGCTTTATATCAAGACAAATTGGCACTGGGCAACAGGAGCCACACAAAGCTGAGTAATAACGAACATATTATAAGACTGCATATTGGTTTAGAAGATCCAAATGATTTGATTGCTGACATTAAACAGGCTATTAAATCTGTAAGATGAATGACACCAAGTTTTTTCCAACAAAGAAAGCATTAGTTACTGTAATAGCTGCATCTGTCGTTGTTATTATTGCACTAGGAATAAGACAAACTTTTGGAATGTTTTATTTTGATTTTGCAACTGATTTAGATATCACCATAACACAGTTCGGTTTTACAATGGGATTACAGCTCTTATTGTGGGGTGTTTTCAGTCCTATGTTTGGAATTATTACGGACAAGTATGGTGGTAATATTGCAATTTTTATTGGATTTGTTTTCTATCTTGTAGCTATTTTATTATTTTACTCAGGTTTTAATACTGGTTATTATTTTACTATAACAATTGGAATATTAATTGGTGTTGGATTGGGTTCGACAGCAATTAGCATACCTGTTTCAGTTGTTGCAAAACATTTTCCGGTATCAAGCAGAACAATAGCAACAGGCATAGTAACATCAGCAGGATCTTTTGGATACTTTATATCACCACTAATCACAAGATATTCACTTGTTGAACATGGGTGGGAAAATACAATGTTATTTTTCTGTTTCTTTTTAGGTCTAGGATTAATTGTAGCATTATTTGTTTCAACACCAAAAATACCTGTCGGCACAAATCAAAATAATAATCAAACAGCTAGAGAAGCTTTAAAAGAGGCTTTTTCAAATAAAAGTTATATCTATCTTACATTAGGTTTCTTTGTATGTGGTTGGCATATTGCTTTAGTTGCAACTCATATACCCACGTACATGATTGATAAAGGATTACCAGATTGGTGTGCCTCTATGGTCTTGGCTTTAATCGGACTTTTTAATATGGTTGGAACAATTACAAGTGGATATCTCGCAACCAGATACAGTCAAAAAATTTTATTAAGTGCAATTTACCTATTAAGAGGAGTATCAATTATTTATTTCATATTTCTACCACCAAGTGTTTTTAATTCAGTAATCTTTGGAATTACTTTTGGGATGTTATGGCTATCAACAGTTCCACCAACAAATGGAATAATAGGCAAGGTATTTGGAACTAAGTATATAGGATTATTATATGGAATTGTTTTTGTAAGTCATCAAATCGGATCTTTTTTAGGAGCTTATTTGAGTGGAGTTTTCTACGAACTTAATGGCAATTTTGATTATGCTTGGTACATATCTATCGCATTATCTATTTTTGCTGGTTTGATACATTTACCTATAAAAGAGAAGCCAATTGAAAGACCACAAATCGCATAAACTTAAATTTAACCCGTATTTAGAAAAACTTTATCAATCAGATAAGCCACTGATAATCTACAAAGTTGATAATGGTTATGACATTTATACAGACTTTTCTAAAAAAATTAATTTAACAAAAAAAAATATACATAAATTTTTAAACTCTTTTGAAAAAATGAAATATAAAAAAGAAACTGATCAATATGTTGGTTTTTTTGGATATGAAATTTTAAATTATTTACTTGGTATTAAAATTAGCAAACAGTCTAAAAATAGTTTTTATAAAGGAGTTTTTTACAAACCAGAAACAATCATTAAAATTAGAGATAGCATTTCAATATTTTCAAATAAAAAGAAGCAAGAATTTAATAATTATTTCAAACCAACTAAAATTTTATCACCCTTTAAATTAAATATTAAATATCAAAAATACAAAAAAATATTTGATATTTTTTCAAAAAAAATAAGACAAGGAGAAACATATCAAATAAAAATTTGTACAAAATATCGTAATAAATCCTCAATAAATCCAATTAATTTTTTCTGGAGATTAATGAAGTCAAATGCTTCTCCAGAATCTTTTATGATAAGAGATAAAAACTATTCTATTGTAAGTTGCTCACCTGAAACTTTATTATTAAAAAAAGGTAACAAAATCATTACCAAACCTATTGCTGGCACATTAAGAAAAAGTAAAAAAACGAACAGATCTAGTGCCTTAAAGTTTTTTAGAAATAACATTAAAGAGACTAAAGAACACAATATGATTGTTGATATGGAAAGAAGTGATTTATCCAGAGTTTGTATTCCAGGAACAGTAAAAATTGATAAAGAAAAGTATGTCGAGGAATACAGGCACTTATTTCATTATGTTACAACTATATCTGGAAGCCTATTAAAGGGTATGACTATAAAAAATATTATCAAATCTATGATGCCTGGTGGATCCGTCATAGGCTGTCCCAAAGTAAGAACTTTAGAATTATTAAACCAACAAGAAAAAGAGAATAGAAATATTTTTACAGGTAGTTTTGGCTATATAAAATTTAATAAAGATATGAGATTTAACATAATAATAAGATCTATATTAAATTATAAAAATACATCAGAAATATCTGCGGCATCTGGAGTTGTATTAGATAGTGCCGCAAAAAAAGAATTTAATGAAAACTTTATAAAAGCAAAATCATTATTAGAATTATTTAAATGATTTATATAATAGATCACCAGGATTCATTTACATGGAATGTAGTTCATCAATTCTCTCAGTTTGATAAAGTTTATTGTTCAAATTATTTTGAAATAAATAACAGTTTATTAAATAAAGCTAACATAATTGTGTTATCTCCTGGACCCGGTTCACCCAAAGATTATCCTAATACTTCAAAAATTTATAATAAATTTAAAGGAAGAAAAAAAATCATAGGAATTTGCTTAGGGTATCAGCAAATATTACATTGTGAAAATGCCAAAATTATTCAACAAAGGAGAATATTCCATGGTTATCAATCTGAAGTAAAAGTTGTTTCGAATAAATCCATATTTAGAAAGAATTCCAAGTTTAAAGTCGGAAGATATCATTCACTTAAGCTTCAAGAGCCATTTACCAAAGAAAATTTTGATATTACCATGAGATGCGCTAAAACTAATATTGCTATGGCTTTTGAAAACAAAAGAGATGATGTATATGGTTTTCAATTTCATCCAGAATCTTTTTTAACAACAAATGGTAAAATTCTTATTAAAAAAATCTTACAGTCGAAAAGATCTTAAAGAAAAAAAATTTAAAGATCTATGGAATGCCCATGGGGTATTTACAACTATGTGGATCTATGGAAAGCCCCAAAAGATTTTATTTTTTAAAGAACATATTACAAATCTTATTAAGTCTACTAAAAATTATAAAATTTATGATCGAAATTTAAAAAGAAATATATTTAAAATAATTAAATCGAATTTAAATAAACAAAAAAATTATAATCATTTATTGAGAATTGCAGTAACCAAAAGTTTAATATCTATTTCTTTAAGAGATAAATTAAAAATTAAAAAAAATCTTCAGTTAAAGCTAGTCAATTACAATAGAATTAAGCCTGAGCATAAAAATCTGAAGTATAAATTTATTTTAAAAAATTTATCTAAAATGGATAATACAAAATCTGACATTGCTCTTTGCTCGAATGGAAAAATTCTAGAAACAGGAACTTCAAATATTATTTTTATAAAAGATAATCAATATTATTCGCCTATCAGGAAATTTTATCGAGGAGTTAATCTTAAGTTTTTTGAAAAAAATTTTAAGATAAAAAAAACTAATATTAATATAAATAAATTAAATCAATACGAGGAGATACTTCTAATCGGATCTGGAAAGGGAGTTTCTACTGTTTCATCTATAAAAGAGAAAAACTGGAATAGAAAAAAATATAAATCCTATGAAACTTTTGTAAGTAAATATCAAACTCAAATACTAAAACAAAAAAAATTGAGTAATTATTTATGAGAAATCCTAATAACCCTTGCATATTCTGTTTTGCAAAGAAAAAGGAATATCTTTTTGAAAATGAACTAGCTTATGCAACTACTGACACTTACCCTGTATCAAAATTTCATTCACTTATAATTCCAAAGCGGTGTGTAAAAAATTATTTTGATCTAACCTCAAAGGAAATCTTAGCGTGCAATAAATTAATAAAGAAACTAAAAAAAAAAATTGAAATGATCGATAAATCTGTCAAAGGTTTTAATATTGGTACCAATTCAGGAAAGGTTGCTGGACAATCTATTAATCATTGTCATATTCATTTGATTCCAAGAAGAAAAAATGATGTTAAAAATCCCCAAGGTGGTGTTAGGGCTGTAATCTCTTCTAAACAGCATTATGTAAGGAAAAAGTAACTTTTATTAACATATTTTTATTGAGATGAGATTATTAGTCAGTTGAACTAATATTTTTTATAGATTATGAACTTAGATTAGTATTATATTTAGCGGAGATAATAATATGTTCACAACAAATCCATTTGCTGTCCTTTCTTCGACAGTCCCTTCAATTGCTTTGCAAGCATTTGTTTTATTGATGTTGGCATTAGTGGTGATTGGAACACTGATGGATATTATTCATAAGAAGAATGTAAAATATTTTTTTAATAATGCTAAAAAAGCAAAAAAAGCAGCAAGTAGAGAATTAAGTCTTGGAGAGAAAACAGCGATAATTTCTAAAACAGTAGTGCATGATATTGGAACTACATCTGAATTAGGTTTGGGTAAAAGAAGGTTTGCTCATGTATTAGGAATGTATGGAACAATATTATTTTGGCTCGGGTCAGGTGTTATGATATTTGGTTATTCTTCTCCTAATGCTGTAACCCCATCTATATGGCCAATCATTTGGCATGCTGGTGCAATCTTAACTTGCCTTGGAGCATATTGGTTTTGGTTTTTTTTAAGAGTAGATGTATCTGCTGAAGCTCACTCAGTTTTTAGAATCATAAAAGCAGATTTATTTGTTTTAGCTTTAGTATTATCTTCTACGTTTGGTTTAGCTTGGTCGTATTTCCAATATTCAGGATCTGCTGGTTTAAGTATTTTATTTTTAATTTTGTTTGCGGTAGCCAACATAGTTTTATTTGGAGGAGTTTACTGGTCTAAATTTGCTCATATGTTTTACAAACCAGGTGCTGCAATCCAAAAAAATTTAGCAGAAGCAGATGGTTCTAGAGATAATTTACCTCCACCTGCAGATGCTCCAGAACAATTTGGACTTGGAATTAAACGTGAGGCACCAAAGCACTATTAATATGATTGATAAAATTTTAAAGAAAGGTAATAAGTAGGTATGTCAACTTTTGTATACATGACGAGATGTGATGGTTGTGGTCATTGCGTAGATATATGTCCATCAGATATCATGCATATAGACGAAACTATTAGAAGAGCAAAAAATATTGAACCAAATTTTTGTTGGGAATGCTATTCATGCGTTAAGGCATGTCCTAATCATGCAATTGATGTAAGAGGATATGCTGACTTTGCTCCAATGGGCCATAGTGTTAGAGTTAGAAGAGAAGAAGAAAAAGGAACTATTTCTTGGAGAATTAAATTTAGAAACGGTACAGAAAAAAATTTTGTATCACCGATAACAACAAAACCTTGGGGAAAATTTATACCAAAATTAGCTGAAGCTGACACTCCTAATCAAGGAGAGATTAACTCACAAATTTTATATAATGAGCCACATGGTTTAAATACTGAAAAAGATTTACCAACTTTAGACAAGAATTCATTTAAGCAAGGCGTTTATTATTAATGGCTAAGCACAAAACAATCATTGAAGAATGTGATGTACTAGTTGTCGGTGGAGGTATGGCTGGAACAGGCGCTACCTTTGAAGCACGACACTGGGGAAGAGATTTAAAAATAATCTGTGTTGAAAAAGCAAACATAGATAGAAGTGGTGCTGTTGCACAAGGTCTTTACGCTATTAACTGCTATATGGGAATGCAGTGGGGCGAGAATATGCCAGAGGATCATGTAAGGTACGCTAGAAATGATTTGATGGGTCTTGTTAGAGAAGATTTAGGTTATGACATGGCACGTCATGTAGACTCAACTGTTCACATGTTTGACGAGTGGGGTCTTCCTATGATGAAAAACAAAGAAACTGGAAGATATCAAAGAGAAGGTAAGTGGCAAATAATGATACACGGCGAAAGTTACAAACCAATTGTAGCAGAGGCCGCAAAAAAATCTGCTGATAAAATTTATAACAGAATAATGATTACTCATCTTTTAAAAGATGAAAAAAATCCAAACCGAATAGCTGGTGCAGTTGGATTTAACGTTAGAACTGGAAACTTTCACGTATTTAAATCTAGAACAGTAGTCGTTTCTGCTGGAGGAGCATCGCACATATTTAAACCAAGAGCAGTTGGTGAAGGTATGGGTAGAACATGGTATGCACCTTGGAGTAATGGATCTGCTTATGCATTACCTATTCAAGCAGGTGCAAAAATGACTCAAATGGAAAATAGAATTGTACTTTGCAGATTTAAAGATGGTTATGGTCCAGTTGGAGCATATTTCCTTCATTTAAAAACATATACTCAAAATGCTAATGGCGAAAACTATGAGAAGAAATGGTATGAAGCTACTAAAGAATTAGTTGGTGAATATATAGACCATCATCCAACACCAACTTGTTTGAGAAATCATGCATTTATTCAAGAAACAGCTGCAGGTGGTGGACCAATCCACATGGTTACAAAAGAAGCGTTTCAAGACCCACACTTAGAAACGGTTGGATGGGAAAATTTCTTAGGAATGACAGTTGGTCAAGCTGTTGTATGGGCATCTCAAAATATTGATCCAAAATACACAAACCCTGAATTAACCACATCAGAGCCATATGTAATGGGATCTCATGCTACATGTTCAGGAGCATGGGTTAGTGGACCAGAAGATATAGCACCCGATGAATATTTTTGGGGATACAACAGAATGATGACAATAGATGGATTATTTGGAGCAGGCGATGCAGTTGGCGGAAGTGCTCACAAGTTTTCATCTGGCTCATTCACAGAAGGAAGATTAGCCTCTAAAGCTGCTGTTAAATATATTCAAGATAAAAAAGCTGATGATATTGAAGTTTCTGATGCACAATTAGAGAAGCTTAAAGAAGAAATATTCAAGCCAATTGAAAATTATACTGTGGGAAGAAATGAAATTACTGGAGGAACTGTTTCCCCAAGCTATATTTTACCTATACAAGGACTACAAAGACTACAAAAAATTATGGATGAATATTGTGGTGGATTAACAAATAATTACATGACAAACGATAATCTACTTAAAAAAGGCTTAGAACAGCTACAATTACTTCAAGAAGACTTAGATCATGTTGGAGCTGAAGATTATCACCAATTGATGAGAGCATGGGAACTTAAGCATAGAGCTGTTACTTCAGAATGTGTTGCTCATCACACGTTATTTAGAGAAGAAACGCGTTGGCCAGGCTATTATTATAGAGGCGATCATATGAAGCTTGATGATGAAAACTGGCACTGTTTAACTGTTTCTAGGAGAGATCCTGAAACTGGAAAATTTGAAATGGAGAAAAAGCCTGTTTATCATATCGTTGATGATAAAGAGAAGAAGAAAGCTTCCTAACCATTTTAGATGAGTATTGTCGACAAATCAGACGAAGAAATCATTAAAATTGCTGATCCTATCTGGGATAACATGGTTAGATGTTCTAACATGAAAGATTATGGTGGATTTACTAGGGATTTATCATCACAAATGCTTTACGGGGCCAACGAAGTAGAGCTAGGCAAGCAATGGGCAAGCAATAAACTGATCTCAAGCCTTAAAGAAGGGTGTAAGGCGATAGGCTGTCTAAGACGAGGTCTGTACGTAACTGTTATCTATAAACAAAACAGTACAGAGATACCTGGAGACTTTTTAGGTCGACTCGTCCTTGGAGAAGAGGGAGATGAGGTCAAAGTCTTTGGGGCAACTATTTTTTAAATTTAATTAAATATTATTTGCATTTAATAAAACTTGTGGTATTTCGCGGGTATGCTTCAAGTTTTTAATCAAAATATCAAGAAAATTCCATTATTAGTTTCAAATCAACTTTCAAAAATAATTAAATCTTTTCTTTATCTTTTTATATTTTTTACTTGGGCAATTATAATTCTAGGAACATTTCAAAATTTTATTTAATTTATTCTCATAATCATTGACTTTGGATTATGAGAGGAATAGTTAGATTATATGGAATATTTTCTTCCAATAGCTCAAGTCGAAATTAACATACTCTTTATATTTGGTTTAAGTTTAGCAGTTGGAATTCTTTCAGGATTGTTTGGTGTAGGCGGAGGATTTTTAATGACCCCATTTTTAATATTTTTAGGTATTCCACCTGCTTATGCAGTACCTAACGAAGCAAGTAACATTTTAGGAACATCAGTATCAGGTTCAACCACCCATTATTTAAAAGGTACACTAGATTATAAAATGGGATTGATGATTGTTGTTGGAGGAACTATTGGAACTTTACTAGGGATCTTAACTTTTTCTTATTTTCAAGATATTGGAAAAATAAACATCGTTATCTCTTTAGCCTATATGTATATCTTAGCTATACTTGGAACTTTAATGCTTATTCAAGGAGTATCTGAAATTGATAAAGCTAGAAAAAAAATTGTTGTTAGAAAAAAATTACATACTCATTATTGGATACATGGACTTCCTTTTAGAATGCGTTTTAAAAAATCAAAGGTCTATGAAAGTGCATTTACTCCAATTATTATTGGATTAATTGTTGGTTATATTGCAGCAATTATGGGAGTAGGTGGTGCATTTATATTGGTTCCCGCAATGATTTATATTATTGGAATGCCAACCAAACTAATTCCTGGCACATCTTTGTTTGTCACAATATTTGTAAGTGCAATCGTAACAGTTCTTCATGCTTTTAATTACGGAACAATTGATCTTGTTTTAGTTTTTGTACTTATACTTGGCTCAATTATTGGCGTTCAGTTTGGTCAAAAAATTGGTGAAAAAGTTGATAGCTCAGAATTTAAAACAATTTTAGCAGTACTTTTATTATTAGTTGGAATTGCAATTGCTTATGACACTTTTATTAAAGAAGACGTAATCGTTGAAACGTTAGTAAATGGAACTAAAAACCTTGGTAACATTGCACAGTTTATTTTAGATTATTCAAAAGACCTTCCTGTGTTTTATGGACTTACATCAGTTGTATTAGCAGTAGTTCTTGGAATTGGAGCTGCAATTTTAAGAAATTATATTTCTAAGTGGAACAAAGCTAGAGAAGCTAAGCTTAAAGCTTAAGCACTTCTGTATAATTTAGTCATAACAAATTCTCTATGACCAAGTGCTTCAGCACAAGTTAATCTTCCGTTTGCAACTCTTATCGTTGCTTTAATTAATTCATCACCAGCTTCATCTAAATTCATTTCTCTTGATAAAATTTTAGAAACATCAACATCAATATGCTCACTCATAGTTCTAGCAGTTAAAGGATTAGCAGTTAGTTTTACTACTGGCTCAATTGGGTTTCCAATTATATTTCCTTGACCGGTTGGAAATAGGTGAAGATTAAATCCTCCTGCAGCTTGTAAAGTAACACATTCAGCAGCAGCTGATGAGGTATCCATAAAGTATAAGCCTGGACCTTTAGTTGGTTCTTCTGCTGGTTCTAGTACATCAATAAATTTGCATCCACCAATTTTTTGAAAGTTTCCAAATGCTTTTTCCTCAATTGTAGTAAGTCCACCAGCTATGTTTCCAGCTGTTGGTTGACTTTCGGAAAGATCGTCTGTTGCTTCTTTTAAAATAAAATCATTATACGAACTCCACGTTTTTCTAAACTTTTCTTGAGCCTCAGGAGTTTTTCCTCTTTTTTCACAAACAGTTTCAGCACCTGTTAGCTCAGATGTTTCACCAAAACATAAATGAACACCTAGGGGCTCTAATTTATCCATTAAATTTCCCACTGTAGGATTTGATGCTAATCCTGATGTTGTATCAGATTCTCCACATTTAACTGATATCCATAAATCACTAATAGGACGTTCTTCTCTTTGTTTCTCAGATGCCCAAATTGAAAATTCTTGAGCTTTCTTCGAAACTCTTGCGATAGTGTCTATATCTCCTACACCTTCTATACTAAAACCTTCAACTGGTTTTCCAGTCGTTGCAATTGCATCAACAATTCTTTTTGTCCATTTAGGTTCAATACCAATTACTATAACTGCTGCTACATTTGGATTTTTTCCTGTTCCAATCATTGTTCTAAAATGAAGTTCTAGGTCTGCTCCAAATTGTAATCTTCCATAAGAATGTGGAAGTGCAATCGTACCTTTAATATTATTAGCTACAGCTTCAGCACAAGCATTTGAAATATCATCAACAGGTAGAATTATTACGTGATTTCTTGTGCCTGTTCTTCCATCTTCTCTTTTATATCCTAAAAATGTTTTTGGAATTTCCATTTTACCACTTTTTAGTTTTTACGTTGTGAACATGCACATGCTCACCTTTTTTAATTGATTTTACCACTTTACCAATATCATGCCCGTACTTTAATATTGTATCTCCTTCGTTAAGATCAGTCATAGCAATTTTATGACCTAAAGGTATTTCATCCATCGATTGAATTTTTATTGATTTATCATTTTCCATAATCCAACAATCACAGTCTTGTTTAGGAGTAATTTTTTCAATAACTACAACTCCTACATTGTCTTTTTCATCGTGGATTATAATATCTGTGCCAGCCATTGTGACGATTTCTTTGTTTGAAATTCGATCCAATTTATATATGAATTGGGCACTTTGACAATTAAAAAATAAAATTAAGAAGGATTTGATATGGCTAAAATGACAACCGAAGAAGCTTTTGTAAAAGTTTTACAAATGCATGGTATCGAACATTCGTTTGGTATTATTGGTTCTGCATTCATGCCTATTTCTGATCTTTTCCCAGAAGCTGGAATAACTTTTTGGGACGTTGCTCATGAAACAAATGGTGGATTGATTGCTGATGGTTATACGAGAGCAACTGGAAAAATGTCAATGGTGATTGCTCAAAATGGTCCAGGAATTACAGGACTTGTTACACCAATAAAAACTGCTTACTGGAATCATACTCCGTTACTATTAGTTACTCCACAAGCTGCAAACAAAACTATGGGCCAAGGTGGTTTTCAAGAAGTAGAGCAAATGAATTTATTTAAAGACATGGTGTGTTATCAAGAAGAAGTTAGAGACCCATCAAGAATGGCAGAAGTTTTAAACAGAGTAATAGAAAAAGCATTTAGAGGTTCAGCGCCTGCACAAATAAATGTACCAAGAGATTTTTGGACACAAGTTATAGATATAGAATTACCTCCAATTGTAAGATTTGAAAGACAAGGTGGCGGAAAAGATGCTGTTGATAGAGCGGCGAAATTATTATCAGAAGCAAAATTCCCAGTAATTTTATCTGGAGCAGGAGTTGTTATAGGTGATGCGATTGATGATTGTAAAAAATTAGCAGAAAAGCTTGATGCACCTGTATGTAATGGATATCAACATAACGATAGTTTTCCAGGAAGCCATCCATTAGCTGTTGGTCCATTAGGTTACAACGGATCTAAAGCTGCAATGGAGTTAATTTCAAAAGCTGATGTAGTTTTAGCATTAGGAACAAGATTAAATCCATTTTCAACATTACCAGGATATGGAATTGATTACTGGCCAAAAGATGCAACAATTATTCAAGTAGATATGAACCCTGATCGTATTGGTTTAACTAAGAAAGTTACAGTTGGTATTTGTGGTGATGCTAAAATGGTAGCTCAACAGATATTAGAAAAACTTTCATCAAATGCTGGAGATAATGGTAGAGAAGATAGAAAAAATCTAATTCATCAAACAAAATCTGCATGGTTGCAAACTCTTACAAGTTTAGATCATGAGGATGATGATCCGGGAACTGTTTGGAATAAAGAGGCAAGAGAAAGAGATAAAGACAGAATGTCTCCAAGACAAGCATGGAGAGCTATTCAAGCCGGGATGCCAGAAGATGTTATAGTTTCAAGTGATATTGGAAATAATTGTGCAATTGGTAATGCATACCCAACATTTGAGAAACCAAGAAAATATTTGGCACCAGGTTTATTTGGACCATGTGGTTATGGATTTCCATCTATTCTTGGAGCAAAAATTGGTTGTCCAGATACACCTGTTATAGGTTTTGCTGGCGATGGAGCATTTGGAATAAGTATGAATGAAATGAGTTCTTGTGCAAGAGAAGAGTGGCCTGCAATAACAATGGTAATTTTTAGAAATTATCAATGGGGTGCTGAAAAAAGAAATTCAATTTTATGGTTCGATGATAATTTTGTTGGAACAGAGTTAGACCCAGAATTAAGTTATGCAAAAGTTGCTAATGCATGTGGTTTAAAAGGTGTTATTGCAAATACAATGGAAGAAACCACTAAAGCTATTAAACAATCATGTGAAGATCAGAAAAAAGGTATTACTACATTTATCGAAATAATTCTAAATCAAGAATTAGGTGAGCCATTCAGAAGAGATGCTATGAAAAAACCAGTTAAAGTAGCTGGTATAAGCAAGAGTGATATGAAGCCTCAAAAGTCTCTTGTTAGTTGAGATTAGTAAAATTTCATTATAAAAATAATTATTGGATTTAATAAACGACAATTTCTGTGGATGGACAAGACAACTTCCTGAAAGAAGTAATTTTAAATTACTAGATCAAGACATTTACTGTGATTATTTAATTGTAGGGGCTGGGTATACAGGATTATCAGCTGCTAGAAAACTTTCAGATATAATGACAGATAAAAAAATTATTCTCATTGATGCACAGTTAGCGGGCGAGGGTGGAAGTTCAAGAAATTCAGGCTATCTAGTTGATACTACATTAAATGATGGTTTTACATCTAACAGCGATAAAGAGAATTATGTAAAAAAAACGAAAATATATCACTTGGGTATTGAAGCTGTTAGAAAATTTATAAAAGAATATCAGGTCGATTGTGATTGGAACGAATGTGGAAAATATTTTGCTTCTTCTAAAGAGCAAGATGAGACAAAAGCTCAATCGTTCAGCAAATTATTAAATAGTCTTGGTTTTAAAAATAAAATTTTATTTAACAAAGAGTTAACTGAAAAATTGGGAACGCCTTTTTATAAAATTGGAGTTTTTACCTCAGGAGGAATTCTTTTAAACCCTGGTAAATTAGCTAGAGCAATGGTTGATACATTGCCAGATAATGTAAAATTATATGAAAATTCTCAAATTTATAATTGGAAAAAGATTAATAACAAAATTGAATGTTTTACAAAAAAGCACAAAATAACTACTAAAAAAATTATTTTTTGCACAAATGGTTTTTTGAAATATTTTAATGTAAAAAAAAATTATAGTTTCCCAATCACATTAACTGCTAGTCTCACGAGAAAACTCACAGATAAAGAATTTAAAGATATAGGTTCTCCAAAAGAGTGGGGTGTTCTTCCTATAAGACCAATGGGTGCTACTATAAGAATGACTAAAGATAGGAGAATACTTATAAGAAATACTGCAGAGTTAAGAAACCCTTTTTCAATGAATAGAAATGAATTAAATAAAAGAGCTGCAATTCATAAAGAAGGCATCAAAAAAAGATTTAAACAATTACCTGATAATATAATAGAGAGCAGTTGGTCGGGAATTGTATGTAGAAGTGGTAATAGCTCTCAAATATTTGAAAAAATTGATGATAATATTTTTAGCGCAGGCTGTTACAATGGATCTGGCATTGGAGTAGGAACACTATTTGGTGAACAAATAGCCTTAATGGCCTCTAATCAACAATCTAATGAAATTGAAGTAATACAACAAAGAAAAAAACCAAACTGGTTACCACCGCAACCCTTTTTAAATTTGGGAATTTACACTAGATTAGCTTACGAAAGGATAAAAGCTCAAACTGAAATTTAATGAAAAAAAATTTAAAGTTTATAGTTTTGCTTATAATAGGAATTGTGGCTCTTTATATCTCAACAAAGTATTATAATGATTTTAACAGAAGCAAAACTATTAAAGCGTGTATAATTGGAAAAGCTGAGTTAGATTCTAAAAAAAATGAAGCAGATAAATTGTCGAAAGAACAAATAAGAAAATTTTGTGAAGATCAAATAAAATAATGAAAAAATCAAAAAGATCAGATGTTGATCCATTTATTGTTATGGATGTTATGGAGGCGGCTAGAATAGCAGAAGAAAATGGAAAACATATTATTCATATGGAGGTAGGACAACCTGGAACTCCGGCTCCTAAAATTGCAAGAGATTTTATTACAAATGAGATCAATAAAAATAATCTAGGTTACACGGTATCACTTGGCTTACCTGATTTAAGAAAAAAAATTTCTAATCTTTATGGTGAATGGTACAATATAGAAGTAAATCCAAAAAGAGTAGTAGTTACAACAGGATCCTCTGGAGCGTTTATTTTATCTTTCTCAGCTTTATTTGATAGTGGTGATAGAGTGGGTATTGGCTCTCCAAGTTATCCTAGTTATAGACAAATTTTAAAATCATTAAGTTTAGAAACAGTAGATATTCAAACCAAACTTGAAAATAGATTTCAACCAATTCCAGAAGATATTAAAAGTAATAATCTAAATGGAATTTTAGTTGCATCCCCAGCAAATCCAACAGGATCAATGTTAGACAAAAATTCATTAGAAAATCTTATAAATACTGCAAAAGAGAATAACGTCAGCTTTATAAGCGATGAAATATATCACGGTATTGAATATGAAAGTAAACCCACGTCTGCTTTAGAAATTACTAACAATTGCTACGTAATAAATTCTTTTTCAAAGTATTTTTCAATGACAGGTTGGAGAATTGGATGGATGGTTGTTCCAGAAGATCATATAAGACAAGTTGAAAGACTTTCTCAGAATTTATTTGTTTGTCCTCCTCATGCAAGCCAGGTAACTGCTCTTGCTGCGTTAGATTCTAACGATGAGTTACAAGCCAATGTTGACGTGTATAAAAAAAATAGAGAAATTCTTTTAGAAGAATTGCCTAAAGCTGGTCTCAAAAAATTTTCACCACCTGATGGAGCTTTCTATATTTATGTAGATATTTCTGAATATTCAAATGACAGTTTAGCATTTTGTAAAAAAGTTTTAGATGAAGCTAATGTTGCAATCACACCAGGAATAGATTTTGATCAAAAAAGAGGAAATTCTACTATCCGATTCTCATATGCCAGAAGTACAAAAGATATAACCGAAGGTGCTAAGAGAATTAAAGATTTTATGTCTAAAAATTATTAAATGGGGTCAGCTCTATCGGTTAATACCAAAAGAGCTCCCCATTTTTATGCCATTTTGGCCAAATCCATCAAATGGATTTAGTTTGTGTTATTTTTAATATGTGATATCTCACCAGCTAAGTGTCAGGTGGCGTTATTTCAGACATTTGCACCTCCTTCACTTATAAAATAATAATTTGATAGGTTGTTTTCAATAAATTTATTTCTATTTTTTATAAATAAATTATTTGAATACAACCTACCTATTTAGTAGTATCTCGATATCAAAAATTACCCCACAATATCAGACGAAACTTATGTCACAGAGACAGAAAAAGATTTAATTTGTAATTAAAAATCATGAAAACAATATTTGTTATAGGCTCAAAGAAACATACTTTGAAGTACACTAGAAAAATGCCAGAAGGCGAAGTAAAAAAAATGAAATCTTTTGTGACGAACAAAGGACAAAAACTGGAAAAAACTTCTAAGTTTAAAATTTTAAAAGTATCAGACGATAAAAGCTCAAGAACTTTCAAAATCAATCTTTAATTATTCAAATGAACAAAATCGTATGGTTTAGGAACGATTTACGTGTATTCAATAATGATGCTTTTAATGATGCCACTAAATCAGGAAA
>CACOTF010000008.1 GCA_902630065.1 uncultured Pelagibacteraceae bacterium
TTCCATTAGTTACTGGAAGCATTGGAATACCTGCTTTTTTATAATCATCAGCTTTGTATAAGCTTAATGCCCAAAAGTGTGATGGTGTCCAAAAGAAAATTATTAAGAAAAAAGCAATCGACTCCAACGAAATAGAATTTGTTGCTATTGCCCATCCAATTACTGGTGGTAAAGCTCCTGATGCTCCACCTATAACAATATTTTGCGGAGTTTTTCTTTTTAACCAGATTGTATAAACAAATACGTAAAATAAGATCGTAAACAATAATAGAAATGCTGATAAAGCATTTGTAACAAAGTATAAGCTTACAACTGAAACAATTGACAGAGATGTTCCAAAATATAATGCTTGGTTTCTGTTTAACTTTCCTCTTGGAATTGGACGTAAGCACGTTCTAGACATTAATTTATCTAAGTCAGCTTCATACCACATGTTAAGTGCTCCTGCTGCTCCAGCACCAAAGGCAACAATTAATATCCCAATCACTGATTGTTGAAATGAAACTGAAGTTGGAGCTGTTAATAGACCAACTGCACAAGTGAAGATAACAAGAGACATTACCCTTGGTTTCATTAACTTTAATAATTCAGGAATTATACCTAATTCGTAATATGATTTTTTTACTTTAGAATACGTCGTAGCCATTTTAATTTTTATATCTTAAGACGTTACTAACTACTAGATTTTTCAGTGCCTTCATAATCTTCAAACTTCGGCAATTCATCAAAAGTATGAAAATTCGGTGGTGATGGAACTGTCCACTCTAATGTTGTGGCCCCTTCTCCCCATGGGTTTTGTGCTGCTTTTTTCTTTTTTGCAAAAGCGTAGATTAAATTAGCGAAAAATACCACTAAGCCAACTACAGAAATATATGAACCGATTGAAGAGATATAATTCCAATCAGCAAATGCATCCGGATAATCAGCGTATCTTCTTGGCATTCCAGCCAATCCTAAGAAATGTTGTGGAAAGAAAACTAAATTTACACCTATGAAAGTTAACCAAAAATGAAGTTGTCCCATCCACTCAGAATATTCATACCCTGACATTTTACCAAACCAATAATAGAAGCCTGCAAATATTGCAAAAACAGCTCCCAAAGATAATACATAGTGGAAGTGAGCTACAACATAATAAGTATCATGCAATGCAGTATCTACTCCTGCGTTTGCTAGAACTACACCAGTTACTCCTCCAACTGTAAATAAAAATATAAATCCTAAAGCCCAAACCATTGGGGTTTTGAATGATATAGATCCTCCCCACATTGTAGCAATCCATGAAAATATTTTAATTCCTGTTGGGACAGCGATAATCATTGTTGCTGCTAAGAAATACGCTTTAGTATCAGTATCTAAACCAACTGTGTACATGTGGTGAGCCCAAACAACAAAACCTACAATTCCAATTGCTACCATCGCGTAAGCCATTCCTAAATATCCAAAAACCGGCTTCTTTGAAAACGTAGATACGATATGACTGATCATTCCAAATCCTGGTAAGATTAGAATATAAACTTCTGGATGACCAAAAAACCAGAATAAATGTTGAAATAATGTTGGGTCTCCACCTGTTTGTGCATCAAAAAATGCAGTACCAAAATTACGATCTGTTAGAAGCATTGTAATTGCTCCGGCTAATACTGGTAACGAAAGTAATAATAAAAATGCTGTAACTAATATTGACCATGCAAATAATGGCATCTTATGCAAAGTCATTCCTGGAGTTCTCATATTTAAAATAGTTGTAATAAAATTAACTGCTCCTAAAATTGAAGAAGCTCCTGCGACGTGTAAACTTAAAATTGCTAAATCCATTGCTGGACCTGGTTGACCTGCAGTAGAAGATAGAGGTGGGTAAATCGTCCAGCCACCACCGACACCTTGTGCACCCGGAGGTCCATCTACAAAAATTGATGAAAGTAATAAAATAAATGCAACGGGCAATAACCAAAAAGAAATATTATTCATTCTTGGAAATGCCATATCTGGTGCTCCAATCATTATCGGTACGAACCAGTTTCCAAAGCCACCTATCATCGCTGGCATGACCATAAAGAAAATCATTATTAATCCATGACCTGTTACCAAAACATTATAAAGATGGTAGTTGCCACCTAAAACATCATCACCAGGGTGCATTAATTCCATTCTCATCAAAACTGAAAAAGCTGTTCCAATAACTCCTGCAATAATTGCAAAAATTAAATACATTGTTCCAATATCTTTATGATTTGTAGAATATGCCCATCTCTTCCAACCTGTTGGAGTATGATGATCGTGAATATGTGCTGCTTCTGAACTCATTTTTATTTACTCGCTACTAGTTTTTTATTAATTAAATTTTCATCTTTTGCAAATTTTATCTTCGCTTCTGAAAGCCAAATTTGGTAATCTTCTTCTGAAACTACTTTAACTTCAATTGGCATAAAAGCATGTTTAATTCCACATAACTCAGAACATTGTCCGTAATAAGTCCCAACTTTTTCAGCTTTGAACCAAGTTTCATTTACTCTTCCTGGCATCGCATCCCTTTTAACTCCAAATGCTGGTAATGCCCATGCATGAAGCACATCATTTGCAGTGATTAAAACTTTAACTACTTTATTTACAGGGACAACTACTACATTGTCTGTTGCTAACAATCTTGGCTGACCTTCTTTTAAGTCTTTCTCTTCGATCATGTAAGCATCAAAAATTATATTTTCATCTGGGTACTCGTATCCCCAATACCATTGATATCCAATTGCTTTTATAGTTACATCAGCTTTAGGAATTGCATCTTGTGAATATAAAACTTTAAATGACGGAACTGCCATCACGATCAAGATTAAACAAGGAACTAATGTCCAAACAATTTCAACTAAAACATTATGTGTTCTTTTAGATGGATTAGGATTTCTCGATGCCCTAAATCTTACCATCACATAAAGCATTAAAAATAAAACAAACGCACTTATAGCAACTATGATTGGTACTAACATATAGTCATGAAACCAAACTATATCTCTCATAGTTTGCGATGCAGGCTCTTGGAAACCTAATTGCCAATTTTTTGGTTGGTTTGCAAACGCCTCAACTGAGTAAATTAATGCTATAAAAACAAATAATAGTTTCTTCATTTGTTTTCTATATAGATCGAAAATATTATAAAAAATACTAGAGAATTCGCGACAATTTATCAATTTTGCAAATAATTGATCACAGATAACGCGGATATAACCGCAGTTTCAGACCTTAAAATGTTATCACTTAGTTTTATCGATTGAGACCCTTTAAAGTTTAGAATCTTTTTAATTTCACCAGCTGAATAATCCCCTTCAGGACCAATTAAAAGACAATTTGGTTTTGAATTAGAAATTTTAATTTTTTTATTATTCGTATTTAAATCTCCAAAAATTAAATTGATATTTGAATTGTTAGACAGGAATTTATCTAATGATTGAGGTTTTTCAATAGAAGGAATATTTATTCTATTACTTTGCTCACACGACTCTATAATTATTTTATTTAATCTCTCATTATTTACTTTTCTAACAATTGTCCTTTCAGAAATAATTGGTACAAATTTTGTTACTCCAAGCTCAGTTGCTTTTTGTATCATGAAGTTAAAATAATTTGATTTAATGGGCGAGAAGGCTAACCAGATTTCTTGCTCTTTATCTTTTTGTCTCAACTGTTCAACAACCTTGAAATTTAAGCTGCTTTTTGAAATTTCAGTTACAATTGACTTCCATTCTCCAGATTTATTAAAAACTGAAAAAGTCTCTCCTTGTTTAATCCTCATTACTTTCAATAAATAATGTGACTGAGACTTAGTTAAATTAGTTTCTAAATTAATTGATAATTTTTCTGGATAAAATATTCTAATATTGCTCATTATATTTAAATTAATTTATGAAAAAAATTAAAGCAATCATATTTGATGCATACGGCACCCTATTTGATGTTAATTCTGCAGCTGAAAAATGTAAGGAAAAATTAGGAGATAAATGGGAAGGATTTGCTAATTATTGGAGAACTACACAGCTTGAATATACTTGGCTTAGAAGTTTAATGAGAAGACACAAAGATTTTTGGCAAATCACTGAAGATAGTTTGGATAAATCTATGAATTTTTACAATGTTGATAATTCAATGAGATCAGAACTTTTAAATTTATATAAAGTTCTTTCAACATTTACAGAAGTAAGGGATGCTTTAAAAAAATTAAAACAATCAAATTATAAATTAGCAATTTTATCAAATGGTACACCTGACCTTTTAAATGAACTTGTAGTTAGCAATCAATTAAAAGATATTTTTGATGATATTTTTTCTGTTGAAGAAGCTGGTATTTTTAAACCAGATTCAAAAGTATATGATCTTCCAATAAATAAATATAATATTGAAAAGAATGAAGTTTTATTCTTAAGCGCAAATACATGGGATGTTTCTGGTGCAGGGAATTATGGATACAACACAGTTTGGGTGAATAGAAATAATAATATTTTTGATAAATTAGATTTTGAACCTAACCAACAAATAAGTAATTTATCAGAATTGCTTGATTTAATTTAGATATATCCTATATGAACAACATGACAAATATCGAAGTAGAAAAAATTATAGATCCAACACCAGCATCAGATGGTGCAGGGGTTAAATTAAAAAGAAGTATTGGTGTTGAACCAAATTATTATGATCCATTTTTAATGTTAGATGAATTTGGATCAGAAAATAAAGATGATTATATTGCAGGCTTTCCTCCTCATCCACACAGAGGAATTGAAACAGTTACATACATGTTAGCTGGGAGTTTTGAACATAAAGATAGCACAGGTGGTCAAGGAAAAATGACTGCAGGAGATGTACAATGGATGAAAACTGGTAGTGGAATAATTCATTCTGAAATGCCAGCTATGAATGAAGGAAAACTTCATGGTTTTCAATTATGGATTAATATGCCTGCTAGCGAAAAGATGAGTAAACCAGAATACCATTATATAGACTCTGATAAAATGAGCACACATAAGGATGAAGATAAATTTATAAAAGTAATAGCTGGAAAGTTTGAAAATTCAGAAGGTCCAATAAAAAAACACAATGTCGATCCAATTTATTTTGATGTAGAATTAAATAAGAGTAAAATTTTTAATCATCAAATTCCATCCACACACAATTCATTCATATATTTAATTGAAGGTGAAATAGAAATTGGAAACAATAAACATGAAAGTGTTAAAGACTCTACTTTAATTTTATTATCTAAAGGTGAAAACTTGAAAGTAACTGCTTTAACAAATGCTAAATTTTTACTAATATCTGGAAAACCGATAGGAGAACAGATTGCAAGAGGTGGCCCATTCGTCATGAATACCAAACAAGAAATACTTCAAGCAATTGATGATTACCATAATGGTAATTTCGTAAAGTAAATATGAAAGCTATACGATTTGAAAAGTTTGGAGGTCCAGAAGTCTTAGAATACAAAGATATTGAAATTGGTAAACCTGGTCCAAAGGAAGTTCTGGTTAAAAATTTGTCAGTTGGACTTAATTATATTGATGTTTACCATCGAACTGGTTTGTATCCGATTGAATTACCTAGTGGACTTGGATTAGAAGCATCTGGAGTAGTTGAAGAAATTGGCTCAGAAGTAAGTCTTTTTAAAGTTGGAGATCGAGTAAGTCATGCATCTGCTCCAATAAGTGGATACTCGGAAAAACAAATAATGCCAGAAGAAAAGTTAGTTACTGTGCCTGAAGGTATTTCAGATGAAATAGCTTCTTGTATTTTATTAAAAGGAATAACATCAGAATATTTATTACACAGGTCATATGCTGTTAAAAAAGGAGATAAAGTTTTATTTCATGCTGCAGCTGGTGGTGTTGGTCAAATATTATGCCAGTGGGCTAATGCTTTGGGATGTGAAGTTATTGGAACAGTTGGATCTAAAGAAAAAGTTGAAATAGCAAAAAAAAATGGGTGTCATCATGTTATCAATTATACAGATCATAATTTTGTGGAAGAAGTTGAAAAAATAGTAGGTAAAAACGGAATAGATGTTGTCTATGACGGTGTAGGAGCAAAAACTTTTGAAGGATCAATAGAATGTTTAAAAATTAGAGGGATGATGGTTGCATTTGGAAATGCATCTGGATATGTTCACACTATAGATGTTAAAAAACATATAAATACAAAAGGTCTTTTTTTTACAAGACCGTCAATAATGCATTATACAATTACAAGAGATGAATTAGAAAAATCTGCTAAATTGGTTTTTGATGCAGTTCTCTCAGGGAAAATAAAAATTGAAGTTTCTAAAAAATATAAATTAAGTGAAGCTAAACAAGCTCACATAGATTTAGAGAATAGGGTTTTAACAGGTCCAGCAGTTATTATTCCTTAAATTGATCATCCATATCTGAAAGATGAAGTCTTAACGCTCTAGTCGAGATTTGTATTTCTCTTATAAAAAAGATTATTGATACCATCATAGATAAACAACAAGAGCCAAAAATTATTCTAGCTAAAAAATATGTCTCTAAATAAAGAGCAAAAACAGTAAGCATATTAAATAAAAAACCAAATGCTGCAAAAAGTATAGTAATTCTTAAATTTTTTACTCTATCATTTAAATTAATTAGCTGCTGCTTCCACTCTGGTGGAGTGTGCTTTTCAAAAACATATTCGTCGTGTATTTTTCTAATCAAACCGCTTAATGTATGAAATCTGTTACTATAGACAGCCATAATAAGAGGAATGGCGGGAAACATTAATGCGGTAACAGTGTAATCAATATTCATGCGAATCAGTTTGATTATGAATCTACGCTTTGTTATTTACAAGTAAATTATGTCTGAAAAGGTTAAAATTTTTATTGAATTAACAAGACTTAATAAACCAATTGGTTTCATGCTTCTATTTTGGCCATGCATTTGGGGTCTAACAATTTCATATGATTTTTCTCTTTCTCTGAATACTTATTTTATTTATGCATTTTTATTTTTTTCTGGATCTATTTTGATGAGATCAGCGGGATGCATTGTTAACGATATAAGTGACAGAAAAATTGATAAGTTAGTCGAAAGAACAAAAAATAGACCAATCGCGTCAGAAAAAATTTCAGTATTTAATGCTGCAATGTATGCCGCAATCTTATGTTCAATAGCGTTTTTGGTTTTGATAAATTTTAATAAATTTACTATTTATATGGCTCTTCTTTCAATGCCATTGGCTTTTACATATCCATTAATGAAAAGATTTACCTACTGGCCTCAACTTTTTTTAGGTATTACTTTTAATTACGGTCTAATTTTGGCATGGATATCCATTCAAAATGAAGTTTCATTTATACCTATTATATTTTATTTAGGAGCCACATTTTGGACATTAGGTTACGACACAATATATGGATATCAAGATATTAATGATGATGAAATAATTGGAGTCAAATCAACATCGATTAAATTTAAAAATAATCCAAAAAAATTTATATCGTTTTGTTACATTATATTTTTAATATCATTGTTTGTTGTTGGTTATAAAATGAATTTTAATTATTTATATTACATTGCTTTAATAGTGCCTTTAACTCATTTGTTAATTTTTCAATCTCTTAAATTAAAAACTGAAAGTGGTAATGACTGCTTGGCAAAATTTAAAAGCAACAATCTTTTAGGTCTAATTATTTTAATAATTTTGTTAATAGGAAAATTAAATTAATGAAAAATATCGAAATAATAAAGAGATTGTATAATGATTATACTACGAAACATATCAACAAGATAATACTTGCTATACTGTTTTCTATTTTAGTTGCTGCCAGTACTTCGGCTACTGCTTGGTTGCTTGATCCTGCAATAGAAAAAATTTTTATAAATAAAGATCAAACTTTAATCTTTATAATTCCACTTTTAATAATCTTGGCTTTTGCAACAAAAGGAATTTCCTTATATGTGGCCAAAATTTTAATGATAAGAACTGCTGAGGAAGTGAAAAAGAGTATTCAAATTGATATGTTATCTTCTTTTATAAAGTCTGATACTGAAAAAATTGAAGATAAACATTCAGGTAAATATATTTCAAATCTTAACTTTGATGTAAATCAAATAACTGGAATGTTGAGCAATGCAGTTTTAAATTTATTTAAAGATGGATTAACTCTTATTGGTTTATTGTTTGTAATGTTCTTTCAAAATTGGAAACTTTCTCTCATAGCTTTGATAATGCTTCCTATCGCAACGATTACTGCAAAAAAGTTGGGAAAACGTATAGTAAAAGTTGCAACTGAAGCACAAGAGAAATCTGGTGATTTAAACAAATATTTAATCGACCTTTTCAAGAACCATAAAATTATTAAAATTTTTCAAAGAGAAAATTTTGAGTATGAAAGGTCAGAAAAATTCGTAAATGACCTCAAAGAAAAAACCATAAAAATTCATAGTGTATTTATAAGATCAACACCTATTATGGAGGTTGTAACTGGAGTCATGATTGCAATTCTGATTTTTTATTCTGGAAAATTAATCATGGCTGACCAACTAAGTATAAATAATTTTTTTTCCTTTTTAGCTGCAATGATGCTTGCCTATCAACCAGTTAAGTCTTTGGCGAACGTAAATGTTTCTTTTGGTCAAGGTCTATCTGCTGGAAAAAGAATACTACCAATTATAGATCAATCAAATACAATATTAATTAATGAAAGTGGAAATTTATTAAATATAAAAGATGGTTCTATCGAATTTAAAAATATTAACTTTAGTTATAAATCAAACCTAAAAAATATTGTTCTTAAAAATATAAATATTGATATAACTGGAAAAAAAATGACTGCTTTAGTAGGTCATAGTGGATCTGGAAAATCTACTTTGTTAAATTTGATACCAAGAATTTATGATGCTGATTCTGGAGAAATCACAATAGATAATCAAACAATAAAAGATTTGAATCTTAATTCGTTAAGAAAAGAAATATCAATAGTTGATCAAAATACTACACTCTTTGATGATACTATTTATAATAATATTAAGTACGCAAAACCAGACGCGACGGATGATGAAATTTTTAACGCTTCAAAAATATCAATGTGTACTGATTTCATTGAAAAACTTGAAAATAAGTTTGAAACTATAATAGGAGAAAATGGAGTGAAATTATCTGGCGGTGAAAAACAAAGACTTTCTATTGCTAGAGCTTTACTAAAAAATAGTAAAATAATACTTTTAGACGAAGCAACATCATCACTAGACTCTGAAACAGAAGAAAAAATACAAAAGGCAATCGAGGAATTGACAAAAAATAAGACAACAATAGTTATTGCACACAGACTATCAACAATTCTTAACTCAGAAAGAATTTATGTGATAGATCAAGGGTCGGTCGAGTCTTCTGGGAAACATGATGATTTAATCAAAAATTCATTGCTTTATAAAAACTTCTACGAGAGACAAATAAAAAATAACTAATGTATTTTTTGTATAATATATTAGGAATTATTTTTTTTTTATTTTCACCATTTATATTATTTTTTAGAATGATTAATGGAAAGGAAGATTGGAAAAGAATCTTAGAAAAATACGCTTATTATAATTTAAAAAAGACTGATACAACTGTATGGTTTCATGGTGCAAGTGTTGGGGAAATCATGAGTATTCTACCTTTGATAAATAAGTTTGAAAAAGACAAATCTATAAAAAAAATTTTACTTACTTCATCTACTTTAAGTTCTGCATCAATAATTGCAAAGAAACCATTAAAGAAAACAACTCATATTTATTATCCATTTGATATTGGATTTATATGCAATAACTTTTTAAATTATTGGGAACCAAAAATCGCAATATTTGTAGATTCTGAAATTTGGCCGAATATGTATCAAAAAATAAATTCAAAAAAAATACCTCTTATTTTAATCAATGCTAGAATTACGAGTAAAAGTTTCAAAAGATGGCAAATCTTTTCATCTTTTGCAAAGAATGTTTTCAGTAAAATAACTATAGCTTTACCTCAAAATCAAGAAACTCAAAATTATCTAAAAAGATTGGGTGTTAATAAAATTAAATTTGTAGGAAATTTAAAGTATTTTAAAAATGATAAACTAAGTTTGAAGAAAAATGTTCAAAAATATTTTAAAAATAAAAAAGTATTCTGTGCAGCTAGCACTCATTACAATGAAGAAAAAATCATTGGAAAATTACATTTAAAATTGAAGAAAAAGTTTAAGAATTTAATTACAATATTAGTTCCACGTCATATAAATAGATCAGAGGACATAAAACAAGAACTAATAAAATTAAAACTGATAGTTACCAAAAGATCAAGCGGACATAAACCGTCTGATGATTGTGATATATATATTGTTAATACATATGGAGAAATGTCAAAATTTTTGAGACTTTCAAATGTAGCATTTATTGGTGGTTCTTTAGTAAACCATGGAGGACAAAACCCATTAGAAGCTGTAAGAATGGGTAATTACGTGATGCATGGTAAAAAAGTAAATAATTTTAAAGAAATATATAAAGAATTAAAAAGTTTAAAAATATCTTCAGAGATTAAAAATATTGATCAAATGGAAAAAGTATTTGTAAAAAATCATAATTATAAAATATCAAATAGTAAACTTAATAAAATTAATTATTTAGGTGCTAAAATTTTTGAAAATAACGTTAAAGAAATTAAAAATTATTTATAATGAAAGTAAAAAGACCCATTTTTTGGGATAGTTTCAATTTCATATCATTATTATTCTTACCATTTAGCTTGATAACAATTATTTTTAATTTTTTTAAATCTTTGAGTCTTAAAAAATATTTCAAAATAAAAACAATCTGTGTTGGAAATATTTATTTAGGCGGAACTGGAAAAACACCTTTAGTTTTAAAAATAAATGATATTTTAAAATATAAGTTTAGAACTGTATTTATTAAAAAAAAATATATTGATCAAATTGATGAGCAAAATATTTTATCAAAATATGGAAATCTAATTTGTTTAAGATTTAGAGATATCGCACTGAGAATTGCTGAGAAAAAAAATTACCAATTAGCTATATTAGATGATGGTTTACAAGATAAAAGTTTAAATTATGATATTTCTATTGTTTGTTTTAATAGTTCAGATCTAGTTGGAAATGGGCTAGTTTTGCCTGCTGGTCCATTAAGGGAAAGAATTACAAATATTTTAAATTATGATATTGCATTTCTTAATGGTGAAAAAAATAATAAAAGTTTCGAAAAAACTCTAAAGAGATTCAATCCAGATTTAAAAATATTTAGAGCTAAATATACACCTAGAAATCTTGAGTCTTTTAAATTTAAAAATAACTTTCTAGTTTTTTCAGGTATAGGTAATCCTTTGGAATTTAAACAAACATTAAAAAAATATAATTTTAAGATAAAAAAAATAATGACCTTTCCTGACCATTATAAATATAAAAATTCTGATATAAACAATATAAAGAATATAGCTAAGAGTAATAAATTAAAAATTATAACAACCGAAAAAGACTACAATCGATTGTCAAATATACAAAAGAAAAATATCCAATGTTTAAAAATAGTATTAAAAATTGAAAAAGAAAAAGAATTTAGAAATTTTTTATTAAAGAAATTATGAGGAAGTTTTTTTATTTAATTGAATTTATTTTAATAAAGTTGTTTTTTTTTATAATAATTATAATTGGTTATAAAAATGGATCTAATTTGGGATATCTTATTGGACGCTTGTTTGGACCAATATTTAGATCAAAAAAGTTAATTAGAAATAATTTGGAAAAATCTGGAATTGTAGACAAAAAAAATTACAATAAAATTACTAGCAAAATATATGGAAATTATGGAAGAATACTTGCTGAATATCCTTTTCTTAAAGCATTTAGAAATAATAAATTAAATAAATTTATTGAAATAGACGGGCTTGACAACCTAAACAAAATTAAGAGAGAAAAAAGAAGAGCTGTATTTATATCTGGTCATTTCAATAATTTTGAATTAATGGCGCTCCAAATAGAAAAAGCTGGTATAAATTTGTGCGCTATTTATAGACCGCTAAATAACGTATTCCTTAACAAAACTATGGAAGAAATTAGGGAAAATTTTATATGCAAAAATCAAATTAAAAAAGGAAGATCGGGCACAAGACAAATTATTGAAAATATAAAAAAAGGTAACTCAGTGGCTCTAATGATAGATCAAAGAGTAAGAGAAGGTATAAAAATTAATTTTTTCGGTAAACCAGCTAGTACTACAACCATACCCGCACAATTAATAAAAAAATATAAATGTGATCTAGTGCCTATTTATATAGAGAGAAGAAAAAATAATTATTTTAAAATGTTTGTTTCAGAACCAATTAATATTGGGAACAATAAATCAATCAAAGAGATCACTGAACATCTAAATAAGATACTCGAAAAAATGATTTTAAAAAATATAGACCAGTGGATCTGGACTCATGATAGGTGGAAAACATAATCAGTTTTTATCTAATAAATCTCTTTTAATTGAAGCCTCAACATACGAAAAGTAGGCTTCCTGTTCCTCAACGTTCCAGTAAGTTAAGTTTTCAAGTGGTATTTTTTTTTGTGAAATAGCACAAATCACATGATCGCCATCTTCAATGATCTCAAAATTATTTGATAAGTATTTTAATTTAGCTAACTTATTTAACATATTTAAGATATATATTTACTAAATGAAAATTGCAATTATTGGAAGTGGAGGACGAGAGCATGCTCTGGTTCATCACTTAAGTAATTCAAAAAAAATAACAAAAATATATTCAATACCTGGTAATGCTGGTACCGAGGAAATATCTTTGAATATTGATCTCAATTTAGAAAATTTTCAAGACTTATATGATTTTATTATTAAGGAACAAATTGAATTGGTAGTTGTCGGTCCAGAAAAACCATTAGTCGAAGGATTAGTGGATTTCCTTGAATCGAAAAATATTAAAGTTTTTGGTCCTAGAAAAAAAGTTGCTCAATTAGAAGGCTCAAAAATATTTACAAAAGAAATTTGTGAAAAATTTAACATACCAACTGCTAAATTTAAAATTTGTAAATCCAAAGAAGACTCATTTGTATTTCTATCGTCATCTAATTTTCCTCTTGTTGTAAAGGCAGATGTTCTTGCTGCAGGTAAAGGTGTTTATATTTGTCAAAATTTTGATGAGGCTAAAGCCGCTGTTAATGAAATATTTGATGGTAAATTTGGAAAAGCATATCAATTGTTAATTGAAGAATTTCTAGAAGGTGATGAGATGAGCTTTTTTATTATTTCAGATGGAACAACTTATAAAACTTTTAATACAGCTCAAGACCATAAAAGAGTTGGTGAAGGCGATACTGGTAAGAATACGGGAGGAATGGGGGCTTATTCACCTTCAAGCTTAATTAACAATGATTTAGAAAATAAAATTTTAAACAAAATAATTGAGCCAACTTTAAAAGCTATAAGTGAAATGAATGAGAAGTACGTTGGTTTTTTATATGCTGGCTTAATGATAAAAAATAATGAACCATACCTAATTGAGTATAATGTGAGGATGGGTGATCCTGAATGCCAAACTATATTACCTTTGGTTAATAGTGATTTGTTAGAAATAATAAATGCTTGTTGTAATTCAAAATTAGAGACACACGAAATAAAATGGAAAAATAAAAAAAGTATGTGCATTGCTTTATGCTCAAAAGGATATCCTGAAAAATATAATAAAAATGTTGAAATTCAAAATTTAAAACAATTCAAATCAACTAAAGATAATTTTATTTTTCATGCTGGAACAAAAACATCTGGAAACAAAATTGTAGCAGTTGGTGGAAGGGTAATAAATTTTGTGAATATCTCAGATAGCTATTTATCAAGCAGAAAAGAAATCATCAATCAGATTAAGAAATTAAATTGGGAAAATGGTTTTTATAGATCAGATATAGGTCACAAAGTGATAGATAAATGAGAGTAATTGGTGGAAAACTAAGAGGAAAGTTAATTCATAATCCCATAGATAAAGTAACAAGACCCTTAAAGGATATGGTTAGAGAGTCGATATTTAATATTTTAGAACATTCTAAGAATGAAAAAATTAAATTCAAAAATGACGTAGTTTTGGATTTATTTTCCGGATCTGGTTCGTTTGGCATTGAATGTTTGTCTAGAGGGGTAAAAAAAGTTTTTTTTTTTGAAAATTACAAACCCTCTTTAAAAGTCTTAGAAAAAAATATTCAGGAGTTAAAAATTGATAAAGCATCAGTCATTAAGGAAATAAACGCATATGACATTTCTAAAGAAAATATAGATAATGAAAAAATTAATTTAATTTATTTGGATCCACCATTTAAAGATAAAAATGTAAATAAATTGTTAAGAAAAATTTTAGACTTAAAAATTGCTCACAAAAATACATTAATAGTAATACATAGAAATAAGAAATTTAAAGAAAATTTTATAGGAGAATTTAAAGTTCTTAGAGAAAAAAAATATGGATTATCAAAAATAATATTTGGTAAATTACTATTTTAGATTTTTTTTTGTTTCTATTTTTATTAATTCAACAGATGGTTGATTTATTGGATTTACATTTAATAAGGAACTTAGCATTAGAGTTTCTAAAATAAAAAATGTAAATAATTCACCTAAGGTTTCTTCGTTTTTATTAATAATTTCAAAACTTCTGAATGATAATTTTTTCTTATTAAATACTTTTTGTGTAGCTTTTTTTTGAGCATACAACACTTCATCTAAACTACTCTTTTTTATGTGCTCCAATCCATCAATTAAATATGCATTATTAAATTTAAGTGGTCTTCTCTCTCTAGTAAAAAAAAAACTAAAGAAATTATTTTTTGGACCATCTAAATAAAATTGTAAAAGACTATGATTATCCTTTGGCATTGTAGAGATTATAGGAAAAAAGCCCTTACCTTTTTTTCCTAAACTTTCAGCAGATAATTGCTGGTACCATTTCAAAAAATTATTTAATTTTTCATCATAATTTAAAATTACACAATTTTTTTTTCCTTTAATAATATTTGAGTGAATTGAAGAAACATTTTCAATTAAAAAATTAATAAATGTTTTATTTTTTATTAGATAATTTAATCGTTTAAATTTTTTTTCATTTAAACCCATCAATTCTGCTGGAACCATTCCAACTTCAGATAATACTGAATATCTTCCTCCAATATAATTTTTATGGTCTATTACATCAGATTTCAGTTTATTTACCATAGCTCTTAAGATATTTTTTTTATTTTCAGTGATTATTAGATTTTTATTTCTTTTTTGTTTCGTTAGAATCAGGTTTAAGTTTGATAATGTTTCAAGGGTATTTCCTGATTTTGATATAATTATATTTAAACGTTTTTTGTTTGATTTTGTAATTATATTGCTCTGCAGGTTATCATAAAAGAAAAATTTTTTTTTGATTTTATGATTAAGAAAATTATAAATAGCTTGTGCGCCTAAAATAGATCCTCCCATTCCTATTAGATTAAACTCATCGTATTTTTTGAATTTTAGTAAATTATTTTTTTGAAATGAATAATTATAATTATTTGTTAAAGATTTTAATAAAGGATATTTTTCAATTAAAATTTTAAACTTTAGGAAATTAGTAAGTTTTTTTTTATTTAGTTGTTTATTTTTATTATTGAAATTTTTGTAAATAATATGTTTTGTCTCCATTAATTACTGGATTTTCTTTTTCATATTATTTAACAAATCTGAGCCACTATTTGAATCCTCGGAATTATCATCGTCTTTTATTTTCAGTAAATCTTTGACTTCTTCATTATTTGGTTGACTACTTGCTTCCAAATCGTCTCCTGGTTTAGGAAGTTTATTCATATCCGGTGGCATTTGTAATGGATTTTTTTTCTTAACCAAGAATTCATCACTTTGTTCAGATCTCTTTTTGCCTTCAAGGGCTTCCCTGACCCCACCACAAAAAGTTAGTAATGGTACTAGTACTAATAACAGAATTAGATTTAATTTAATTTTTTTCATTTTTTTTTTTATAAAATATTAATTCAGATAAAATAAGGCATAAAATACCAATTGTTATAAATATATCAGCTACATTAAAGATAAACCAATGATAACCTGCATAATTTAAATCTATAAAGTCTGGAACGGCTCTGTAATAAAATCGGTCAAATAAGTTTCCTAAAGAACCTCCTAATATTACCATTAAAAACAAAGATTTAATTTTTGTTTCAATAAAAGCAAAATACAATATTACAATGTTTATGATGACAATAATTACTGTTAACAAATTATAAAAAATATTATTCTCTGATGAAAACAAGCCAAATCCTATTCCAGTATTCCAAACTAAATAAATATTTAAGTATTGATTTATATAAAAGTTGACTTGTCCCTCATTATTTAAAATATTTAGAATATAAATTTTTGAGAACCTATCTAAAGCAAAGCAAATAACTAGAAATACAAAACCAATAATAAGTTTATTTATTTTTTCATTACCCATTTAAATTTAGATGTCCATGCCTTTCACAATCTGCTTCAAAAATTTTCCAACATACTGGACATTTCGTTCCTTGAGCTTTTTTTGCATTTACGTCAATACTATTTTTTAAATTTTCATCTTTAATTACAGCGGCAGATGAAGTAATACAAATTTCTGAAAAATTAATGTTTTTTGCTTTATCATAAAATTCTTTATTTAACTTAATTTCAATTATTGCCTCTAAACTTGAACCAATTGTCTTTTCAGCTCTCATATTCTCAATTGAAAGATTTGCCTCATCTCTAATTTTTTTAACATAATCCCAATCTGAGCTAAGCTTTTCATTTTTCCAGGATCCCGGTACTAAAACAAAATTTTGTAAATGGATACTTTGGTTATCTTCTTCTTTTTTAACTAATTGATAAATTTCTTCAGTTGTGAATGATAATATTGGTGCAAACCATTTAAGAAGACATTGTAAAATAATATTTAACAGAGTTATACAGTTCTTTCTTTTGTCAGAATTTAAAGCGTCACAATATAAAGTATCTTTTCTAATATCAAAATAAAAGGCAGAAAGCTCAACTGTACAAAAATTTAGTAATTCTTTATATAAGTTGTGAAAGTTATAAACTTTAAAATTATTTTTAAAATTCTCATTTATTGTATAAATTCTATGAAGCATAAATTTTTCAAGTGAGTCAAAGTTTTCAAACTTAACTTTTTCAAAATCAAGATTTTCGTATTGATCTTGAATATTTCCTAAAAGATATCTAAATGTGTTTCTAATTTTTCTGTAAGACTCTGCGTGTTGATCTAAAATTGAATAATCTATTCTAAGATCTTCAGCATAATTTGAGGATGCAACCCAAATTCTTAATATATCAGCTCCATATTTTTTAAGTATATCTTGTGGAGCAATTACATTACCTGTTGATTTTGACATTTTTAGACCTTTTCCATCTACGACAAAACCATGAGAAAGAATGCTTTCAAATGGAGCAACACCTCTTGTTCCGCACGATTCTAGTAATGAAGAATGAAACCATCCTCTGTGTTGATCTGAACCTTCAAGATACATCGATGCAGGCCATTTGAGGTCATCTCTTTTTTCTAAGACAAAAGAATGAGTGGATCCACTGTCAAACCAAACCTCAACTATATCTGATAATTTTTCATAATCTTCTGCTTTATACTTATCTCCAAGAAAGATCTGATAATCTTCATTAAACCAACAATCAGAACCTTCTTTTTCGTAAATTTTTGCAATATTTTCAAAAACTTCATCATCAACTAAAACATCACCTGTTTTTTTTGAAATAAAAATCGGTAGCGGCACACCCCAAACTCTCTGTCTTGATACACACCAGTCAGGTCTAGTTTCAATCATTGATTTTATTCTTTCTTTTCCTTTGGAAGGATAAAAATCTGTATTATCGATGGCTTTTAATGCTTTATCTCTTAATCCATGGCTTTCCATAGAAATAAACCATTGGGGAGTTGCTCTATGAACTAGTGGAGCTTTTGATCTCCAAGAATGAGGATAAGAGTGAGTAAGTTTTCCGTTTGTCACTAAATTTTTTTGCTCATCTAATTTTTCAATAATTAAGTTATTGGCCTTAAAAATATGTAAACCCTCAAAATGTTTAATTTCATTTGTATATTTTCCATCACCATCAACTGTTTCAATTGCTTTAATATTATTATTTAAACAAAGATTGAAATCATCTGGTCCATGGCTAGGGGCGCAGTGCACGATACCCGTACCTTGTTCAGTAGTAACAAAATTAGCCTCAAGCATTGGGATATCATAATCATATCCCATTTTAGAAAATGGATGACTACAAATTGTTCCTTTCAAATCTTTTCCTAAAAATTCGTTTAAAACTTTTATATTTTCAATAGAAGTATCTTTTTTAAAGGTTTCTAGTAGGTCCTTTGCAATTACTATTTTTCTGTCAATAAAATTTTTGTTATCATTAATTTCAAGTAAAATATATTTTAGGCCTGCATTATAAGCTAAAGCTTTATTAGCAGGAATAGTCCATGGAGTTGTCGTCCAAATAATTACATCAGCATCTTTAATTATATCTAAATTTGAAACTTTCACTTTAAATGCTGCATAAATCGTATCTGAAACATGATCCATGTATTCAACCTCGGCATCAGCTAAAGCTGTTTTTTCAACAGTTGACCACAGAACCGGCTTGTAGCCTCTATAAAGGCTTCCCTCTTTAAGAAATTTTCCAAGTTCTCTAACTATTTGAGCTTCTGCATCAAATGACATTGTTGAATAATAATTTTCCCAATCACCAATCACCCCAAGTCTTGTAAATTCTCCTTTATGAACATCTATCCATTTGTTTGCAAACTCCCTACATTCTTTTCTAAATTCAATTATTGGAACATCATTTTTGTTTTTTTTATTCTTTTTGTATTGTTCTTCAATTTTCCACTCAATGGGTAAACCATGGCAATCCCATCCGGGAACATAAACTGAGTCCTTGCCATCCATTTGATGAAATTTTGTAATGATGTCTTTTAAAATTTTATTCAAAGCAGTACCCATGTGAATATTGCCATTTGCATATGGAGGTCCATCATGGAGTACAAATTTTTCTTGCCCTTTACTTTTTTGTCTTAATAAATTGTACAGGTCAATTTTATTCCAAAATTCAATATAATTTGGCTCTTTGTTTGGCAAATTTGCCTTCATTGAGAATTTTGTTTTAGGTAAATTAATATGTTCTTTGCTCATGTGATTTTATTTTTTAGCAACTTTAATATCTTTTTTTATCTGTTTTTTTAAAGCATCAATATTCTTAAATTTAGTTTCTCCTCTAATAAATTTTGTAAAATTAATAGTTAGATTTTTATTATAAAGATTTCCAGAAAATTTAAATAAATTTACCTCTAATAATAATTTTTTTTGATTAAAAGTGGGTCTATAACCAATATTTGCTATTCCTTTGATCTTTTTTATGTTCTTTTCAATATAAACATCAACTGCATAAACTCCTACCTTTGGTATTACATAATTTTTTATATTTATGTTGCATGTTGGAAAGCCTATTTTTCTTCCCATCATTCTACCCTTTTCAACAACACCCTCTATTGACCAATTTCTAGATAAAAGTTGATTTGCAATTTTTAAATTACCATTTTCAATTAATTTTCTTATTGATGTTGAAGAAATAATTTTATTTTTTTTATATAACGGTTTTGGATTAATTAATTTGTAATTATATTTTTTTTGAAATCTTTTTAATAAATTTACGTCCCCTTCTCTCTTATTACCAAATCTAAAATTGTTACTTACAAAAATATAATCTGCGTTTAACTTTTTACATAAAATATTTTTAATAAAATTATGACAAGATATTTTGGAGAATTTTTTATCAAATTTTTTATTAATTAAAAAATCTACGTTATAATCACTAAAGTATTTGCTTTTTTGATTAAGATTTGAAAGTCGATAATTCGTAATACTTTTATTAAAATACATTTTTGGTATTGGATCAAAAGTCACTACTCCAATTTTTGAATTATATTTTTTTTTATATTTTTTTGCTTCTTTAAATAATCTTTGATGACCTAAATGTAACCCGTCAAAATTACCAATTAGTAACATGGCATTTTGATGTTTTCTTAAAATTTTAAAATTTTTGTAGATTTTAATTTTGTTCACCATTTTAATTTTGTTTGAGTGTAATTCACACTCACTCCATATTTTTTTTCTAAATTAACGATATTAAAACTACTTAATTCTTTTCTATGTACGCCACTCGTTATTAACAGATTGTCAAAATTTTGAATATTAGCTCCTTTTATATCTGTATTCATATTATCTCCAATACATAAGACATTTTTACCGTTTATGTTAGCAGATAAATTATAAACTGGAGGATAAGGTTTTCCAAAATAAATTACTTTTCCACCAATTTCTTCAAATATTTTTGCAACTGATCCAGCGCAATATTCCCTAACTTCTCCTTTATCAACAATTAAATCTGGATTAGTACAAACAAATTTTTTATTTGAAAATTTCTGAAGTAAATCTTTATAATAATCAAGTTTTACTTCATGATCTTCAAATAAACCTGTACAAATAAAATAATCAGCTTGATTAATATTACTAACTTTATTTTGTTCAAATCTTTTAAATAAGTCAAAATCTCTTGGTGGTCCAATGTGATAAAATTTTGAATTTAGAAAATTTTCGATTAAATATTTTAATGAAGCTTCTCCTGAGGTGTATATATTTTCATAAAAATTTTTGAGTCCCATTTTTTTCAAAAAATCAATAACTGTAGAATTTGGTCTTGGGGCATTGGTAAGCAATACAAACTCTTTATTATTTTTTTTTAAATTTTCTAATACTTCGATAGAATCTTGAAAAATTTGTAATCCGTTATGGATCACTCCCCATATGTCTATAAAAAACAATTCGTAACTGTTTATTTTAGATCTTAATCCATCTTTGTCTAAGTTTTGGGGCATACTTGAGGTATAGCTTAAAAATATGCTTTATTCTTGGGTTTTTTAGACCATAATTTTTATTCAAGATCTTGAAAATTATTAAATATGTCTCTATATGACTGCTAATTTAAAGGAGAATTCGTATGAAGTTTAAACCGTTACATGACCGTGTTTTAATAGAAGTTTTAGATAGCAGCGAAAAAACTGCTGGTGGCATAATTATTCCAGATACAGCTCAAGAAAAACCTCAAGAAGGTAAAGTTGTTGCTGTCGGCGGAGGTGCAAAAACTGAAGATGGAAAACTAATACCTATGGACGTTAAAGTAGGAGATAAAGTTTTATTCGGTAAGTGGTCAGGAACAGAAGTTAAAATTGATGGTAAAGAGTACAGCATAATGAAAGAATCTGACATTATGGGTATTGCAACAGGTAAATAATTAATAAGGAGAGTTTAGAATGGCTAAAATAGTAAAATTTGATTCAGATGCTAGAGCATCAATGTTAAAGGGAGTTGATATACTTGCCAATACTGTAAAGGTTACTCTTGGACCAAAAGGAAGAAATGTTGTTATAGACAAATCTTATGGTGCCCCAAGAACAACTAAAGATGGTGTTTCAGTTGCAAAAGAAATTGATCTTGATGATAAATTTGAGAATATGGGTGCACAAATGGTTAAAGAAGTTGCTAGCAAAACAAACGATGAAGCTGGTGATGGAACAACAACTGCAACAATATTAGCTCAAGCAATTGTTAAAGAAGGTTGCAAGTATGTAACAGCAGGGATGAATCCAATGGATGTTAAAAGGGGGATTGATGCTGCTGTAGACCATGTAAAAAATAAATTAATTTCGTCAGCTAAAAAAGTAAAAGATAGTGATGAAATTGCACAAGTCGGAACAATTTCAGCAAACGGTGATAAAGAGATTGGTGCAATGATTTCAAAAGCTATGCAGAAGGTTGGTAATGAAGGAGTAATTACTGTTGAAGAAGCAAAAGGAATTGAAACAGAACTAGATGTAGTTGAAGGTATGCAGTTTGATAGAGGATATTTATCTCCATATTTTATTACTAATGGTGATAAAATGACTACAGAGTTAGAAAATCCACTAATTCTTCTTCACGAGAAAAAATTAACAAATCTTCAACCAATGGTTCCACTTTTAGAAGCAGTTGTTCAAGCAGGTAGACCATTAATGATTATCTCAGAAGATGTTGAGGGTGAAGCGCTCGCAACACTTGTTGTTAATAAACTGAGAGGTGGTCTAAAAGTTGTAGCTGTAAAAGCTCCAGGTTTTGGAGATAGAAGAAAAGCTATGTTGGAAGATATAGCAATTCTTACAGGTGGACAGGTTATCTCTGAGGATTTAGGAATTAAACTTGAAAATGTTAAACTTAATGATCTTGGATCTGCAAAACGTGTAAAAGTTGATAAGGAAAATAGTACAATTGTAAGTGGAGCAGGTAAGAAATCTGACATTGAAGCAAGATGTGCTCAAATCAAAGCTCAAGTCGAAGAAACAACATCAGACTATGATAGAGAAAAACTACAAGAGAGACTTGCTAAGCTAGCAGGTGGTGTAGCTGTAATCAAAGTTGGTGGTGCTACAGAAGTTGAAGTTAAAGAGAGAAAAGATAGAGTTGAGGATGCATTAAACGCTACAAGAGCAGCAGTTGAAGAAGGTATTGTTGTTGGTGGTGGATGTGCATTGCTTTATGCTTCAAAAGAACTTGATAGTCTAAAAGTAAAAGGTGATGATCAAAAAGCGGGAGTAGAAATTGTCAAAAGCGCTTTACAAGCACCTATTAGACAAATCACAACAAATGCAGGTGTTGATGGATCAGTAGTTGTTGGTAAATTATTAGAAACCAACAAACCTAGCAATGGTTACGATGCACAATCAGAGCAATATGTTGATATGTTTAAAGAAGGTATTATTGATCCAGTTAAAGTTGTAAGAACAGCACTTCAAGATGCTGCTTCTATATCTGGATTGTTAGTAACAACTGAAGCCATGATAGCAGATAAACCAGATGAAAAAGACGCTGGTGCAGCTGGTATGCCTCCTGGAGGAATGGGTGGTATGGGCGGTATGGGTGGAATGGGAATGTAATCCCAATTTTACTCAAAAAAAAATTCAAAAAGGGCAGTTTTTACTGCCCTTTTTTTTTGAATTGAAAAAAAATATTTTGAATATATAAGAACGCGCAAATGACAACATCAATACGTAACATCACCATAATTGCTCATGTTGACCATGGCAAGACTACTTTGATTGATAACTTAATGAAACAGAGTGGTTCTTTTAGAGAAAATGAAGTTGTTGATGAAAGACTGATGGACTCCGGCGAACTTGAAAAGGAAAGAGGTATTACAATTCTTGCCAAACCAGCTTCAATAAATTGGAAAGATTCTAGAATTAATATTATTGATACACCTGGACACAGAGATTTTGCTGCAGAAGTTGAAAGAGTTCTAAGTATGGCTGATGGTGCATTATTATTAATAGATTCGGCCGAAGGGGTAATGCCTCAAACTAAATTTGTATTAGCTAAAGCACTTAAACAAGGCCTTAAACCAATCGTAGTTATTAATAAATTAGACAAAGCTGACCAAAGAGCCGATGAAGTTTTAAATGAGACTTTTGACTTATTTGTAAGCTTAGATGCCAACGAAGAGCAATTAGACTTTCCAGTTATTTACGCAAGCGGAAGATCTGGCTGGGCATCTAGCGAAATAGATGGCCCAAGAGAGAACTTAAATCCATTATTAGATTTAGTAATAGATCATGTAAAGCCAGCAGAATTTGACAAGTCCAAGCCTTTTGCAATGCTTTCAACTCTTTTATATGCAGATAGTTTTCTAGGTAGAAGTTTAGTTGGTAGAATTTCACAAGGTACTGCAAAAGCAAATCAACAAATCAAGGCACTTAATCTTGATGGAGAAAAAGTTGATGAGGGAAGGTTGACTAAAATATTTAGATATGAGGGGACAAAAAAAGTACCAATAGAAGTTGGCGAAGCTGGAGATATTGTAGTTATCGCTGGATTAGAAAAAGCAAATGTTGCTGATACAATATGTGATACTGAGGTAGATATACCAATTCAAGCAACCCCGATTGATCCTCCAACGATGTCTATCAAAATAACAGTAAATAGTTCTCCATTAGCTGGAACTGAGGGTAAAAAACTTACAAGTACTCAAATTAGAGAGAGATTAGTTCAAGAAGCTCAAAATAATGTCGGGATTTCATTTTCAGAAAATGAAAACAAAGATTCATTTGAAATAAGCGGAAGAGGTGAATTGATGTTGGAAATATTATTGACACAAATGAGACGTGAAGGGTTTGAAATGACAGTAAGCCCTCCTAGAGTTTTATTTCAAAAAAATGAAAATGGTGAAAAATTAGAACCTATTGAAGAAATTACTATGGATCTTGATGAAGAGTTCTCTTCTAAAGTTATAGACTCGATGAATAAAAGAAAAGGAAAATTAATAGATCTTAAAGATACTGGAAAAAATAAAAAACGATTAATCTTTCATGCACCAACTAGAGGTTTAATGGGATACACCAGTAGATTTCTTACCCTAACTAAAGGAACAGGGGTAATAAACAGAATATTCCATTCTTATGGAAAATTTGAGGGAGATATGGAAGGCAGAAGAAATGGTGCATTAATTTCTATGGAACAAGGAAAGGCAGTAGCATTTGCAATTTATAATCTACAGGCAAGAGGAGAAATGTTTGTTACTCATAACGATCCAGTTTATTCTGGTATGATTGTAGGATTGTCACCTAAGCCTGGTGATATGATTATAAATGTCATGAAAGGTAAAAAACTTACAAATATGAGGACACAAGGAACAGACGAAAATGTTGTTTTAACTCCAGTAAGAAAGATGTCTATTGCTGAACAATTGAGCATGTTAAATTCTGATGAAGCACTAGAAATTACGCCAAATTCATGCAGATTAAGAAAAGCTGTGCTTGATCCTCACGAGAGAAAAAAGCTCTCTAAATTATCAGAAGCTTCTTAAAAAATTATTATTCAGATTTATTTTTAGTAAAAGGCAACCACTTTTCAAATGCTGATTTACTAGGCCCGTCATATGGAATTGAGTAAGAGTTCGTTCTTGTCAATACTTCAATACCTTTAGAGAAAACAAAAATAAAAACTATTACAAAAACAATTGTCATGATTTTAAATGGATCAAAGTTTTTTGTCTTAAAAACACTAACAGCTTTTGCTTCAGCTCTATGAAATTGTTTAAACGTATAATAAACAGCAAATATTAATCCTATATGAGCAACATATGTCCCGGCCCAACCAAATGCAAAAGTAGCATAAGAAAATACGTATAAACTAAATACAGTAGTCCATATAAAACTCAAAACTAATAATATTTGTAATCTCACAGTTTTGGGAAGCGCTCTTAAATCGTTTTTACTATCGTCAAAAAGTATATTCGCCGATTCTTTCATCCAATTTTTTATAGACATTATTTATGTTTACAATTTTTATTCAATATTAACAATCGACTATTTGTCCACCAAAAACATTTACTTCGTAACTTTATCCACAATATAAATTCCTAAAGCTACAGCAGGACCTATCCCAAATGCAAATATTATAGTGCCCAAACCAACGGTTCCTCCTAAATACCAACCAGATATAACAGCTGAAATTTCCAAAGTAGCTCGAATTAAAGCAATAGGAAGTTGAGTTTTTCTAGTTAGACCTGTCATCAATCCATCTCTTGGACCAGGACCTAAATTTGCAATTAGGTATATTCCACTTCCTAGACCGACAAGCAATACAGAAAATACAGCAAGAATATATTTTGAAAAAGCAGTCAAAGGTGGATCAAAAAGAAAAAGCGTCAAATCAATTATCGCTGCTATAATTAAAATATTTAAAATTGTACCAATTCCTGGTTTTTGCTTTAGTGGAAACCAAAAACCTAAAACGACAATGCTTATTATGAATGTAGATAAGCCAATCGAGATATTTAATATATTTGATAACCCTTCTGCAAGAACAGACCATGGAGAATTACCAGTAGTAGAAACTAATAAAAGACCCTCCCCCAAACCAAATAAAGTTAATCCAACACATAAGAGTATAAAAGTTGTAAATTTAGGTTTTAAATTTAAAGGTTTTTCTGAACTCCAGGATTTTGAGGGAATATTTTTAATGGTTAAAAACATAATTATTTAACTATTTATCTTTTAAACATAGAAATTCTATATAAAGTTCTAACAAGTTAATTAAAATAATATGAAATAATGAGAAAATTCTTAGTAATATTATTGGTTTTATCTCCTCTTTTTTTGAAAGCACATACTGATCACTATAAAAATTATTCAAATATAGAAATGGAAATTTTTAAAGATGATGAAAAAATAGGAGAAAGCATTTTTACATTTAAAAAAGAAGAAGATAAATTTATTGTAAAAAATTCAACTAATTTTGAGGTAAAATTATTGGGTGTTACAGTATTCTCAATAAAAAGTAGAGGAACTGAAGAATATATTGGAGATCAGTTAATTTCATTTAACTCAGAAACATTTCAAAACGATAAGAGAAAATATGTAAAATTAATTTTTGACGAAAAAAAAGAGAAATTTATAATTGACGGATCTTCATATAAGGGTGAGGCGAATAAAGAAAATATAGTTGGTCATTGGTGGAATCATAGAATTTTGCAAACCGAGACACAAATAAGTCCATTATCTGGAAGTGTAAAAAAACAAAACATAGAATTTTTGGGAAAAAAAAAAATAAAACTTTATAATAAAGAATATAATGTTGAACATTTTAGACTATTTTCTACTGACCCAAATCTACCTGATGATAAAAAATTAAATTTTGAAATATGGTACGATAAGAAAAAAGCTTTAATTATAAAAGTAGCTTATAAAAGAATAGGTCTATGGGAATATAGACTTAAAAAAATTCAATAATTATTTTCCCGCCACTGTCATTTGATTAATTAACAAAGTAGGAGCATTTGTTGAGTACTTCATCTCTAAATCATTTGCTAAAGTAATATTTTTAAACATTTCCTTAAAATTTCCAGCTATAGTTATTTCACTTACTGGGTAAGTTAATTCTCCATCCTCAACCATAAATCCTGACGCTCCAACTGAATAATCTCCAGTAATGATATTGCCTCCATGGCCTATAGTCTCTGTTATGTATAAAAATTTTTTTTCTGAATTTAACAAATCCTTAAAGCTTAAGGTGCCGTTTTCAAAGTATAAGTTAGTTGTTCCTCCAGACCTACCATTAGATTTTAAATTTAACTTTTTACCATAATAAGTATCAATTAAATAATTTTTTAAAATACCATTCTCAACTAGTTTCAAAGAATTGGTTTCAACGCCTTCACTATCAAAGTTTTGGGAACCTAATCCTTTTTCAATTTTTGGATCATCGATGATATTAATTGAATTTGGAAAAACTTCAGAATTGATTTGATCTTTTAAAAAAGAAGTCCCTCTTGCAATAGCACTCGCATTTATTGCACTTGCTAGTGTACTTAATATTCCTTTGGAAATTCTTTTATCAAATATAACTCCAATCTTTTCACTCTTGATTTTTTTTGGACCTAACTTTTTTATTGCTTTATCGGCAGCTATTTTTCCAATTTCTTCTGGTTTCATCATATCTTGCAAGAATCTTGTGCTACCAAACTCATAATCTCTTTCCATTGCACCATTAATTCTTGATACTGCTACACATGAAGACGAAAAATTTGAGGTTTTGTATCCACCTAAAAAACCATTACTATTTGCGAGTATAAAATTATTTTTATTTTCGGTAAAACCAGCTTCAGTATTAACTATTTTTTCGTCCGTTGATGCTGTCTCTTCAACTTTTTTTAAAAATTCAATCTTTTTATTATTTGGATAATGTGTTTCATCATAAAGATTAAAGTCTCTTATCTCTTTAGACATTAAATCTTTATCTGGTAATGAATTATTTTCATCTGATGGAGTGATTTTTGTAGCATCAATACAACGTTCTATTAGTTTTTCTAAGTTTGATTTAGATAGATCTGATGAATTAATGCTTGATTTTTTTTTCTCTATATAAGTAGTTAAATTGACAGCAAAACTATCTGCTCTATTTGACTCGTCTAATTTTTTGTTTCTAAAACTAACATTTTCTGAGACAGAGTGAATTACTTTTACGCCCACATCTGTTGCTCCTAGTTTTTTAGAGTTTTCAATACAAAAAGACGCTATATCTTTTAAAAATTCCTGATCCTTTATCATTTAGATTAAAGTTTTGTTCCTCCAACAGTCATCTTATTTATAAGAATTGACGGCTGAGCTACTCCTACTGGAACACCTTGTCCAGCTTTCCCGCATGTTCCAATACCTGGATCTAATTTCATGTCATTACCGACTAGTGAAACTTCTTTTAAAATTGATGGTCCATCTCCAATTAATGTAGCACCTTTGATTGGTGATCCTATTTTACCATTATTGATTTCGTATGCTTCTGTGCAGTTAAAGACAAATTTTCCTGATGTTATGTCTACTTGTCCTCCCCCAAAACTTACAGCGAAAATACCTTTATCAACTGAACTTATCATTTCATCTTGTGAATATTTACCTGACAACATCATTGTATTTCTCATTCTTGGTAAAACCACATGTTTATAACTTTCTCTTCTTCCGCTACCTGTTGACTTAGTTCCCATCAAACGAGCGTTTAAACGGTCTTGCATATAGTTTTTTAAAATTCCATTTTCTATTAAAACTGTATTTTCAGTAGGCGTTCCTTCATCATCTATCGTTAAACTTCCTCTTCTTTGATGTAAGGTGCCGTCATCTACAATCGTAACTCCTTCGCTAGCTACTTGCTGCCCCATTAAATTATGAAAAGCTGAAGTTTTTTTTCTATTAAAATCTCCCTCAAGACCATGGCCGATTGCTTCATGTATTAAAATCGCTGGCCATCCAGGACCTAAAACAACTTTCATTTCTCCTGCTGGCGCTGGTTTGCTTTCTAAATTGACATTTGCGATTCTAAAAGCTTCATCACAAACATCTTTCCAGCTTCCATCTTTTAGATAATCATCATAACTTTGTCTTCCTCCAACTCCATAAACACCTGTTTCTTTTTTTCCATCTTTCTCTAATACGACAGAAACGTTGAATCTGACTAATGGTCTATCATCTTTCAGAACTTGATTATCAGACCTAATAATTTCTATTGATTTATGTTCACCTAAAAAATTTGCAGTTACTTGATTTACAATTGAGCCTTTTGATCTTAAATAGTTATTAACACTATTCAGCAAATCTATTTTTGAGTCGAAAGTCTTGCTTTCAATAGGATTAATATTTTCGTAATATTTGCTGTTAGTTTTAGGAATTTCATGGTTGTAGGTTCCTTTTTTTGACTTTAACGTATCTTTTAAATTATCGCTTGATTTTCTTAGTGACTCTTTTGAAATATCATTAGAATGAGAATATGCAACAACTTCGCCTGTCACAGCTCTAAAACCATATCCTTGATCAGAGTTATAAGTTGAACTCTTTATTTTATTATCATCTAAAACAATAGATTCAGATTTATGATTTTCTAAATATAATTCTCCGTCATCACAATTTTTTAAGGTTTCAGTAACAATTGCTTCAGCTTGTGATGTATCTACATCTGTTTCTTTGAAGAAATTTGACATTTGAAGAATGTAATAGTGATTATTAATATATCAACTGCTTATTTGGCACATTTGTAAAAATAAAATATTCAAATATAGTTTAATTATGAAGGTTTATTTTAATAATTCGTGCAAAATCTGTAGAGCAGAAATTAATATGTACAAAAAACAAAATATAGAAAATTTGAATTGGATAGACATAACTAAAAATAAAAATGCTGAATTAGAAACAAAAAAAACAGATAAAGAGCTCCTTAGAAGACTTCACGTTGAAAAGGATGGTCAAATATACGTTGGTATAGACGGTTTTTTGTTAATTTGGAAAAATATTCCAAAATACAACATTCTTTATAAATTTTTTAAACTTCCAGTTATTTACCAATTATTTTATGTTGGATATGAAATTGTAGCGTTCTTTTTATATTTAAAAAATAGAAACCAACTAAACTAATGTTGAATAGCGTATAAAATCTGGGTTACAAAAGATAAAAATATAAAAAAAGAGAAAAATAAAATAAAATACATAACTGTAACTGCTCTATTTCTCTTTCTTCTTAAAATTACAAACTTTTTATCATCAAGAAAAGAAATGTCTCTATCACCTGGCACTGGATAGTCATAACTCCATCTCCATAAAGATGAACCAAATCTTTTATCTAGCTTATTATAATAATTTACCCAAGCCAATGACCACATAAACATTAAAAATAAAAATGTTAATGCTAAAAAAGTTGAGAACATATATATTAAATTATATTTAATTTTTTTTTATATGTCTATCTGGGGAAGTTTAATTGGTGGGATGATCGGTTTTTCTTTAGGAGGACCATTTGGGATGCTATTAGGCTCCTTAATTGGTGGAAAAGTATCAAGATCAAGATCATCATTTAAATCTTTTGCACAACCTCAACAAGTTTTTGCATTAGCTCTTATAGTTTTATCAGCTAAACTGAGTAAAGCAGACGGTCAAGTTAGTAGAGAGGAATTGATAGCGGTAAAAGATAAACTCAAAATTCCAGAAAATGAATTAGATCAGGTTGGAAAAATTTTTAATAAAGCTAAAGAAGAAAGCACTGGTTACGAACCATATGCAAAACAAATAGCTCAGATCTATCAAGGAAATATAAATGTGTTGGAAGAAGTCATTAATATATTATTTTATATTGCAGAAGCTGATGGAAATATAAGTGATCAAGAATTTAGAATGATACAACATGTTTCTCAATTATTTGGTCTTAGTAACACCCAGTTCAATGGAATAGTTGAGGGTAGAAAATCATCAGATAAACTCAATCCATATGTTGTATTAGAGAGCAAACCTGATGATAATCTTACAGATATTAGAAAAAGATATTTAAAATTAAGTAAAGAACATCATCCTGACTTGCTTTTAAGCAAAGGAGTACCTGAGGAAGTAATTGTAGAAAGTAAAAAGAAAATGCGAACTATTAATTCTGCTTGGGATGAAATTCAAAAACTTAAAAAAAACTGAAATTCTTTAAATCAAGCTTAGAATATTTAAATATTTTGAATATACATTATGTGTATAAAGTGAGTTACATTATTGAAATAAATGAAGATTTATTATAAATCCCTAATTAAGTGTACCCATCAATGTTATTTATTAAAAAAATATTAATTTTTATAATTATATTTTTATTTAGTTTTTCAACAAATGCTGCTTCGGATAAATTAAACAAATTATTTGACGACCTTTATGATGCAAAAAGTTTAACCCAAGCTGAAAAAATAGAAGACAAAATTTGGAAAAATTGGACGAAACATCCTAAAAGTGAATATCTAACTAGTAAGTTAGAAAACGGTACCTATTCAATGTACCATCAACAATACCAGATGGCTTTAAAACTATTCACTGATATCATCAAGGAAGATCCAAAATGGGCTGAGGGCTGGAATAAAAGGGCAACTTTGTTATTTATAATGGGAAATTATGAAAAATCTTTAGATGACATAGAAAAAGTATTAGATTTAGAACCAAGACACTTTGGAGCATTATCAGGAAGAGCTCAAATTTATTTATCATATAAACAATATGAAAAAGCAATTGATGACTTAAGAAAAGCGAAATCAATTTATCCATTAATCAAAAGTGGAGAAAATATTAGGTTAATCGAAAAAATTATTAAAGAACAACAAATTTAATTATTCTTAGATCTTTTTTTTGCAATCAGCTGTGTTAATGAGTCTACCATTAAATCTGAGGCTTTAAAAATTTCACTGGGCTTAAATTCATGTGAAATATTTTTTTCTTCATTTGTTTTATCTTCAATGACTATACCTTCATCAGGGGAATTATTTTTAATATAAATTAGTATTAACCACTCATCATCAATTGTCTCGTCCCATTTTATAAAAATCTCTCCAGTTTCAAATCTTCTGTCTATGCATCTCAAGATAGACATATGTTTGGTTATATATCTTTTATTAAGTTGAAAAACTAAACTATTCGCACTTCTGTAAAAGCTTTCAAGTGCAAACTCAATTTTTTGCCTAGCTAAAGTATACTCCCTTTCTCTTTGAAGTAATTTTGCTCTATCGTCTCCTTCTTGTGTTTCTACACCTAGCGCCTCGACTCGTTCTCTTATTTTCTGATCTCTTATTTGTTGATATTTTAATTTTAGTTTTTCGATACGCTCTTGTAATCCTGAATAATCCTCTCTCTTTTCTCTTAACGCTAATTTTTCTAGTTGCTCTAGTTCTTTTACCTCTCTTATTCTAAACTTTTCTATTTGCTTTTCTAATTTTAATTCTTGTAAAAATTTCTTTTGTCTCTCCGCCTGCTCTTTTCTAAGTATAGCCTGTTCTTTTCTTAAGAATAATTTTATATCTTTTGCTCTTTCTCTTTCTAATTTTTGTTCTTGTTTTAACTGGATTTCTTTTTCTTTTAAAAAAGCTAACTCATCTGCTTTATTTTGTTTCTCAATTTTGATTTTTTCCTTTTCTGCCTGTTCTATTTTCTCAAGTTTAATTTGCCTTTTTTCCTCAGCTCTTATTTCTTTAAAACGAATTAAACTAAATTCTATACTTTGAAAAAATTTTTGTATTAATTTATCAATTGCTAATAAATTAAAACTAAATTTGAAAGAAAACTTATTTTTTAAATCTTCCTCAAGTCTGACCGTTCTTGAAATAATACCCTTTTTAGTACTTGTCTTTAACTTAACTTTTTTTATCTTTTTTCTTCGATTTAATCTTTTTGTTGTTTTTTTTTTTAATTTTGGTCTTTTTTTCTTTATTTTTGACTTGGATTTATTTTTTGATTTTTTAAACTTTGTTTTTAAATCTTTTTTTTTAGGTTTTTTTTTCTTTTTTTTCATTTAAGAAATACAGCTTTATCAGCTAATTTTTAATAAATATAGTCTCTAGTATTAGGAACAGATCTAATATCTTTAGTTAGCTGAAGTTGAAATACAACTTGATCTCCCCATTTAAAAGCCATTTCACAACTTGTAAGATAAAATTCCCACATCCTTAAAAATTTTTCATCAAACATTTCTAAAACTTCTTCTTTTTTTGATAAAAATCTTTCTTTCCAGTTTCTTAAAGTGTGGGCATAGTGCATCCTTAAAATCTCTATATCTGTAGCTATCAGTCCAGAATCCTCTATTGGCCTCGTAATTTCGCTCAAACTAGGGGTGTATCCGCCAGGAAATATGTATTTTGTTATCCAAGGTTGTGGGTCTCTAGGTGGAAGATTTGATCCAATTGTATGTATCAAAGCTACTCCATCCTTTTTTAACATTTGAGACACTCTATTAAAATAGGTTTGATAGAATTTTTTTCCAACATGTTCAAACATTCCAACACTGACTATCCTATCAAATTTTTCATTCAATTGTCTGTAATCTATTAATTTAAATTCAACTTGATTATCTAAATTTAATTCTTTAGATTTTTCTTGACTATATTTTAATTGATTTTCTGAAAGTGTAATTCCAGTGACCGAAGCTTTTGTTTTTTTTGCAATGTCAATTGCAAGTGTTCCCCAACCAGATCCAATATCTAAAACTTTTTGGTTAGGTTGTATATGAAGTTTTTTTATTATGTGATCAATTTTATTTTCTTGAGCAGTTTCCAAAGTATCATTCTCGTTTTTGAAGTATGCACATGAATATTGTCTTTTTTTATCAAGAAACAAATCATATAATTTTTCTGAAATATCATAATGGTGTGCAACATTTTGTTTAGATTTAACAATTTTATTAAAACTTGTTAAATATTTTAAAGTTCCCTTTATTTTATTTAATGTCTTTCCATAAATATTAATATCTGCTCTTCCAATATTTTTAAAAGCTATATCAAGAAATTCCGTCAAGGTTCCGTTTTTTAATCTTAAAGAACCATTGGTATATGCTTCACCAAAATATAAATCAGGATGAAACAGTAATTTTTGGTGCAAGCTTTTATCTAGTAATTGCAACTCTATTGGAGTTTCTTTCAAAGGTTTCCCTATTACATACCTATTAGAATTATAATCTATTAAGATAAAGCCATCTTCTTTGAACAAATCATTTAAAAAATTTATAAGTTTCATTATGCTGCTTTTAAGTGATTAAAGTCAAAATCAAGTTTTTGAAGTTCATCAAAGAATATTTTTTTTTCATTTTCATTTAATAACTTCAATGGTGGAATTAAATTCTGATAGTCCTGATCAATTTGTGACATGAAGGTATGTAAACCTGAAATCAAATTAAATTTATCGAAAATACTTCTCACTAAACACAACTTTTCGTTTGAAGATTGATCTGATCCATTTTGAAATTTATCGTAAACATCTCTTGCCAAAATTGAAGTAACATTTGTTGTTGCTGTAATTATTCCAGAGCAACCTAATTCAAGCCCTTTTAACAATTTTGACTCTGAACCTGGCATTACTGAAAAATTATCTATTTTTAAATTTTCATACAAATTATAAGAACTGTCTTTTACCCCAACTATTTGACTTGGAAATTTTTTTACTAGTCCTTCAACACAATCAATACTAAATTTATATCCTGAGAGTTTTTCGAAGTTATATAAAATTATTTTACATTCATTAATTTCATCTATTATTCTTGAGTAAAAATTAATCACATCGTGATCGCTATACTTATAATAGGCAGGGGGCATAATTAAAAATTTATTAAACCCATTTGATTTGGCTATTTTTATCAAATTAATATTATCAACAAGCGAATTAAGACCGGTTCCAATTATAAATTTATCCCTATAATTACTTTTTGGTAACAAATTGATTAATTGAATTTTTTCCGAAAGAGATATGAGTTGTGATTGTCCAGTACTTCCAAAAAAAACTACTCCATGGCAACCTTTGTCGATTAGATTTTCTGCATATTTAATCGTTTTTTCACTATTTAACGCCAGATTTTTATCTAATACTGACAATGTAGCTGCATATATTCCATTAATCATAACTTAATTATATGACTATAATTATAGAATAGATTTAAGAAAAAAATAATAAAAAAATATATTCTAAATACTTATGAAAGTTTGTGTTTATCTTAGCTATATAGGTCTTGGAGCAAATTTGTTACATCTTAGTTATGTGCATCAGTTATCTGAAAAGTTTGGACCTATAACAGTTTTTACATTATGTAAGAATTTGTCGGATGCATTAGAGGATGATCCTAAAATTAAAGAAGTCATAGTAATAGATAAAAAATATAATAAATTTAGAAATATATTTAGTTTTTCATCGGAATTAAAAAAATACAATTTTGATAAAATATTTATTTATTATCCAAGTCCTAGAATATTCATCGCTTGTAAGTTAGCTGGAATAAAAGATATTTATCACTATCCTTTATTTAAAAAGAAAAATCTTCATTTAATCAACGCAGCACAAAATTTTACTGCGAATGTATTAAATATAGAGAAATGTCAAACATATACAAAATTTCACATAAAGAAAAATAAACTGAAAGAAGTATCAACTTATTTTGATAAATCTAAATTTAACATTGTAATAGGAGCTGGATCTTCAGGTCCAACAACAAAATGGGGCACTGATAATTACTCAAATCTAATAAATGAGTTAAATAAACTAAATAAATTTAAATTTTTTATTTTGTGTGGTCCTAATGAAAAATTAATTGCTCAAGAAATAATGGATAAAGTTGAAGGAGATAATATTACAGATCTTAGTAACAAAAATATCTCAGAAGTAATACCTTTTATAGCTTCTGCAGATATGTATGTGGGGAATGATTCATTTGGTTCACATATTTCATCACAATCTGGCAAACCAAGCCTTATAATTTTACTAGACTCTCCAAAAGCATATACGGATTATACTCCTAATCATATTAGAATTATTCCTGAAGGATATAATATTAATAATATTACACATGGAAGTGAAATTGATCCAAATTTAATTAAGGTCGAACAAGTGTACAAATCAATACTAAGTTATACTTAAACAACCGATTTTAAGACTGTGTCTTTGGCTTGGTTCACTAAAGTAGCAATATTATTTAATTCTGGACTTCTATCTGGATGAATTTTTTTCATAATTTTTTTATAAGAATTCATCACTTCATCTTTTGTATATTTTTTTTTGGGGTCTAAATTTAAAATTCTATATGCTTCATCTAAACTCATATTCTGAGATGACATATTTTGATTAAATTGATTAAAATTAAATCTGCCAGAATTTTTTAAAACTCTAAAAAGCCCCCATAATCTAAATAGCTGAAATAAAGAAATGCCAGCTTTTGTTTTAATTAAAGGCAAAATAGCCAACATAAATGGTAAGGAAAATATATATCTTCCTGCATATGCCATTATTACCGCTAACAATATTGAAGAAATTATAATAAATGTCCTTACAAATTTTGATATTTTTTTTGTTGAAGTTTTGGCAAACCAATTGAGTAAAATATAAAGAATTATAAAGATAATTAGTATTGCAAAAAAAATATTCATAAATTAATTAAATTTAAATGAAAATACCACAGCTTAAAAAAAAACCAGAATTAAAATCTTGTCACAACGTAACTTGGGAAGACAATTATAGTTGGATACATCAGGAAAATATACTCGAAGTATTGAAAGATAGTTCAAAATTATTACCAGAGGTGAGAAAATATCTTGAAGATGAAAATGATTATTTTAGTCATCAAATGTCAGATACTAAAGAAATTCAAAAAGTTTTATTCGATGAGATTAAAGGAAGAATTAAACTTGATGACGAGTCTCTTCCGTTTAAGGATTTAAGATATAGTTACTGGACAAAAACAACAACAAAAGGAAATTATTCTATAAAGTTAAGAAAAAAAATTGATTCTGAAGAAATAGAAGAAATTTGGAATGGTGATTTAGAAAAAGAAAAACTTAAAACAGAATATTTTGGGCTTGGAGACTTAGAAGTTAGCTATAATGATAAATTACTTGCTTATTCATTAGATTTAAAAGGATCTGAATATTATACCATACATATAAGAGATATTAAAAGTCGAGAACAAGTTACTGAAAAAATTGAAAATACTAGTGGTGGAATAACATTTAGCTTAGATGACAAATATATTTTTTACTCAAAACTTGATGACAATCACAGACCGAGAGAAATTTACAGGCATGAAATTGGAACTCCTACTATTAAAGATATTCTTATTTTTAAAGAAGAAAGTGAAGCATTTACTGTAGGAATAGGTCTTAGCTCTGATGAAAAGTATTTTTTTATTACTTCATCTGATCATAATACCTCGGAGCAGTATTATTTTAAAGCAGATGAAATAATTCCTAACCCAAAAATAATAGATAAAAGAAAAAGAGGGATAATATATTCTGTTAATTCATGGAATGGTAATTTTTACAAACATACAAATGAAGATGCGGAGGATTTTAAGATTGAAAAAACAAATGATTTAGAAAAAAAGGAATGGGAAACATTTATACCTGCACGTGAAGAGGTTTTAATTGGTGGATTAATTTTCTTAAATAATTGGATTATAAGATCTGAAACTTCTAATGCATTATCTAAGTTAATATTAAGAAATCCAAAAAATAATGAAGAAGAAGAAATATTTTTTTCAGAAGAAAAAGTTATAGTACCCGGTGTTTCGTTAACCCAAAGAAATAGAAATACTGATACCGTTTATTTATCATATTCATCACCAAAAACTCCTGGAAGGACTTACCTATACAATCTTAAAACAAAGGAGAAAAAATTAGTTAAAGAACAAGAGATTCCTAGTGGCCATAATTCTGATGACTACATAGTTGAAAGATTAGAGTGTACCTCTCATGACGGAAGAATGGTTCCTATAACTATAACAAGACATAAAAAAACTAAATTAGATGGATCTGCAAAATTATTATTATATGGGTATGGATCTTACGGTAGTTCTATGTCACCAAGTTTTTCTTCAACAAGAATAAGTTTAATAGAGCGAGATATTATTTGGGTAACTTCTCATATTAGAGGCGGTATGGAAAAAGGAATGAAATGGTGGAAAGAAGGAAAATTATTAAACAAGAAAAATACATTTGAAGATTACATTGCTTCTGCAAATTTTTTAATTGAAAAAAAGTTTACGTCTAAAGGTAATATTATTGGAATGGGTGGATCTGCTGGAGGTCTTTTAATGGGAGCCGTTGTTAACCAAGCGCCTGATTTGTTTTTGGGTATTGTTATGGCTGTTCCTTTCGTTGACTCGTTGACCACGAACTTAGACCATTCATTACCATTAACAGTCGGCGAATTTGATGAATTTGGAAATGCTAAAGATAAAAAAGAACACTTTGATTACATATTTTCATATGCACCTTATAACAATATTAAAAAGATGGATTACCCAAACATTTTGATAACAACAAGTCTAAGTGATAACAGGGTATTATTTGATGAGCCAGCAAAATTTACTGCAAAATTAAGGGATTACAAAACGGATAACAATTTACTTTTATTAAAAACAGAAATGAATGCAGGTCATGGAGGAAAATCTGGAAGAGATGGAGCAATTGAGGAGATTGCAGTTGACTACGCGTTCGCTTTGAAAATAGCTGGAAAATTAAACACTCAATCTTGAAATATCAAAATTAATTACCATATAAATACTGTTAGTCGCCTAATGGGGCTAGCAATAAATAAACTTGCTTAATTAAAGGAGGATAATATGACAAGTAAGGATCTATCAATTTTCAACTCACTTCGGCCTTTCTCTATTGGTTTTGACGATATGTTTGACCAATTCGAAAGCATGTTGGGCAATGGTGGTTTAAGTATGCAATCAAACTACCCGCCTTACAACATAAGAAGAACTGGCAAAGATAACTACTCAATTGAAGTTGCTTTAGCTGGTTTTAGCAAAAAAGATGTTGAGGTAGAGTTTGAAGATAATCTATTAACTGTAAGAACTAAACAAGTTGATAGAAGTGAAAACAAAAACCACGATGGAGAGATAATCCATAAAGGTATATCGCAAAGACAATTTGCGAGATCATTTACAATTGCTGATGATGTAAAAGTGAATGGTGCAGAGTTAAAAGATGGTCTTTTAACAATTGCTTGTGAAAGGATTATCCCGGAACATAAAAAAAAGAAACTTATTGAAATTAAATAAGTACCTTGCTTGTGGGGCTAGTCCCCACAAGACTAAATACATCCACTAGAGCTAAATCCAATAATAACTCCTGATGCATTCACTTCAAATTTTCTTTCACAAGGAATTCCATATTTTTTTGTTTTGTAGATAAGCATTTCATTTCCAAGTTCATTGACAAAATCTTCTGAAGGTGAGCCTAATTCTAATCTCATCTCATTAACTTCTTTTCCAACGAATTGACCAAATTTTTCATTCTCTTTTTCAGCCACTTCATCAGATTTCTTTTTAATTGTTTGGCATCCAGTTAAAAAAATTATTGTTAATGTGATAAACAGAGCAATAAATTTTTTTGATAAAGTATTATTTTTAAAAGCAATAATCATTAATACATACCTAAAGTTGAATTATGTTAACAATTTGTTCAAAACTTTCATTAAATTGTTTGAATTTAATACAAATTTGAAAAGATAGGAAATTTTAAAGATTATTGAGTTATTGATTTATTATATTAAAGAAATGTTATGGCAACAGACTTAAGAATATCAAATATATCAAAAATATATCCAGGGTGTATAGCTAATGATAATGTATCTCTTCAATTTAAAAGTGGAAAAATATACGCGCTATTAGGAGAGAACGGAGCTGGAAAATCTACATTAGTAAAAATTCTGTCTGGTGTAATAAGCCCAGATAATGGTGAGGTTTTTTTAAATGAAAAAAATTTAAAATTAAGTTCTCCGCTCGATGCCAAAAAAAATAAAATTGGAATGGTTTTTCAACATTTCAATTTATTTGAAACTTTATCAGTATTTGAAAACTTAAGTATAGATGCAACTGAAGATAACAAAAGTTTAAGGGTGAGAATAAATGAAATATTAAAGAAATATAACTTTAGTATTGACCTTGATGTTCCTGTATTAAATTTATCAGCAGGACAAAAGCAAAAAGTTGAGATTATAAGATGCCTTTTAAGAAGCCCTAAAGTTCTAATCATGGACGAGCCTACATCTGTTTTGACTGAGCAAGAAACAGAAGAATTATTTATATCTTTAAAAAAATTCTGTGATGAAGGAATATTAATTATTTACATTACTCACAAATTAAAAGAAGTTTTGTCTTTATGCGATGAAGTTGCAGTAATGCGAAAAGGTAAGGTCGTATCTGTTAGCCAAACACAAAATGAAAAAGTTGAAACTCTCGCAAATAAGATGGTTTGTCAAAAACTAGCGAAAATTAGGAAAAAAATTAATATTTCCAAAAATAAAGATGAGATATTTAAAGTAAAACATTTAAATTTTTATAGCGATGATCCTTTTGAAACAAATTTAATTAATCTAAATTTTTCTGTAAAGAAAGGAGAATGTTTAGGTATAGCAGGTATTTCTGGGAATGGTCAAAACGAACTCTTTCAAATTTTGAGTGGGGAAATAATTACACCTGATACATCAATCATTTTTCGAAATAAAGAAATTGCTAAACTAAATCCAAAGCAACGACGAGAGTATTTAATGGCTTTTTCTCCTGAAGATAGAATATCTCAAGCAGCTGTACCTGAATTAAAAATATTTGAAAATGTAGCTTTAAATAATTTCAAGTCATCAAATTTTTTTGAAAAAGGTTTGGTAAATGAAAGAAAGATTAAAGAGCATTCAAAGAAAATATTATCAGATTTCTCAGTAAATACAGACAATGTTGAATTAAAAAGTCAATTTCTATCGGGTGGAAATTTGCAAAAACTTATTTTAGGGAGAGAGTTAATTACAGCTCCAGAATTATTAATTTGTTACAATCCAACATGGGGGCTGGATGTGGGTGCAATCAATTATATTCATGAAACACTTATAAAAATTAACGATCAAGAAAAATCAACGATTTTAATTTCTACAGATACAGAGGAATTATTAAAACTCAGTGATAGAATTGCAGTTATTTATAAAGGCAAGCTTTCAAAAATAATGCCTTCGGATGAAGTGACTCCAGAAAAATTAGGAGTTCTAATGGGAGGTGGTTCCATTGATTAAAATTGAAAAAAGAAATGATGTACCAATGGCATTATATTTTTTTACTCCTTTTATTGCAATCATACTTACAATTTTAGGTGGTGGTATAATTTTTTATATTTTAGGTTTTAATCCAATAGAAGCACTTAAGTTTTACTTTATAACTCCAATTTCAAATTTATATGGCCTCAGTGAATTGTTACTCAAAGCAACACCCCTTTGCTTAATTGCTATTGGTTTATCATTTTGTTTTAAAAGCAATAATTGGAATATTGGTGCAGAAGGACAATTAACTTTTGGTGCAATTGTAGGAGGTGGAGTTGCTCTTTTATTTTATAATCAAGAAGGTTTTTATATACTGCCTTTAGTTATACTTGCTGGAGCAATCGGGGGAATGATCTTTGCGCTTATACCAGCAATTCTTAAAACATATTTTAATACAAACGAGATTTTAGTTAGTCTTATGTTGGTTTACGTTTCAAAGCTACTATTAGATTACTTAGTAGTTGGGCCATGGAGTAATCCTGAAGGTTTTAATTTTCCTGAAACAAGACAATTTAGTGACTCATCTAGAATGCCATTATTATTTGAGGGTTTGAGAATTCATGCTGGTATTTTTTTAGCTCTTGCAGCAGTTATGCTGAGTTGGTTTATTCTTTATAAAACTTATTTAGGCTTTCAGATTAAAGTATCTGGTCTAAGTTTAAAAACTGCTAAGTATGCTGGGTTTAAAGGAAAAACCATGATTTTGGTTGTTTTTATGATTAGTGGTGCTTGTGCAGGATTAGCTGGGGTTGGAGAAATTACTGGACCTATTGGACAACTGCATAGAATGATATCTCCAGATTACGGATTTACAGCAATTATTGTTGCTTTTTTAGGTCGTCTAAATCCATTTGGCATAATTTTTGCATCTTTGGTTGTTGCATTGACATACCTCGGTGCTGAAACGGCTCAAATTTTTTTACAAATACCAAAATACACTGGCCAAGTGTTTCAGGGAATGATCTTATTTTTTTTACTTGCATCTGATTATTTGCTTTTTTTCAAAGTTAAAATTTTAAATTTAAATAAAAATGAGCTTAGACATTAGTTTTATTGGAATTCTGATAGGATCAATTATGGCTTCATCGGTGCCGTTAATACTCGCTGCGTCAGGTGAATTAATTACTGAAAGATCGGGCGTTTTAAATTTAGGTGTTGAAGGAATGATGATAATAGGAGCAATATCCGGTTTTGCTTTGATGGTAATAACAGACAACCTTTTTATAGCAATCGTTGGAACTATGTTGTCCGGGGTAATAATTTCACTTATCTTTGGATTTTTAACACAATCCCTGCTAACAAATCATGTCGCAACAGGTTTGGCATTAACTATTTTTGGCATTGGCTTATCTGCTATGTTAGGAAAAAATTTCGTTGGTATACCTGGAAAAGAATTTCCAATTTTATTTTCAAGTTTAAGAGAAAGTATTCCGTTTTTTGGTCCAATATTATTTGGACATTCTATAGTTTTATATTTTGCTTTTGCTTTACCATTTTTAACTAATTATTTTTTGAAAAAAACTAAGTTAGGTTTAGTTGTAAGAGCTGTTGGCGATTCGCCTGTTTCGGCATCAAATCAAGGCATTAACGTTATTCTAGTTAGATATTGTTGTATTCTTTATGGAGGAGCCATGTGTGGGCTAGCAGGTGCTTATCTATCCTTGATATACACTCCACAGTGGATTGAAAATATGACAGCTGGAAGAGGATGGATTGCATTGGCTTTGGTTGTATTTGCAACATGGAGTCCTATAAAAGTTTTAATTGGCGCTTTAATTTTCGGTGGGATTACAATTCTACAATTACATATGCAAGCAATTGGGTTCAGAATACCTGTTCAATTTTTAAGTGCATTACCTTATCTAATGACAATAATAGTTTTAGTTGTAATCTCTCGTGACAGTAGAAAAATAAAACTGAATACCCCTACTTCCTTGGGAAGAATATTCTATAAGGAAAAGTAATGTTAGCTATTCGAAAATAATTATTTTTTTTTTTTGAATTTTGATTAACTTAAAGCATCACAAAAAAAATTTAGAGGGGAAATTCAAAATGTATAAAAACTTTTTTAGATATTTAATTTCTGCAATTTTTCTACTTGGGTTAAGTGTAAACTCAAATGCGGATTTTAAAGTTGGTTTTGTCTATGTTGGCCCAACTGGTGACCATGGATGGACATTTCAACATCACGAAGGTAGAAACGCTGTAGAAGCAGCTGGAATAAAAACAACATTTGTTGAAAGTGTTCCAGAAGGTGCGGATGCAGAAAGAGTGATCAGGCAACTAGCTCAATCTGGCCACGACTTAATTTTTACAACTAGCTTTGGATATATGGATCCAACTAACAAAGTTGCAAAAGATTTTCCAAATGTAAAATTTGAACACGCAACAGGATATAAAAGAGAGCACTCAAATGTTTCTACTTACTCTGCAAGATTTTACGAAGGAAGAACTCTTTTAGGCCATATTGCAGGAAAAATGACCAAAACAAACACTATTGGCTATATTGCATCTTTTCCAATTCCTGAAGTTATAAGAGGAATTAACGCAATGACTCTGGCTGCACAAAAGGTCAATCCAAATATTAAAACTAAAATTGTTTGGGTATTTACTTGGTACGATCCAGGTAAAGAAGCTGAAGCAGCGCAAGCTTTAATCGATCAAGGTGCAGATATAATTATGCAACATACAGACAGTACAGCACCAGTTCAAACAGCAGAGAAAGCAGGTGTATGGTCATTTGGTCAAGCAAGTGACATGCAGAGATTTGCTCCTAAATCAATCTTAACTTCAATTATAGATGATTGGGCACCGTATTATGTTGAAAGAGCAATTGCTGCAAGAGACGGTACATGGAATCAACAAGATACATGGCATGGATTAAAAGAAGGTATGGTAGCGATGGGACCATATAATTCTGCAATGGGTGCTGACTTGGTTAAAGAAGTAGAGCAGCTTCAAAAAGATCTGGCATCAGGAAAAGTCCATTCATTCACAGGTCCTATATATGACCAAAAAGGCAACATATTAGTTGCCGAAGGAAAAGTTGCTGATGATGGAATGTTAGCTGGAATGAATGTTTATGTAAAAGGTGTTGAAGGAGATATTCCAAAATAACTTTTAAAGAAAAAAATTAAAAAGGCCAATTATACAGTTGGCCTTTTTTATGAATGTTTTTTCTTTAAACCATTAATGTCTATTTCATCATAATATTCTGACGGTTGAACTATCCAAGGATCTCCATCTAGTAAAATAGGACAAAAATCTGGAGTAAAAGAGGAAGATTTTTTTTTCCAAAGACAAGCTGTTTTTATTTCTTTAATATAGTTTTTCACTGGAGCGTAATTTTTTAACCACTTAATACTTTCATTTAATGTAAGTCCAGTATCAGATAAATCATCAACTAATAAAACATTTTTAAAGTCTTCATTTTTAGCTATTGAACTTATGTCTCTTGCAAAAATAAGTTCACCCTGTTTATTTTCTACAGTTTCTCCAGAATAACTTTGAATAACAACATAAGCTGTGGGCAATTTAAATATTCTTGATAGCATATCAATTATAGGTGCAGCACCCCTCATTATTCCTACTAAAACAGATGGTTTATAATTTTTTTCAATTGTAAGAGCCAACTTTTCAACTGCTAATTTATAATCTTCATAATTGATTATTAATTTTTCTGCCATAAAATTTGGTAACATAAAAAAAAAAAATTAAAAAGGAGAATTATGAAAGGTTACTGGATTGCAACTTACAGTGAAATTAAAGACCCTGAACGAATGAAAAAATATGCAGATAAAGCAAAGGAAGCTGTATTAAAACATTCTGGAAAAATTTTAGCTCGGAGTGCTAATAACATTGCACTTGAGGGTAGAGAAATGGTTAGAATAGCACTTGCAGAGTTCCCAGATGTGGAAACTGCTAAAAAATGCTACGATTCTGAAGAATATGTTGAGGCAAGAACATATCTTAAAGACAATGTAATTAGAGAACATATGATATTTGAAGGAATGGAATAAATTAGAAAAGGGGCAAATATGAAAGCATATTGGGTCAGTTTGTAT
>CACOTF010000009.1 GCA_902630065.1 uncultured Pelagibacteraceae bacterium
TGATAGAGCAAAAGCAATATTTACTATTTTAATGGCAGCAATAATTGCAATTTCTATAAAAATTGTAGGACTTTTATTAATAACTGGGATGTTAATTATACCAACGGCTATGGCTCGTAACATATCAGATACTCCCAAAAAGATGGTAATTTTTTCTATATGTGGAGGATTATTATCAGTAATCATGGGTTTATTTTCTTCATTGCAATTCAATACTCCTTCGGGTCCATCTATCATTGCTGCAGCGTTATTATTATTTGTAATATCTCTATTTAAAATTAAACAAACGATCCAATTGAAAAACTAATGGGAAATTGATAAAAGAAAAACTATGCTTAAACAGGAAACACTATCAAAAAATCAACAAATAGTTCTTGATTACATTGAAAAAGTAAATGAGCCCATAAAAGCTTATTCAATTTTACATAATGTACAAAAAAAAGGTATTAAAGCCCCTCTTCAAGTTTATAGAGCGCTTGATAAATTGGTTGAAATTGGAAAAATTCACAAAATTGAAAGTAGAAATGCTTTCGTTGCATGCAAAAATTCAAATTGTCAGATTTCAAAGGCAACAGCATTTTCAATATGTGAAAGCTGTGAAGAAGTAAGTGAAATTAGTGACAGCAAACTTTCAAAATATTTAAAAAATTTTCAAGACAAAGCGGGTATGAAATTTAATAAATATAATCTTGAATTCTTTGGGCTTTGCAAGAAATGTTCTGTTAAATAATTTGCATATAACTATAAATATTTAAAACAATGTTATTTTTTATTTTTAAAATTGTAGCAGCAGGTTTAATTGTTGCTTTTTCAAGTTGGTTGGCTGGTCAAAATCCTAAACTGGCTGGATTTATTATTGCTTTACCCTTGGTATCACTAATAGCAATACTGTTTTCCTATTATGAACATAATGATACAGAAAAAACAGTAATGTTTACAAAAAGTATATTTATTGCAGTACCAGCAAGTTATTTATTCTTTGTACCCTTCTTTTTTGCAAAATCTTTTAATATGAATTTTTTCATAATTTATATTGCAGGTTTAATATTTCTAATCGGAGGATATTTTATTCATAGATACATAGTTAATTTCCTATAAAATTAGTATATTTATTCAATCAGAAAGAAAATTGTCATAAGAAAAAATGAAGGAGGTTTTATGTTTATAAAAAAGTATCTTAAATGGATAAGCACTTTTCTTGTTTTAACAGGAATATTGCTTACAAATTTAAATATATATCCAATTAATATATATTTTCACGGTCTTGGCGTTATTGGATGGACAATTTCTGGCTTCATCTCAAAAGATAAAGCGATTTTAACAAATTTTGGATTACAAATTCCATTATTTATTGTCGGAATATATAAAGTTATCTTTTAATGAAAAATATTTTGTTTGTTTGTACTGGTAATTCAGCAAGAAGTATTATTGCTGAAAGTATAATAAATAATGTGTATTTTAATAAATATAAAGCTTTCAGCGCTGGTAGCAAACCAACTGGAGAAATAAATAAAAATATTAAATTATTTTTAGAAAATCATAAAAATTATAACCTTACAAATTATGATTCAAAAAGTTTTAAGGTATTTATCGAAAAAGATATTAATATTGACCATGTTATTACTGTTTGTAATAGCGCAAATAAAGAAGTTTGCCCTATATGGCCTAAAAATGATCAAATTGTTCATTGGGATATTGAAGATCCTGTAAGTAAATTTAAGAATTGTGAAAAAGCAAAAACATATAAAATTATAAATGAAACATTTGTTTTAATAAATGAGAAAATAGAAAATTGGATTAATGATCAAAAATAAAAATATTATATTTATTGGTGAATTTTTAGGCAGCTGTTTTCTAGTAATGATTATTGTTGGATCTGGGATAATGGCTGAGAATCTTACAGATGACAATGCGGTAAGACTTTTAGCAAATACAATAGCTACTGGAGCAGGATTGTTTGTTCTTATTATTAGTTTTGCTGATATTTCAGGAGCTCACTTTAATCCATTTGTAACACTTGCAATGTTTTTTAATAAAAAAATTAAGAGTAATGTTTTAATAACCTATATATCTGCTCAAATAATTGGGTGTATGGTGGGTGTGATGATAGCCAATATTTTTTTTGAGCATGAATTTATTGAATTATCAACAAAAAGTAGAGATGGAATGAATATCTTTATATCTGAGATAATCGCAACTTTTGGTCTAATTTTTGTCATTTTTGCTACTTTAAAAGATGGAAAAATTATAACAGCTATTAGTGTAGCAACATTCATTTCTGCTGGTTATTGGTTTACATCATCAACTTCATTTGCGAATCCAGCAGTATCTATAGCACGTACTTTCACTGACTCCTTTACTGGAATTAATTATCAAAGTACTCCAAATTATATTGTTGCTGAAGCTATAGGATTAATACTCGCAATATATATAGTTAAAAAAATAATAAGATGAGCACAACCTATTAATGTATTGTTAAAGAAAATTAAAATTTTAGTAGACATTAAAATAATTTTATATAACTACGACAAATCCACAATTTATATTTAGAAATAATAAATTTGTAGTATGGACATCAATCATTGATACTATAATGATCGAACAATCCACCTTATGATTCTGAAATAAAAAAATTTACAAATAGATTTAAATCACTCAACATATAAAAAGCTATCAAGTCATGAATCGATGGAACCGAAAACAATAATATAAAGGAGATAAAAATGGATATGACTTTAATTTATACGGTTATAGGGTTTGCCCTTGCCGGTTATAGCGTTATCGCTAACGACTCAATTCAAACACTTGGGACATTTATAGCTTCAAAAAAGAAGTGGTTTAAATGGTATACTCTAGCTGGATCTGCTTCAGCTGTTATGATTATAGCGTTAGCATGGGGATGGTATTCGTATGATGGTGATATTTCTTATGGAAGATTAACTAGAATACCTTATCAAGAAATTCAATGGTATCACGCAGTAGCGCCTGCAATATTACTATTATTAACAAGAATTGGAATACCGGTATCAACTACTTTCTTAGTTCTTTCAGCATTTGCCTCAACAGTTGTGCTTGAAAAAATGCTTATGAAAAGCGTCGTTGGCTATGGTTTAGCAGCAATGGTTGCTTATATTGCCTGGATAGGTGTTTCTAAATTCATTAATGAAAAATTTGATGAAGTAGATGATAAATGGAGAGGCTTTTGGAGAAATAGTGTTTGGATTTCTTCTGGTTGGTTATGGTGGGTATGGTTATCTCACGATGTGGCTAATATTGCTGTGTATCTACCTAGACAATTAGATTTAACATTGCTTTTAATAGTAATGGGTTACTTTACAGCACTATTATTCTATATTTTCTACATTCAAGGTGGACCAATTCAAAAAGTTGTTCTTGAAAAAACGGGAACTAGATATGCAAGATCAGCGACAATTATTAACGTAATATATGCTGCTGTCTTATTCTACTTTAAAGAACTAAACGATTTACCTATGTCTACAACATGGGTTTTTGTTGGATTATTATGTGGTCGAGAATTAGCAATTGCTACTATGAATAAAGAATATAAATTTGGATATGTTTTCCCTTTAATAGGAAAAGATTTCTTAAAAATGATATTTGGACTTAGTGTATCAGTTGGAATAGTTCTAGGAATTCATTATATAATTATTCCAAATAATTGGTTTTAAACTAATTTTAATCCAATCGCACCTGCTAGGATAAACAAAATAGAAATTATCTTAGCTGGTGTGATTTTTTCTTTTAATAAAAAATATCCAATAAATATTGATAATAAAATACTTGTTTCTCTTAAAGATGTAACAACTGGTATTGGAGCTTTTGTAAATGCCCATACAGCCAAGGCATAACTAGCATATGATAATGTTACACCGTAAAAAAATATCATTTTACCGTCTCTATAAACCCTTTTAATAATATCCTTTTGCCCTCTTAACCTAAGAATAAATGGGAAAATCATAGCATTTAATGTGAAAGACCAGCTGACAAAAGATATTGCAGAATTACTCACTCTTGCTCCATATCCATCGATAAGTGAGTATGAGCCAATAAACAAACCTGTAATAAAAGAAAATTTAATTACATTTAAGCTACTGTTTTTATAGTCAGAAATACCAAGAAAAAAAATTCCAAAACATATTAAAAAAATAGATATCAAAATAAACTTATTTAAAACAACGCCTAAAAATAAAATTGAGACTACAGTTACCAATAATGGCCCTGTGCCTCTTGCTATAGGGTAGACTTTTGTCAAATCTCCAATTTCATATGATTTAAGTAAGAACCATTGGTAGCCGATGTGAACAACAATACTTGCGAAGATATAAGGTATACTTTCTATTGAGGGTGCGGGTAACAAGATGATTGCAACAATTGAAAAAGGTATATGACCTAAAATTATACCTGCTAGAGCAACTGCTTTATCTGAGTGCTTTTTGACCATGCCATTCCAAGTGGCATGAAGTAGTGCTGCCAATAAAACGACAGAAAATACTAAAGTATCCATAAAGAGTATTAATTCACTCTACCGTAAATATCTTGATATCTAACTATATCTGTCTCTTTTAAAATAGGTCCAGTTTGTATTTCAATAATTTTTACTTTTTTCTTAAATTTATTTTCTATTCGATGAATTGCTTCTCTTGGGATAAATATTTTTTCTCCTGGTTTTTTTAAGAAATTTTTCTTATTTAATGTAATTAGAGGTTTTCCATCAGTAATGGTCCAATATTCAGATCGATGAAAATGCTTTTGTAAGCTTAATTTAGACTTAGAATTGACCACTAATTCTTTTACCAAAAAGTTTTTACCCTCGTATAGGTTTGTATATCTTCCCCATGGTCTGTGAAAAACATTTTTTTTCTTAAAATATTTATTTTTATTTTTTTTATATATTTTTGATATTTCAAACCAATTACCAAGATCTGACCATTTAATACTAAGTTTTATTGCATTTATATTCTTTGATTTTTCAAGAATTGCATAATCAAAAGAAATTTCCTTACATTTATCAAAGAATTTTTTATTTAAAAAATATGTATTATTTCTAACCTTAGATTTTTCTAAAGATTTTAGACATGCTTTATAAATACTAGGCTGATATTTTTTAAAGTTATTGATTATTGATGATTTTTTTAAGTAAAACATACCTGAATTCCAATAACCTCCGGATTTGATTATCTTTTTGGCTTTTTGCTCTGTTGGTTTTTCAATAAATTTAATTACTTTATTTAACTTATTAATACTTTTAGTTTTTAAATATCCGTACTCATTAGATGGTCTTGTAGGTTTAATTCCAAAAATAAATATATTTTCATCATTTAAATTTTTAACATTAGTTTTTAAAGATCTTGTTAAAATACTTGGATTTTCAATTAAATGATCTGATGTAAAAAACATTATTGGCTGATCATCTGGAATTTCTTTAATTAGAGCACTTACTAAAATTGCTGGTGCTGTGTTTTTTTTCGCTGGTTCTAATATTATTTTATATTTTTTTATTTTAGACTTTTTTAATGTTTTCTTAACATCTTTTAAATACTTCAGATTTGTGCTGATAATTGGAAAATCGTAAGAGTTATTATTAATCCTTTCAAAAGCTTTTTGTAATAAAGTCCAACCACCAAAATCAATAAATTGTTTTGCTTGAGTATTTTTTAAATTGGGCCAAAGTCGTGTTCCTGCACCACCACAAAGTATTACAGGTCTAATTTTCATCAAATATCTGCGTATGTTTTAACCTCGTTTTTACCACCTGGATGTGTGGGTGCACCTAAATAAGCTGGTCCTACTGTTTGAGCATATTTCCAAAGAGTTCCGTTTCCAAAGTTCATTTTTCTTTGTTTCCATTTCTTTTTTCTCAAACTAAACTCTTTTTTACTTAATCTAACGTTAATAGTCCCTTTTTTTGCATCTATATCTATTATATCTCCGTTCTTTAAAAGGGCTATTGGACCGCCTATAGAGGCCTCAGGACCCACATGGCCGATACAGAAGCCTCTGGTAGCCCCAGAGAACCTACCGTCCGTTATAAGAGCTACTTTCTCCCCTTTTCCTTGTCCATAAATTGCAGCTGTTGTCTGTAACATTTCTCTCATTCCTGGACCACCTTTTGGACCTTCGTATCTAATTATAATTATATCACCGTCTTTGTATTTTCTTTCTTTGACAGCTTTGTAAGCTTTTTCTTCAGAGTCAAAACATCTTGCTCTTCCTGTAAATTGTAATTTTTTCAAACCTGCAATTTTAACAATTCCACCTTCAGGAGCTAAATTACCTCTTAATCCAACAACCCCACCAGTTGGCGTGATTGGATTTTTATAACTTCTCATTACTTTTTGTTTTGGATTAAATTTCACATTTTTTAAATTCTCTTTCATTGTCTTTCCTGTAACGGTCATACAATCCCCATGAATATATCCACCATCGTAAAGAGTTTTTAAAAGCATTGGAACTCCACCTGCTTCCCACATATCTTTTGCAACATATTTTCCACCAGGTTTTAAATCAGCAAGATAAGGAGTTCTCTTAAAAATTTTTGCAACATCCATTAAATCAAATTTAATTCCAATTTCGTTTGCAATAGCTGGTAAGTGTAAACCTGCATTAGTAGATCCTCCTGTTGCAGCAACAACTGTAGCAGCATTTTCTAATGCTTTTCTTGTTACGATATCTCTTGGTCTGATATTTTTTTCTAAAAGTTTCATTACAGCCTTACCGCTGTTAATTGCATACTTGTGTCTTTCTTTATAAGGGGCAGGAGTTCCCGCTGAATAAGGTAGAGCTAATCCAATTGCTTCTGAAACACATGCCATTGTATTTGCAGTAAATTGACCACCGCAAGCACCTGCACTTGGACAAGCTTTTAATTCTAATTTTCTAAGGGCATGAGCTGTCATTTTTTTTGATGTATATTTTCCAACACCTTCAAAAACATCAACAACAGTTACATCCTTACCTTCAAATCTTCCTGGAAGTATTGAACCTCCATAAATAAATACACTTGGAATATTTAATCTCACCATAGACATCATTAGACCTGGTAAAGATTTATCACATCCTGCTAAACCAACTAAAGCATCATAACAATGACCTCTTACAGTTAATTCAGTGGAATCTGCTATTACATCTCTTGAGATTAATGAAGATTTCATTCCTTCATGACCCATAGCGATACCATCAGTAACAGTTATTGTACAAAATTCTCTAGGAGTTCCTCCTGATGAATTTACACCTTGTTTTACAAATTGGGCTTGTTTCATCAAATTAATATTGCATGGAGCAGCTTCATTCCAAGTTGAAACAACACCAACAAAGGGTTTTGCTACATCTTTTTCTGTTAAATCCATTGCATAATAAAAGGATCTTTGAGGAGCTCTGTCAGGTCCTACAGTTGTATATCTACTTGGTAGTTTTTTTTTGTTAAATTTCCGCATTATAGACTTTCTAAAGTATAATTTAATTTATTAACATCTTTTTCTAAATTAATAAAGTTAGACTTTTCTTGCTCAACAATATCATTTGGAGCTCTTTCAATAAAACTTTTATTATTTAGCCTTGTATTAATTTTTTCCATTTCTTTTTCGATTTTATTCTTTTTATTTAATAGTGTTTCTTTAATTTTTGACAAATCTACATCTTCATCAAAGTAAATTTTAAATATTTCACCTTTAATTACCAAGTTTGCCGAAGGTTTTTTAATATCCTCAGTTACAAATTCATTAATTCTGCCAATTTTTTTTAAGGTATTAGAGTTATTTTGAATAAATTTCTTAATTTCAGGATTTATATTATTCACTAGAATTTTAACAAATGCACCTGGGCTTATTTCTATCTCATTCTTAAACGACCTTATAGATGAAACAAATTCGATTATTTCATTTACTTCATCAGAGTCTTTATCTTTATCAGAACTAGCCTCAGACCAGTTTTTTAACATAAGAAAGTCTTTTCCATCTTTATCTAATTTATTTTTCAACCATATTTCCTCTGTTAGAAAAGGTATGAATGGGTGTAAAATAATTAGAATTTGAGTAAATATGAAGCTAGCAACATTTCTTGTTTCCTCGATATTTCCATTATTTTCAGAATAAAAGACAGTTTTAGATAATTCTAAATACCAATCACAAAATGAGTGCCATACAAATTGATATGCAATTCTAGCAGCCTCATCAAATCGATAACTATCTATTGATTTTTTAATCTTTTCATTAGTGTTAGTGAATTCAACAAAAATCCATTTATTAATATTTAGTTTTAAATCATTAGGCGTTTCTATATTTTCAAATTTACAATCGTTTTGAATTAGAAAATTGTTAGCGTTCCATATTTTATTTAAAAAATTTCTATAACCTTTAACTCTATCCTCTGATAATTTTACATCTCTTCCAGGAGATGCCATTGACAAAAGTGTAAATCTTAAAGCATCAGCACTATATTTTTCTATTAATTCTAATGGATCAATTACATTGCCTTTAGACTTTGACATTTTTTGACCTTTTTCATCTCTAACTAATGCATGAACATAAATATTTTTAAAAGGTTCTTTGTTTTGAAATTCCATTCCAAACATAATCATTCTTGCAACCCAAAAGAAAATTATATCAAATCCTGTTACCAATACTGAAGTTGGATAAAATTTTTCTAAATATTCATTTTTTTCTGGCCATCCTAGAGTTGCAAAAGGCCATAAACCAGATGAAAACCATGTATCAAGAACATCTGGATCTCTAATTAATTCAACATCTTTTTTATAGTGTTCTTTAGCTAATTTTTTTGCACCTTCTTCTGTTTCATCTACAAATATCTCTCCATCAGGTCCATACCATGCAGGTATTTGATGTCCCCACCAAAGCTGTCTTGAAATACACCATGGTTCTATATTATCCATCCATTGAAAATATGTTTTTGTCCAATTAACTGGAAAAAAATTAGTTGTATTATTATTTACTATTTCTTTTGCTTTTATTGAAAGCTTCTTAGCATCTGCAAACCATTGCTCCGTTAAATAAGGCTCAATTATTGAATTAGATCTGTCACCATATGGAACTTTATTTTTAATTTTTTCCTCTTTAACAAGTAATTCTTTATCAGAAAGTTCTTTTAAAATTCTTTTTCTAGCTTCAAATCTATCAAGTCCAATATAATTATCTGGAGCATTTTCATTAATTTTTCCATCTGGTGTAAAAACATTTATAACTTCTAAATTATTTCTCTCCCCTACTTCATAATCATTGAAATCATGTGCTGGAGTAATTTTAACTGCACCAGTTCCTTGTTCAGGATCTGCATAATCATCTTCTATAATTTTTATTTTTCTATCAACTATTGGAACTATTACATTTTTATTTACTAATGATTTATATCTTTCATCTGATGAATTAACTGCAACAGCTGTATCTCCTAACATAGTTTCTGGTCTAGTAGTTGCAATAGTTATAAATTTATCTGTTCCCTCAATTGGATATTTGATGTGATATAGTTTTGAATTAACTTCTCTTTGATCTACTTCTAAATCCGATATAGCTGTTTTTAAAACAGTATCCCAATTTACTAATTTTTTTGATTTGTAAATTAATCCATTTTTGTACATTTCAACAAAAACTTTTAATACAGATTTTGATAGATTTTCGTCCATGGTGAAGGCATTTCTAGACCAATCACACGAGCAGCCTAATTTTTTTAATTGATTAATTATTATGTCACCATATTGACCTTTCCATTCCCAAACTTTTTCAATAAACTTTTCTCTACCTAAATCATTTTTATCAATACCTTCTGATTTAAGTTTTTTCTCCACTAATGCTTGTGTAGCAATACCTGCATGGTCCGTTCCTGGTTGCCACAAAGTTTCAAAATTATTCATGCGATGATAACGAATTAATAGGTCTTGAATAGAATTATTTAATGCATGTCCCATATGCAGACTACCTGTTACATTTGGTGGTGGGATGACTATCGAAAATTGTTTTTTGTTAGATTTAGGCTTAAATAAATTTTTTTCTTCCCAATAAGAATAAATCTTATTTTCAACATTTTCATGAATATATTTGTCTGAACTCATGGGTAATTATTTTATAAATTAATCATATCAATAAACAACAATGAAATTATCCGTTAAATTTATAGACTAAATTATAAAATTTATTATATATGTCCTCATTGAATATTTAATTCATGGCAACGTGGCGGAATGGTTACGCAGAGGATTGCAAATCCTTGTATCCCGGTTCGATTCCGGGCGTTGCCTCCAGAATTTATTTTTGTTGAGATAATTAAAAAAAAAAGTAAGTTGTGATTTTACATTCCTCGGTAGCTCAGTTGGTAGAGCAGTTGACTGTTAATCAATTGGTCGCAGGTTCGAGTCCTGCCCGAGGAGCCAATTAAAAATTAGTTATCCTGTTTTTGAGATATTTACCTGGTTGATCTGTAAGTTTTTTGTAAACTTAATTTTTTGATCTTGAGTAAGTTCAGAATAAACTTTAACTAAAAAATTATAGTTAACATTCATATGACCTTCTTTAGATTTTTCTAGGTTTATCAAATATTCAGAAAAATCTTCAAAAAAATAGTTTATTGGCACTTTAAGATAGTTAGATAGTTGTAGTAATCTAATAGAACTTACACCATTTGTTCCTTTTTCATATTTTTGTATTTGTTGAAATGTTACATTTATTGCTTTTGCGACTTTAGTTTGAGTTAAACCTAAAGCCAAACGTCTAAGTTTTAATTTATTACCTAGATGTTTATTGAAATTTTCTTCCATCAAAGACCCCTCTTTAATTAAAAATAATAAGTTAAGTTAATAGAAATCAAAAAGTTATTTCAAGTAAAATAATTTTAAAAAGAATAACAATTTTTAAGATTTTATAAACCTGTCAAGCGTCTTTTTAGCAATTTAGTTATAATTTTTATAATATTTGGCTCAAAAAAAGCTTTGTTCTATCGCTTTTTGGGTTGGCAAAAAACTCTTTTGTTTCAGCTTGTTCTACAATCATACCCTCATCCATAAAAATAACTTCATCTGCAACTTCTTTTGCAAACCCCATTTCGTGTGTTACAACAATCATAGTCATACCAGCCTTAGCTAAATTGACCATTGCATCTAAAACTTCTTTAATCATTTCAGGATCTAATGCTGATGTAGGTTCATCAAAAAGCATTATTTTTGGCTCCATACATAACGCTCTAGCTATTGCACATCTTTGTTGTTGACCACCAGAAAGTTGGCCTGGATATTTATATGCTTGATCAGCAATCTGAACTTTTTCTAAATGTTTTAAAGCTAATGCTTCAGCATCTTTTTTAGGCATTTTTTTTACCCATATAGGAGCAAGAGTACAATTATCTAATATTGATAAATGAGGAAATAAATTAAATTGTTGAAATACCATTCCAACCTCAGCTCTTATTTGTTCTATATTTTTTGTCTCTTCGGTTAATTCAGTGCCATCAACGACAATTGACCCTTCTTGGTGTTCTTCAAGTCTATTAATACATCTAATTAATGTCGATTTACCTGAACCAGAGGGACCACAAACAACAATTTTTTTGTTTTTTTCAACGTCTAAATTAATGTTTTTTAAGACTTGGAATTCTCCAAACCATTTATTCATTTCTTTTATTTGAATTATTTTATCTGACATTATCTCTCAGTTTTATATTTTTGCTCTAAATTATAACTATATTTACTCATTGCATAGCAAATAATAAAAAATACTATTGATGCAAACACATACCCTTCCATTGCAAAACCTAACCATTCAGGATTTGTTTTTGCTAAATTAAGCATTCCTACAATCTCCAGAAGACCTACAACAAATATTAAAGGTGTATCTTTGACAAGAGCTAAGAATGTATTTGCTATACCTGGTATGACTAATTTAAGAGCTTGAGGTAAAATAACAAATATATGCATTTTCCAGTAACCCATTCCTAAGGATTTTGCAGCATCATATTGCCCTCTAGGTAAAGCCTGTAGACCGCCTCTTATTACTTCAGCTACATAAGCAGCTTCAAACAAAGATATAGCAATTATAACTCTTACTAGTTTATCAATAAACATGTCCTCTGGTAGAAACATTGGAAACATAACAGACGACATAAATAAAACTGTTATTAAAGGAACACCTCTCCAAAATTCTATAAATCCAATAGAAATGTATTTAATTATTGGTAGATCAGATCTTCTCCCTAAAGATAGGAATAATCCTACTGGAAAACAGAATATTAAACAGAAAAATGAAACTATAAAAGTTAATGATAAACCTCCCCAAGCTCCAGTTTCAACCCATTCGAAAGCTTGTATCTTGCCTAATTCAACTAGTTCTTCGTAAAAAAACACATACTTTAATAATATATAAATTGTGATCGGTATTATTAAAAAATAATACATCTTAAATTTTGATGGGATAAAAAAACCTATTATAATAGAAATAACTGCTGCAATAATTCCATATGAAAAATCAAAAAATATTGGGCCACCAGAAATAAAAAAGAATATAAATAAAAATGCAATTATTGGGTAAATAATTACATAATATAATGTTAGATATTTTTTGAATTTTTCTGTTGCAAAAAAACCAACACCTCCAAGAAAAGCAAGAGCGATAAATGATAAATTTATTCTCCACTGTTCTGCATTTGGATACATGCCATACATAAATCTATTAAACCAAGTTTTTATGTAAGCCCAACACGCACCAGATCCTGAGCAAGCGTCTTTTGAATCGCCAGCAAAATTTGCATCCATTATGAACCAACTTAAAAGCGGTGGAAGTGATTTTATAACCGCAAAAATAATTAATAATGATAAAAGGGCGTTAAATTTATTTGTATTAATATTTTTGTTAATAATGTCTAAAAATTTTATACCTGAATATTCAATTCTAATTAAATGCAGACCCATAAAACCTATTATTAAAGGCAAAAAGTAACTTATTGTTCCTGGTAGAAAGCTAGTCAAATCTAAACTGAAAAAAGAATTCAAGAATACAATTAATATACTTAGAGAAAATAAACCAATGCCTGAATACAAATATGCGTATAGATTATTTTTGTCTGGTGATAAAAAATTTAATTTATTCATTATTTTTCTTTAATAGCTATTTTTTTATTATACCAATTCATAAATATTGAGATTGTTATACTTAAAGTTAAATAAGTTAACATTGTAATGGAAACAATTTCAATTGCTCTTCCTGTTTGCATTAAAGCAGTTCCAGCAAAGACAAGTACTAAGTCTGGATATGCAATTGCGGCAGCAAGTGATGAATTCTTTGTTAAATTTAAATATTGGTTGGTTGTTGGAGGAATTATGATCCTCAAAGCTTGTGGCATAACAACTAATTTCAGAACTTGATTAGGAGTTAAACCAATTGACGCTGCAGCTTCTTTTTGACCTTTGCTAACACCTTGAACTCCAGCTCTTACACATTCTGCTATAAAAGTTGCTGTATACAAAGATAAAGCTAGTGCTAAAGAAATTAATTCAGGTGGTAATTTTAGACCACCTTTAAAAGTAAAGGATGTTTTTGATAATTGTTCAATTACTGGTATTTCAACAGATGCATCTACTCCACCTAGAAAAAAACTTAACAATGGCAAAATAATTAAAAGACCAATAGATATTGATAAAACTGGTGTTTGAATGCCTTGATTTTCCTGCTTTTTTTTAGCATATAACCTAACAAAAAGTATTGCGATGATAGCTGCGATTATTGAATAAATAAAAATATCTAGATTATTCCAAACAAATGCAGGAATAAAAAAACCTTTTATTGTTAAGAAAAAAACTCCAAACATTGGTTCTGCTTTTTCTGGCAAAGGTAATGCTCTTAACGCAGCAAAATACCAAAAAAATATTTGAAGTAACAAAGGAATATTTCTAAAAAATTCAACATAGATTGCTGCGGTTCTCTCAATAAGATAATTATTTGATAATCTAGCTATTCCAACAATAACTCCAATTATCGTTGCAAATATAATTCCAATAACTGATACTAAAATAGTATTTAATAGGCCAACAAGATATGCTCTAAAATAAGAATGTGAGCCATCATATTCAATAAGAGAAAACTGTACGTCAAATGAGGACTCTTGAGTTAAAAATCCATAACCAAATGTTATACCCCTATTTTCCATATTAACTTGGGCGTTATATGAGAAGAAGCCAAATACTAGAATAACAACAACTAGCGTAAGTAACTGGGGTAATATTTTCTTTAAATTCACTGTTAAATATGATTTATAAAAAAAAGGGCTAGAAAAATCTAGCCCTCTTTATATTCTTTTTAAAAAGAATTATCTTGCTGGTGGTACGTATAGTATTCCACCTTTTGTCCATAATTCATTTGGACCTCTGTCAGGTAGAATTCCAGTATCAGCTATATTTCTTTTATAGCTTTCACCGTAATTACCAACTTGCTTGATTATTCTTAAACTCCACTCATTATCTAAACCTAGAGCAGCTCCTAATTCACCTTCGGCACCAACTAGTCTTTTTACAGCTGGATTGTCTGAAGTTTTCATAGAATCAGCATTTGCTGATGTTACGCCATACTCTTCAGCTTCGATCATAGTGTTTAGTGACCATCTCACGATATCTTCCCAAACAGAATCACCTTGTCTAACAACTGGGCCTAATGGCTCTTTTGAAATAGTTTCAGGTAATACCATGTGGTCATCTGGATTACTCAATTTAATTCTTTGAGCAGCTAAACCAGATTTATCTGTAGTATATGTATCACATCTACCCGCATCATATGCAGCTACAACTTCGTCCGCTTTTTCAAAAGTGACTGGCTCATATTTAATTCCTTTTGAATTAAAGAAATCTCTCATATTAAGCTCTGTAGTAGTTCCAAGGTTAGTACACGCAGAAACACCAGCTTTAAAATCATTTACTGATGAAATTCCTGAATTTTTTCTAACCATAAAACCTTGACCATCATAGAAGTTTACTCCTACGAAAGTAAGACCGATATCCGCATCCCTTGAAAGAGTCCAAGTAGTGTTTCTAGATAGAATATCTATCTCGTTAGATGTTAATGCAGTAAATCTTTCTTTGGCACTTAGTGGAGTAAATTTAACTTTACTTGCATCACCTAGCACTGCAGCAGCTACTGCTCTACATACATCAACGTCAACACCAGTCCAGTTTCCTGCTGCATCAGCATTAGAAAATCCTGGTAGACCCTGTGAAACACCACATCTCACAAAACCTTTTTTCTGAGTGTTTTTAAGAGTTTTTGACTTTTTCGCAGCCATAGTTTCTGTTGTAAATGTAAATAGAACAGCAAACATAGCAACAACTGAAGTCAATCGTTTTACTAATTTAAACATTATATTTTCCTCTTGTTTATTTATTTGTTAACAAATAATTCAAATTAATTTTTGAATTGACCAAGTAAAGCAGAAACAATGAAACCCATCAATATTTAATTAGTCGCAAAATTTATGCCTTATTTGGTTAATGGCGCGCTCTGAAGGATTCGAACCTTCGACCTACGGTTTAGAAAACCGTTGCTCTATCCAGCTGAGCTAAGAGCGCACAATTCAGATTTATAATACTAATTTAATTTTTGAAAAGAAATTTTTTTAGCAAAATTATCACTGATAACAGTTCAATTCTTCCAATTATCATAAATGTAATTAATGAAATTTTTCCAAAAATATTAAAATTATTAAAATCTATATTAGCTAAATTATACATCTCCGAATTAACAGTATTCATTATTGTTAAAATACCTAATTTGAATGATGACTCAAAATCTAGATTTGAGATTGTTAGTAATATCGATATTAAAAATAATGAAATTATAAAAATTATTATTGCAAAAAAATATTTATTTATGTCCGTTATATTTGCACTAATTTTATTTAAAGATAATTTATTTGAATAAATTTGATTAGGTTTTGAATGAGATAATAAATTATTAATCGAAAACTTTATTAAAGTTATGACTTTTATGACTCTTAAACCGGAGCTTGTAGAAAAAAAAGATCCACCTAATATTACTAATAACAGAAAAACAAAAACAAGATTTTTAGGAATATTTTCAAAAGAAATACCAATATTTGAAACACTGCTACATATGGATACTAATATATTTAAAAAGTTATTTTCATAATTAAAAAATATAAAAGATAATGCAATAACTATTAATAAATATAATAAAATATTAATATCTTCACTTAAGTAGTTAATATTTTTTCTTTTAAAGAAAATTAAATTAAATATAAAAAAAAGACTAAAAAAAGAAAATAACATTGAAACTGACAATATAAATTTACTTAAGTCTGAACTAAAAGTTACATCAAAATTGTTATTAGGTAAAAAACCACCTGAAGAAATTATTGTGAGAGAGTAATTATAGGCATCGTAAGATCTCAAATTGGCTAACTTTAACATTATAAATATTAAAATTGTCATAGATATGTAAATTATTATGATTTTGAATACTTGTTTAAATATCTCTGAAGAATTTAGAGATATATAATTTGTTAATGATCTTTTTAAATTTTCATCAAATAAATCAATAAGTAATAATATTGAAAATAAAAAATATAATCCTCCTATCCATTGAGAGCTTGATCTCCATAAAATTAATGTTTGGTCTAATTCATGTATTTCTTGAAAAATTGTAAATCCTGTGGATGTAAAACCAGATATAGCTTCAAAGTAACTATTAATTAATCCAATATCTTCTAGACAAAGATAATATGGGATTGAGATTAAAACAGGTAAAGTTAAATAACCAATAAAAACAATTAGAATTCTTTCAAATAAATTTATTTTCTCATATTTGTATTTTTTAAATATTATTAAAAAAAGACCACCAATAAGAGTTAAAATAAAAGTGAGAATATAATTATTAAGATTATTCAATAAATTAAAATAATAAGAATAAATAATATTAAAAAATGAGAAAAAACTAATAATTAAAAAAAAATAACCAAAGTACCTAAAGCCAAATATATTCATTAATTATATAGAACTAATTCTAAACAAATTCTCTACTAGAGGTAATTGATCTCTCTTAGCTAATAATATAACTGTATCATCTTTTTGAAAAATATATTTAGACGAAGGTAACATAAAATTATTATTTCTTAATATTGCTCCAACTCTAATTTCATCTGGCAAATCAGCAGTTTTTAATTCTTTATTAACCAATTCTGATGTTTCCAAAATATCAGCTTCGATAACTTCATATTCACCATTTAAAATTGTGTAAGCATTTTCTATTGTTCCTTTGTGAACATGTTTTAATATACTTGAAACTGTACTCATTCTTGGATCAATTAAATCATCAATCTTTAGAGATGACTGGAGGAGCGAATAATTAGGTTTATTTACTAAAGCCATGGTTCTTTTATTTTTTGAGAATTTTTCAACGAGCACACTAACCATAAGATTATCTTCATCATCATTCGTTAAAGCCAATACTGTTTCTACCTCATCTAAATTAGCTTCATTCAATACATCTTCATCTAAACCATTTCCATTTATAACAATTGTGTCATTTAAAAAATTTGCAATCAATTCTGCTCTATTTTTATCTTTTTCAATAATCTTCACCCTAGCTTCATCAAAATTTTTTTCTATATTTGATGCAAGATTAAAACCTATATTACCCCCGCCTATAATAAGAATTTTGTTTGCAATTTTTTCATTATGTCCAAAAACTTTAAGCGTCTCTTTCATCTGATTTGAATTTACAATTACGTAAGCTTTATCGTTATGTTGAAGTTTATCGTTTTTCTTTAATATTTTAAAACCATCTTTCCTGATAACACCTAATATATATGCATTTAAATTAGGAAATTTATTTGTTAACTCTTTTAATTTAATCTCATGAATTGGGCACTTTTCATCAATTAAAATTTCTAACAATCTAAGTTTATTTTCTGCAAAAGGTACATTATCTAGAGCCCCAGGGGCTTCTAATTTTCTTTGTAATGATTTTGCAATCTCTATTTCAGGTGAAATTACATAATCTATTGGTAAATTTTCTCTATTAAATAGAGTTGAAAATTTTGGATCTAAATATTCTTGAGACCTTATTCTGGCAATTTTTTTTGGTACTTTAAATAACGAGTACGCAATTTGACATATAAGCATATTGATTTCGTCATTTCTTGTTACAGCTATCAACATATCTGCATCTGCTGTATTTGCGCGATCTAAAATTTCTGGAGAAGTTGCTTTTCCTACTATTGCTTTTACATCAAGAGACTCATTAATTTTTTGAATATCTTCACTTGATTGATCAATGACTGTTATAGAATGATTTTGTTCTGTTAGCAATTTAGCAATAGTAAAACCAACTCTCCCAGCTCCACAAATAATAATATTCATTAATTTAAATCCTTAACACCTAATAATTTCAGCTTTCTGTGAAGAGCAGATCTTTCCATGCCCACAAATTTTGCTGTTTTAGATATATTTCCACCAAATTTTTTTATTTGAGAAATTAGATATTCTTTTTCAAAGTTTTCTCTGGCTTCTCTTAATGGTATAGACAAATTTTCAGCAACTGAGAAAGTCTCATTTGATGATTTAGATAAAGACTCTTTAATAATATCCAATATTTTTTTTTCATCATTTCCTGGAGAAAGTATTGCAATTCTTTCAATAAGATTGCGCAATTCTCTCACATTTCCAGGCCAATCATAATTTAGAAGATAGTTATCATCTTTAATTTTGAATTTTTTATAATTGTAAGTATTGCAAATATTTTCAATAAAATAATTAATAAGTAATGGAATATCTTCTATTCTTTTATTTAATGGATCTATTTCTATATTAAATACATTTAATCTGTGAAACAAATCTTCACGAAAATTTCCATTTTTTATTTCGTTGTTAATTTGCTTACTAGATGTGCAAATAATTCTTACATCAACTTTTATATCGTGATTACTATTAATTCTTTTAAATTTTTGATCTATTACAACTCTTAATATTTTTGATTGCGTTTCTAATGGAATTTCAGTCACTTCATCAATTAACAATACTCCGCCAGATGCCTTCTCCAAAGCTCCATAAACAATTGAACCATCTTTTTTTTCTTCACCAAAAAGTTCTAGCTCATATTTTTTCGAATCTAACAATGCACCGTTAATAATAATAAATGGTCCTTTAGAACGTTTAGAATTTTTGTAAATTTTTCTTGATATTAACTCTTTACCAGAACCAGTTGGTCCACTAATAAAAACTCTACTTTCGGATTGTGAAAGTTTTTGTATCTGATCTTTTATAGAGCTAATATTTGAACTCTTTCCTATAATTTCAAATGAATGGAATAACTTATTTGATAAAGACTTATTTTCTTTTTTTAGATTTATGTTTTCAACAGCTCTCTTTACAAAGTTTAATAATCTTTCTTTATCAAAAGGTTTTTGTATAAACTCAAATGCCCCAGATCTAAGTGAATTTATAGCCATTTCAATATTTGCATGTCCAGAAATTATAATTACAGGTATGTCAGTATTTTTTGTCTTAATATGCTCTAATAACTGAATACCGTCGTTATCCCCTTTATCTAATTTTACATCAATGATAGCTACGTCTGGTAATTTTTTGTCTATTTCTAAAAGCCCTTGATTAAAATTTGCTGCAAGTCTAGTTTTGTAACCAGCTTCTTGAATAAGTTCTTCAAGAATGTTTCTAATATCCGCATTATCATCGATAATTAATATTTCTGTTGCCATAATTTACTTTGGAATTATTATTTGAACTTTAGCTCCATTATTTGTATTTAAAAATTTAATTGAACCATTATGGTCATTAATTATTTTATCTACTATAGACAATCCTAAGCCAGTACCTTTTTCTTTAGTTGTATAATATGGTTTTATAATATCTTTGGTTTTTTTATTTCTAAAACCTTCACCTGTATCTGTTAAGTTAACAGTTATATAGTCTCTTCTTTGATTAATTTCTATATCAATATTTTTCAATGAATTGTTGGTTTTTTTAACTTTTTCCTTAATGCTCTCGATTGAATTTTTAATCAAATTAAAAAATAATCTATTAAATTGTTCATTATCAAAGTTAATTATAACTTTCTTTCCAGTTTTATTATTAATTTTAAAATTAATTGAAGTATCAATTTTTTTTAACAGATCAACATTTTCATCTAGGACTTTAATTAAATCATTGTTTTTAAAATGAGGTTTAGGCATTCTTGCAAAATCTGAAAATTCATTAACTAAATTTTCAATTTGTTTTATTTGCTTTAAAATAGTTTTTAAATTATTTTGATATTTAATTTTTTTCTCACCACTAATATCAGGTAAATATTTAGAATTAAGATTATCTATAGTTAATTGTATTGGAGTTAATGGATTTTTAATTTCGTGAGCCATTTTTCTTGCAACTGTTTCCCATGCTTCATGTCTTTCGGTTGAAAGTAGTTTCTCTTGTTGATTTTTTAATTTTTCTATCATTGAATTAAAATTTTTATTTAATAACTCCATCTCTCTATCGGCTTTAAGTTCAGGAACTTTTACATCTAAATTTCCTTTACCAATCTTTTCAGATGCTGTTATTAAGTTATTGATTGAAATAAAAAATCTTGACGAAAATCTGATTGCTATTGTGATCGATAAAAATAACAAAAGTGTTACTAAGGATATATATATGATAGCAAAAGAAATTCTTATTCCTAAACTTTGATTTTCAACAATATAATAAAAATTTACTGCCTCTTCTGACTCTAATAGATAATTTGATATATTCTTGTCTAAACTTTTTACTACATATAGGAAAGTATCTTCAAAACTCTGCAATCTTATTACGGCTGCAGATCTATTTTCAGAGGCATTTATAATTTTTAGTGGTCGATCATCAGATTTTACCATTTGAATAGCTTGTTCATCGATCTTAATATACTTAAAATCATTTGCTGAGATAATTAATTCACCTAACGAATTAATTAAATAAAGTCGATCAATATCTCTGATTAGATTTTGAGTGTTTAAGAATGCTTTAAATCTATCTGGATCTGACTTATAAATATTGTAATATTTGTTTAAATCGTATGCGATTAAAATAATTTCTGATTGAATTTTATTCCTTTTTTCATCAACATAATTTTTAGCAATCTCATATGAATTATTAACAGCTGTTGTAATTTTTTTATCAAAATATTTCTCAAGAGCAAAATAGAAAATAAATAGGGAAAATATTGCAATTAGTAATGATGGAATTAGTGTAAAAAGTCCAAAAGATATTATATATTTTCTATTTGCAACAGAGCCTCTTACATTTATATTATTTCTAATCGAATTTTTAATATCAATAAATATTAAAATAAAAAAAAATAATAAAAAAATAATGTTAACAATTAGAACTAATTGTAAGTTTTGTTCGTTCAATTGAATAAAACTTCTATCAATAAATGTTAAAAATGTAATAAAGGATAGAAATACAGTGAGTAGAAATATTATGATAATAAATAAATTTCTTTTTATGAATGCTAGCATAAACTATGAATATATATAAAAATTTATAAATAAATACATGAGTGATTGTTTTATATTATTATGTGCAGGAAAAAGTAAGAGATTTAAATCAAAATTAAATAAACAATTTATAACCTATAAAAATAAGCCTTTATTTGAACATTCATTAAAGACCGCCATAGAATCTAAATTATTTAAAAAAATTTTAATTGTTTCAAATAAAAAAATTAAAAAAATTAGTTATAAAAATATAAATGTAATAAAAGGTGGTGCGGAAAGACACCTTTCAACCCAAAATGCACTTCAATATTTAAAAAATAAAAAAATTAGAAATGTATTTATCCATGATGCAGCTAGACCAAATTTATCAATTAATTTATTAAAAAGATTAAAAAAAGAATTAAAAAAAAATACTGCAGTAGTTCCATATTTAAAATCAGAAAATTCAGTAAAGTATAAAATAAAAAATGAAATTAATAATTTGAGTCGCAAAAAAGTTTTACTGACTCAAACACCACAGTGTTTTAATTTTCAAGAACTTTTTGGTTTATATAAATCAAATAATGAAAAAATTACTGATGAAGCTACTTTATACTTAAAAAATAAAAAAAAAATTAAGTTTATTCTTGGAGAAAAGAAAAATTTCAAGATAACGACAATAGATGATTTAAATTATTTAAAGTCTGAAATTTATTATGGTATTGGTTTTGATATCCATAGATTAGTTAAAAATAAAAAACTTTTTCTTGGAGGAGTTAAAATCCCTTTCCACTCAGGACTTAAAGGACATTCTGATGGAGATGTAGTTATACATGCAATTATTGATGGATTATTAGGGGCAGTAAGAAAATGTGATATTGGCACATTATTTCCAAGTAACTCAAACAAATTTAAAAATATTAGATCTAAGAATATGCTTACACCTGTTCTTAATTTGCTAAGAGATAACAACTTTTTCATAAATAACATAGATGTAAATTTAATATGTGAAAATCCGAAAGTTTCAAAAATTAGAAATAAAATAATTAATTCACTATCAAAGTTGTTATCAATAAATAAAAATTTAATAAATTTGAAAGGGAAAACTGTAGAAAAATTAGGTATAATAGGAAAAGAACAAGCTATAGCATGTGAAGTAATTTGCTCATTATCAAGATGAAAAAAATTAACTTATTAATTTCAACTTTTTTTGGAAATGGATATATTTCTAAAATTCCTGGAACATTTACATCGTTAAGCACATTAATTATTCTTTATATAATTTTTGAGGTACTTAATTTCAAAAATTTAAATTATATTTTAATATTATATTCGATAATATTTTTTTATTCGTTTTATGCAGTTATGGATTCTGAAACTGAGTTTGAGAATAAAGATCCTAGACAAATAGTAATTGACGAGGTTTTGGGACAAGCAATGCCACTAATACTGATAGTATATTTGTCATCTAAAAATCTTATTAATATTCAAGTTGAAATATATTATTTTGTATCTTTTATTCTTTTTAGATTTTTTGATATCGTTAAACCTTTTCCTGTTAGTTATTTTGATAAACAACATAAAAATTTTTTTGGTATAATTATGGATGATATAGTGGCTGGATTATACACAATGTTAACAATATATCTTATTTCATTTAAATTTTAATGAGTGTTGATAAATTACACAAAAAATTGATAAAGAATGAAACTACTATATCTGTGGTAGAATCTTGCACTGGTGGTTTATTATCAAGTAAATTAACTAAATTTAGCGGTTCATCAAAATATTTTAAAATGGGATTTATTACATACTCAAATAATGCAAAAATTAATATTCTGAATGTTAATAAAAAAATAATTGATAAATATGGAGCTGTAAGTCAAGAATGTTGTAAATCAATGGTAGAAAATTTATCAAAATTATCAAAAAGTAAAATCAACGTATCAATTACTGGGGTTGCTGGTCCTAAAGGTGGGACAAAAAATAAACCTGTAGGTCTTGTATTTATTGGTGTTAAAAGAGGAAATAAAACTTTTATTGTCAAAAATTTATTTGGTAAAAAGAAAAGATCAATTATACAAAATAATACGGTTAAAAAATGTATTAATTTATTGATAAAAATTATTTAGTTATAAATTACAAACTTTCAGCTCTTTTTTGAAAAGCATCTGCTATTTTATTAAGGCCATATTGAAAAGATTTTGACATTATAATATTAAGAAATTTGTTCTTAATTTCGAAATCGACATCAAAATGAACTTCAGTTAAATTATCTTTCTCCACAAACTTCCAATTATTTTCTAAATAATTTAAAGGACCATCAATATTAGTCACATGAATATGATCATTTTTTTTGTCATACCTTACATCACTTTTATAAGTGTCAGTAAAAGGTTTCTTGCCTATGGTTAAATCTGCAATAATTTTTACAGAATCTTCGACTTCTTTTTTTTCATAAACCTTAGAATCTATACAAAAGGGAATAAATTCAGGATACTTTTCAATATCTAAAACAAAATTAATAAGTGTTTTTTTATCGCGTTCTATTAATCGCGTTACAGATGCTTTTGGCATTAAATTAATTATGTCTGTTTTGTTTTAATTTGGCAAAATCTTCATCCGCATGATATGAAGATCTAGTTAATGGAGATGATGAAACTAATAAAAAACCCTTTGACTTTGCTATTATTTCAAGATCTTTAAATTCATCAGGATGATAATATCTATCTAAAGGATGATGTTTTGCCGATGGTTGAAGGTATTGACCAATCGTTAAAAAATCAACATCTGCAGATCTTAAATCATCCATTACTTGGATTACTTCATCTTTTTCCTCACCCAAACCAACCATTATGCCTGACTTAGTAAAAACTTTTTTATGATCTTTTTTTGCATTTTTAAGAAGTTCTAAAGATGAAAAATATCTAGCACCAGGTCTAACCTTTACGTACAATCTTGGAACGGTTTCAATATTATGATTAAAAACGTCAGGGTTTGCACTTAAAATAATTTTATAAGAGTCGCCTTTTCTGAGAAAATCTGGTGTTAAGACTTCTATTGTAGTATTTGGATTTTTTTTTCTAGTAATTTCTACAACTTCTTTAAAATGAGTAGATCCACCGTCAGGCAAATCATCTCTATCAACAGATGTAATTACTACATGTCTTAAATTTAATTTTTTAACTGCATTTGCAATTTTTATTGGTTCAAATTGATCCAATTTTTCAGGTTTACCAGTTTTAACATCGCAAAAAGCACAAGCTCTTGTGCAAGTGTCACCCATAATCATAAATGTTGCATGTCTTTTACTCCAACATTCAGTGATATTTGGACAGTTTGCTTCTTGGCAAACAGTGACTAAATTGTTTTGATTAACTACGGTTTTGGTTAAAAAAAATTCCTTACTGTCAGATAATTTAGATCTGATCCAAGCCGGTTTCTTTTTAATTGGATTAACTGGATTTTTAACTTTTTCCGGGTGTCTTGGTTTAATTCTTTCCATCATATTTTATTATATAAGTAGTCTCACCATCTTTTCCAAATAAAAATTTGTCTCGTATTAAAACTTCAATAAAATCAAGGTCTATGTCTTTGGTTAATAAAGAGTTTTTGTGATCCAATTCTTGAATTTTAAAATTCAAATCCGCTTGTTTTATCTTTAATTCTTCATAAATTTCTTTTTTTTTAAAATAAGAGATTAGGCCCCTATCACCACCTAATAAATTAAATAAAAAGTAAATAAATAGAAATGTTATAATTAAAATAAAATAATTTTTTTTTATTTTATCAAACATTAATTAACACTATGCATTTTTGATTTTTTTCCAAGTTCTTGTTCAATTCTTAACAATTGGTTATATTTTGAAACTCTTTCTGATCTAGCTAATGACCCAGTTTTAATCTGACTAGAATCAGTTCCTACAGCAAAATCTGCAATAAATGTATCTTCGCTATCACCGGATCTATGTGAAATTATGGTTTTATAACCTATTAATTTTGCAAATTTTATAACTTCGAGTGTTTCTGTGACAGTGCCAATTTGATTTAATTTAATTAATATTGAATTAGCTGAATTATTTAAAAAACCAATTTTCAATCGTTCTAAATTTGTAACAAACAGATCATCCCCAACAATTTGTAATTTATTTTTTGTTTTATTTAAAAGCTTTGTCCAAGCTAACCAATCATTTTCACCAAATGGATCTTCAATAGAAATTATTTTATATTTTTGCACAAGTCTGAGATAATTTTCGATAGTTTTTTTTATACCGGTGTATTTTTTAGAGTGAATTGAATATTTTTTATTTTTAAGCAACTCATTTGCCGCAACGTCCAGACATATAGCTACATCTTTTCCATTTTTAAAACCTGATAAGTTTATAGCTTTTACTATAAGTTTAAGCGCACTTTCATTATCATTTATCATTGGGGCAAATCCACCTTCATCACCTACTGATGTGGAATGACCCATTTTCTTTATTAAATCTCTCAATTTATTGATCACTACAAAACACATTCTAACACCTTCTGAAAAAGATTTTGCTTTATCTGGTCTGATCATAAATTCTTGTATTCTAAGACCATTATTTGCATGTGCTCCACCATTAATTATATTCATCATTGGGTATGGTAATTTGAAGTTTTTATTTACTAGTAAATTTTTGTAAATTGGTATCTTTTTTATTTTAGATGAAAGCTTTTTGACAGCAATTGAAACTGAAAGGATTGCATTAGCTCCAACCTTTTTTTTTTGTTTTGTACCATCAAGTCTTATTAATAAATTATCTATTTTTTCTTGTTGATGAACATTAAAATTTTTTAACTTTTTTGATATTACCTTGTTTATAAATTCAACAGGTTTTAAAACACTTTTTCCAAGATATTTTTTATTATTTATATCTCTTTTTTCAAAAGCTTCGTAAGTTCCAGTTGATGCTCCAGAGGGACAAATTGCTGATGCACTAATATCTTTGACAAATACTTCAGTTTCTATAGTTGGATTTCCTCTGCTATCAAAAACTTGTCTTGCAATAACTTTAGAAATTTTAGACATTTTTTTTTTTGACTAAATTATCTATTTCAACTATCTGACTTACAAGATTATCTAATTTATTAAGTGGGACCATATTTGGTCCATCAGAAGGAGCATTGTCAGGATCCTGATGTGTTTCTATGAAAATTGCAGCAACACCCACTGCAACAGCTGCTCTAGATAAATGTTCAACAAATTCTCTTTGTCCACCACTTTTATCGCCCTTACCACCTGGTTGCTGAACTGAATGAGTAGCATCAAAAACAATTGGATAACCATCTTTTGCCATTATGGGTATTGATCTCATATCTGTTACTAAAGTGTTATATCCAAAACTAGCTCCTCGCTCAGTTACAAGAATGTTATTATTTCCAGAGCCAGATATTTTTTTTGTTACATTTACCATATCCCATGGAGCTAAAAACTGACCCTTTTTCACATTAATAATTTTTTTTGTTTTGGCAGCAGCAACTAATAAATCTGTTTGTCGACATAAAAATGCAGGAATCTGTAAAACGTCTACATGTGGTGCAACAATTGAGCATTGTTCCTCGTTGTGAATATCGGTTAGGACAGGAACTTTTATTTCATTTTTTATATTGTCAAAAACCGGTAAGGATTTTTCTAATCCAGCACCTCTTTCACCTTTAAGACTTGTTCGATTAGCTTTATCAAATGATGTTTTATATATAAATCCAATATTATATTTGTCAGTAATATTTTTAATTTCCCCTGCCATATCTAAAGCGTGTTGCTCAGTTTCTAGTTGGCAAGGTCCTGCTATTAAACAAATTTTATTTGAGTTAGAAATATTTAAATCCTGACATTTAACAATTCTATTTTCCATGATAATTTTTTGAAGCTTTTATAAATGATTTAAATAATGGATGTGGTGATAATGGTCTCGATTTAAACTCTGGATGAAATTGAACACCAATAAACCAAGGATGATTTTTTAATTCAATTATTTCAGGTAATTTATTATCTGGAGACATGCCCGAAAATATTAATCCTTTTTTTTCAAATTTTGGTCTTTGGTTATTATTAACTTCATATCTATGTCTGTGTCTTTCTTTTATTTCACTTGATTTATAAATTTTTTTTATGGCAGAATTATTTTTTAATTTAGCTGTATAAAGCCCTAATCTCATTGTCCCGCCTAGGTTTTTTTCTGTGCCCTTAAAAACTTTTCCATTTCTGTTCCATTCATGGATTAATCCAATAACAGGATAGCATTTTTTATCAAGCTCTGTAGATCCAGCATTTTTAATATTTAATTTGTTTCTAGCAAATTCAATGATTGCCATTTGCATTCCAAAACAAATACCAAAAAAGGGTATTTTTTTCTCTCTTGCATATTTAATTGCTGCAATCTTTCCTTCTGTTCCTCTTTTACCAAATCCACCTGGTATTAATACTCCAGAAACACTCTTAAGTTTTTTGCTTATTTCATTTTTTTTTAGTTTATCAGACTCAATTCTTACCAAATTAACTTTTATATTATTTGCTATGCCACCGTGTGTTAATGCTTCATCCAAAGATTTATATGCATCCTTTAAGTTCACGTACTTGCCTATTATTCCTATGTTAATTACTTTATTATTTTTTAGAACAGTAGAGGTGATATTTTTCCATGGATTTAAATTGGGTTTCTTTTTTGATTTTATTTTAAAATATTTTAAGACTTGTTTATCTAATTTTTGGTTATAAAAGCTAATTGGAGCTTCATAAATTGTCCTAACATCAACAGTCTCAATAACATTTTTAATATCGACATTACAAAATAAAGATATTTTTTTTCTTTGTTCTAAAGGTATATGCTGCTCTGATCTACATATAACAATATCTGGTTGTATACCGATACTTCTTAATTCTTTGACACTATGTTGTGTAGGTTTTGTTTTTATCTCATCAGAAGATTTCATAAATGGTACTAAAGTTAAATGAACAAATAATGTTCTAGACCTTCCATGATCGTTTGAGAATTGTCTTATAGCTTCTAAAAATGGTAAACTTTCTATGTCGCCAACAGTTCCACCAATTTCACAAATTACAAAATCTTCGTTACTTATGTCTTTGCTAATAAATTTTTTAATTCTATCTGTAACATGCGGTATAACTTGAACTGTTTTGCCTAAATAGCCCCCTTGTCTCTCTTTTTTGATTACATCACTATAAATTTTGCCTGTAGTAATATTATCTGATTGTTTTGAAGAAATATTTGTAAATCTTTCGTAATGTCCTAAATCTAGATCCGTCTCTGCACCATCATCAGTAACAAATACCTCTCCATGTTGAAAAGGACTCATTGTTCCTGGATCAACATTTAAATATGGATCCATTTTACGTATTCTAACTTTATAACCTTGCGACTTTAATAAATATGCAAGAGATGCTGAGGATAATCCTTTTCCAAGTGATGATACCACGCCGCCAGTGACAAAGATATATCGCGCCATGGAAGTATCTTATAGACCTAAAACTTAAAAATTCAAAGTATTAATTATTACTATCTGGCACCTTTGGAGCATCATCAGTTTCCTCTATTTTATCCAAAACTGATGTTGTTGGAGTTAATTCACCTCTTGAAAGAATCGTTAAACACAGACTACATATTATAAATAAAGTAGCAATTATAGCTGTAGCTTTGGTTAAAAAATTTCCTGCTGATCTTGAAAGCATAAAGTTATCTTGAGAGACCCCAATACCCAATGCACCACCCTCAGATTTTTGAAATAAAACTAAGACAACTAGAATAGCTGCGAGAATAATATTAATTATTAAAAGTATATTTTCCACGAGGATTAATTAGTTGATTTTTTAATTATATCAATAAAATTTTTTGCTCTCAAAGAAGCACTTCCTACTAAAAATCCTTTTAAATCATTAATTTTTTTTAACTCTAATACATTTTTTGAATTAACAGATCCGCCATAGATAATTTTATATTTTTGATTTTTTTTTAATTTATTAATTATATTATTTATGTCTTTAAAATTTTTTTTTAATTCAGATAATTTTGGTATTTTTCCAGTACCAATTGCCCATCTAGGTTCGTAAGCAAAAATAATATTATTAATTTTTTTTATATTCTTTAATGCGATTGTTATTTGTCTTTTAAGAACTGAGAGAGTTTTATTATTTTTTTTTTCTAAATATGTTTCTCCAACACAAAGAATAACTTTTAATTTTTCTTTAAGTGCTGAGTGAATTTTTTTATTTATTAGTATATCATTTTCCTGATTTCTAATTTCAGAATGACCAACAATAACATAGTCACCTCCTGCTGACTTAATCAATTTAGAGTTTACAGATCCTGTAAATGCACCATAATCATTTAATTGAGAAAGGTTCTGAGCACCTACTTTAATTTTAGTATTTTTTACTTTATTTTTAATTGATGAAATTAGGGTAAATGGTGGGCAGTAAATTATTTGATTTTTTTTATTTTTTGATTGTTTTAAAAATTTTATGGTTTTATTAATGCCAGAGATATGACTTTTTTCTCCATTCATCTTCCAATTAGCTATAAAAATCATATTATTATTTGTCATATTAGATAATTTAATTTATAGGTTTGTTTTTTATAATCAATATATAAAGAATTATTCATGTTAGGAAAATTAAGAGGTTTTACAAATAGTAAATTGGCAGGTGTCCTCGTGGCTATAATAATTGTTCCTTTTGTTTTTTGGGGAATGGGAAGTGTCTTTAGTGGTGGGAACACAAATAACATTGCTAAGATAAATAATAATTCAATTTCAACGAAAGACTTCATTGATCATATAAACCGATCAAGAATTAATCCTGATTATATAAAAGAAAATATAGATAACAATATATTAGAAAGGATTTTGAGTGACCTTATATCAAAAGATTTAATGTCAATGGAGTATAAAGATTTAAATGTAAAAGTTTCAGATAGATCATTAAAATTAAATTTACAAAACGACATAAATTTTCTTGATGGTGACAAAAATTTTTCAAGATTAAAATATGAAAAATTTCTCTTAGAGAATAATATTATTGCAGCTGAATTTGAAAATAGACTAAAAAATGCTCAGTTAAGAAAAAGACTATTTGATTATATTGGTGGTGGTATTAAATCACCATATTATTTACAGAATAAGATTTACATAAATGAAAATAAAAAAATAAGTATTCAATACTATGATCTTGAATATGCTTACGATAAAAATATTTCAGACATCGAAATTAATAATTATATAATCGAAAATGAGAAAAATCTAAAAGAAGCATACATTGATTTTAGTTATGTTAAAGTTAAACCCTCAAATCTAATTGAAATCAACGAATTTAATAAAGATTTTTACAAAAAAATTGATGAAATAGAAAATGATATATTAAATGAAGTTTCTTTAGAAGATATCGCTAAAAAAAATGAAATAAAATTGAAAAAAAAAAACAATTTTAAGTTCGTAAATGAGGATGAAATATTTAAAGAAATTTACGAAAATAAAGATAAAAAAGAAATAGTTTTAAAAGATAAAGACAATTACTTTTTACTATACCAAATTACAAAAATAAATAATTTACTACCAAATAAAAAAGATGCGTCATTCAGAGATAAAGTAAAAAATAGAATTTTATTAAAGAAAAAATTTGATCTTAATAAAAATTTATTTGAAAAAATTCAAAATAAAGATTTCAATGATGCTGACTTTGAAAATCTAGTAAAAAATAAAGAGGTTATAAATTCAAAAATAATTTATTCAATTAATGATGATAGTTTATTTGATGAGACATCTTTGAAGCTTATTTATGAATTGCCAAAAAATAGTTTTGTTATGGTTTCAAATAGAGCTAATGATATATTTTTAGCAAAGATAAAACAGATTACTTATGAAAATTTAAAAAGCACAAATGAAAATATTCAAGAATATTTAGCTAAAACAAATATCAATTTGATCGATGATATTTATAGTTCCTATGATGCATCACTTAACACCAAGTATGAAGTTAAAATTTTTAATAACAATATAGATCGAATAAAAGATTATTTTAAATAATGCTTAATATAAGCCTTAAACAATTTAAAATTAATCATAAAAAAAAATTAAACCAAATACTTTATTTGTCGTTGAATAGTGATGGTTCCCAAGAAATAATAAATTTAATAAATAATTTTTTTACTGAGAAAAATGCTTTTGTATTTGAGTCAGTAGAAAAAGGATTTATTAAGGGCAGATATACAATTTTTGGAAAAAATCCTGATAAAATTTGGGAATTTAATAATAATGTAAGCAAAATATACTTTGAAAACAAAGTTAAAATTTTGAAAGGTAATGCAAAGAAAAATATAGAAAATGTTATTGAAAGTTTTAAATTTAAAATTCCTAGAGAATTACCCTCAATTAGCTCAATAATATCAGGATACTTTTCATATGACATTATTAGATATCTAGAAAAAATTCCTAATAAAAATAGAGACGATTTAAAATTACCTGATGCTAGAATTATCAGGCCAAGAGAACTAATAGTTCATGATAACATAAAAAAGAAATTATATTTTATAATTAATGTTTTTAGTGATGAAAAAATAAATAATTATAAAATAAGGTATGAAAAAATAATTAATCAAATTGAGAATTTAATTTTTTTATCTAATTATAATAATTTATATCTAGGTAAAATTAATAAAAAAGTTAAAACAAAAGTTAAATCAAATATTTCTAAACAAAAATTTTTATCCAATGTAAAGAAGGCTAAAAAATATATTAAAATTGGAGACATATTTCAGGTAGTTCTAAGTCAAAGATTTGAAACCAAATTAAGTAAAAAACCAATAGAAATTTATAAAAAATTAAGAAAAACAAACCCTTCTCCGTTTATGTATTTTTTTAATTTTGAAGATTTTCAGATTATTGGTGCAAGTCCAGAAATACTTGTTAGGTTAAGAAATAATAAAGTCACGATTAGACCGATTGCTGGAACAAGACCAAGGGGAAAAAATAAAAAACAAGATTTACTTTTTGAAAAAGATTTACTAAATGACAAAAAAGAGTTGTCAGAACATTTAATGCTTCTTGATTTAGGAAGAAATGACACTGGAAAAGTATCAAAGATTAATACTGTAAAAGTGATTGAAAGTTTTTCAATAGAAAGATACTCTCATGTTATGCATATTGTATCAAATGTTGAAGGAGTATTTAATAATAAATACTCAAAATTTGAAACTATGTTGTCTGGATTTCCAGCAGGAACAGTGTCTGGGGCGCCAAAAATTAGAGCAATGGAGATAATAGATGAGCTAGAGACAACTAAAAGAAAAGTTTATGCAGGTGGAATTGGATATTTTTCAGCAAATGGTGAATTTGATACATGTATTGCACTTAGAACTGCAGTAGCTAAAAATAAGAAATTTTATGTACAATCTGGAGCTGGAATAGTTGCAGATAGCAAACCACAAAATGAATATCTAGAGACAGTTAATAAGGCAAAGGCTCTATTAAAAGCAATTGAGTGACTATGAAAATAATTTTAATTGATAACTATGATAGTTTTACTTTTAATTTATATCATTACATATCTAAGTTTTGTTCAAATGTAGACGTAGTAAGAAATGATAATATTAATACAAGAGAAATATTAAAGAAAAAGTATAGTAAAATTGTGATATCACCTGGTCCAGGTAATCCTGATCAAGCTGGAAACTGCCTATCAATAGTAAATGAATTATACAACAAAATTCCAATACTTGGAGTTTGTTTAGGTCATCAAATTATAGGTCAAATATTTGGATCTAAAATTATTCAAGCCAAAGAATTGGTTCATGGAAAAACAAGTAAAATCATTTCAAAAAATATAGGCATTTTAAAAGGGATCCCAAAAATATTTGAGGCAACTAGATACCATAGTTTAATAATTGATAAGAAAACAATTTCTAAAGATTTAGAAATTACCGCAATGACATCAGATGGAATAATTATGGGAGTTAAACATATAATTTATGATGTTCACGGAGTACAATTTCACCCTGAAAGTATAAAGACTAAAGTTGGTTTAAAAATTTTAAAAAATTTTATTAAATAAATGGAAAAATATTTAAAAAAACTTGAAGAAAGAGAAAATTTATCATTAGAGGAAAGTGTTGGTGCTTTTGAAATTTTAATGAATGGAAAAGCTAATGATCGTGAAATTTATAATTTTTTAACCCTGCTCTCAAAAAAGGGTGAAATTTCTACTGAAATAGCGGGCGGAGTTTCAGTACTTCGGAATAAGGCGAAAAGAGTTAATGTAGATAACTGTATAGATACTTGTGGAACAGGTGGCGATGGAAAGGATACACTAAATATTTCTACTGCTTCAGCATTACTACTCTCAAGTATGGGTATTAATGTAGCAAAACATGGTAATAAAGCAGTTTCATCAAAATGTGGATCTGCAGATGTTTTAGAAGCATTAAAAATAAATATCAATTTAGAACCAAAAGATATTGAAAATCAAATTAAAAAAAATCACTTTGGATTTATGTTTGCTCCAAATTACCACAGTGCAATGAAATATGTTGGCCCAACAAGGAAAAAAATTGGAAAAAGAACAATTTTCAATATGATTGGACCTTTGAGTAGTCCGGCAAATGTTGAAAAACAAGTTGTAGGAGTTTTTGATAAAAAATTTCTAGATATATTTGCTAATGCTTTGAAAGATTTAAATATTAAATTTGCTTGGATTGTTAATAGCAATGATGGTTTAGATGAAATATCACCATATGATAAAACTATTGTTAAACAATTAAGAAATGGAGAAATTAACGAAATGATTATTGATCCTAAAGAATTGAAAGTAAATGCTGTAGGTTTCGATAAGATAGTGGGAAATGACGCAAAATTTAATTCACAAAAAATTATAGATATATTCAGGGGTAATGATAATGACTTTTCCAAAGCGGTATCATTAAATGCTGCAGCAGGCTTAATAATATCAGAAAGAGAAGATAGTTTTAAATACGCCTATGAAAAGGCAAGAGATCATTTGTTATCAGGAAGCACATATTCACATTTAGAAAAATTGAGAGATGTCTGAGAATATATTAGAAAAAATAATTAATAAAAAAAGAGATAAAATTCAAATTTTAAAAAAAGAAATTTCAATAAATTCTCTAAATGACAAAATTATAAATCTAAAAAATTATATAAATTTTAAAGAAAAAATACTCAGTAACATAAATCATGATAAAATTTCTATTATTGCAGAGATTAAAAAAGCCAGCCCTTCAGCTGGTATAATTATTGAAAATTATAACCCTGTTGAAATTGCCGATATATACTTAAAAAATAATGTAACTTGCCTGTCAGTTTTAACTGAAGAGGATTTCTTTTTGGGAAACTTAATTCATATTAGTAAAATTAAACAAAAAATAAATTTACCTATTTTATGTAAAGATTTTTTTGTTGATAAATTTCAAGTTCATCTCTCTAGGAGTTATGGTGCTGATGCTATTTTAATAATTTTGGCTGGCGTTGATGAAAAAACTGCAGATGATTTGTATGAAGAAGCTGAGAAACTTAAAATGTCTGTAATTGTTGAAGTTCACACTGTTGAAGAGGCCAAACAATCTCTAAAGTACAAAGATGCACTAATAGGGATAAACAATAGGAATTTAAAAACACTAAAAACAGATATAAATACAACTTATGATATTCATAATATTTTAATTAATCATCAAGGACCATTAATTTCAGAGAGTGGAATAAAAAATAAAGAAGACGTTTTGCAAATAGCCTCGGAAACTAAAATAAAAACATTTCTCATTGGTGAATCAATTTTAAAAAATTTACAAAAAAATAATATTTTTTCTATTTTATAAAAAAAGTGTTGAATTTATTGGTGTTTTAACTCTTGTTTAATTGAAAGAACTTTTATAGAACATTTGTGTACACAGTTTGTTCTATGTTAACTAAAAAACAAAAAAACCTGCTTTTATATATCAACAAAAAGTTGAGATCTAGTGGTGTATCTCCCTCTTATGAAGAAATGAAGGAATCGCTAAATTTAAAATCTAAATCTGGAATTCATAGATTAATTAGTGCCTTAGAAGAAAGAGGCTTTATCAAAAGATTAGCTCATAAAGCAAGGGCTTTAGAAGTCATTAAATTGCCTGAAACAGCTTCAGCAAATGACATTTATAATAGTTTTTCACCAAGTGTAATTAAAGGTGGGCTTGATGAAAGTTCAAATCAAAATAATGAAGATGAAAATGAAATACCTGTATTAGGTAAAATTGCTGCGGGTACACCTGTTGAAGCAATTCAAAACGAAGTTTCTAGAATACCTTTGCCTTCCAATATTGAGAAAAATGGAGAATTTTTTGGATTAAAAGTGCAAGGAGATTCAATGATTGAGGCAGGAATAAATGATGGTGATACAGTAATAGTGAAAAAAGCTGACACAGCTGAAAATGGAAAAATTGTGGTAGCATTAATTGACGATCATGAAGCAATGCTAAAAAGAATAAGAAGAAAAGGTAAGACCGTAGCTTTAGAAAGCGCCAATAGAAATTACGAAACTAAAATATTTGGTCCTGATAGAGTAAAAGTTCAAGGAATTCTAGTATCTTTATATAGAAACTTTTCCTAAAATAGACTAAATAAATCTGATGAAAACTGTAGCAACTAGATTTGCTCCGTCGCCAACAGGACCATTACACATTGGAGGAGTGAGAACCGCATTATTCAATTGGCTTTATTCAAAAAATAAAGGTGGTAAATTTTATTTAAGAATAGAGGATACAGATAAAGAAAGGTCTAAAGACGAATTCAAGAATCAAATAATTAATTCCTTAAAATGGATAGGAATTTATTACGAGGATAATGAATATATTCAATCAGATAAAATAAACGATCATATAAATGTAGCTAATGAATTGTTAAAAAAAGGCTTGGCTTATAAATGTTATTGTTCTAGTGAAGAAATCGAAGAGCAAAAAAAAAGGGCAAAACAAAAAAAAATACCATATATTTATAATAGAAAATGGAGAGATAAGAGTGAAACTGATGCTCCAAGAGAAATTCATCCTGTAATAAGATTTAAAAGTAAAGTTGAAGGAAAATCTATCTTAAAAGATTTGGTTCAGGGGAATATAGAAATTGAAAATAATACTATTGAAGACTTTGTTATATTAAGAGCAGATGGATCGCCTACATATAATTTATCAGCATCAGTAGATGATCATTTAATGGGAATGACACATATAATTAGAGGTGATGATCATAAAATAAATACATTCAAACAAATACAAATTTATGACGCTATGAATTGGAAATTGCCATCTTTTGCTCACATACCGTTAATTCATACTATTGAAGGAAAAAAACTATCCAAAAGGGATAATGCATCAACATTAGATGATTATTCAAAAATTGGAATAATGCCTAATGCTCTTAGAAACTATCTTCTGAGATTAGGATGGTCATACAAAGATAAAGAAATTTTTGATTTAGAAGAAAGTATCAAATACTTCAATTTAGAGGGAATTGGTAAATCACCCTCAAAATTAGATATTAGCAGAATTTATTCAATGAATGAACATTATATAAAGAATATTGATGAAAATGATCTATTTAATTTTTTAATAACTTATTGTGAGACTTTTCAAGAAAAGATACCTGATTTAGCGCAGAAAAAAATTAAAAATTCGTTACACTTTTTAAAAAATAAAGCAAAAACTTTGGAAGATATTTACAAAAATTCAAAGTTTTTAATTAATGACAAAGTTCAAATAGAAAAAGAAGATAAAAAACTTTTAGACAAAACAGCTATTAAAATTATTAAATTGTTTAGTGATGATATTAATAAGCTATCAGATTTTACTAGAGAAACACTCGAACCAATAATTAATGGCCTAATAAAAAATAATAATACAAATTTTAAAGGTGTTGGACAACCACTAAGAATATGCCTTACAGGTTCAAAGTTTGGACCAGGTATATATGATATATTGTGCTCTCTTGGAAAAGAGGAAGTGTCTAAAAGATTATCTCAAATAAGATAGCAAAACATTGGAAGCTTCATTACTTGATGAAGTATTCGATCTTAATTTTTTAATAGTTTTATTAACTTGTTTTAATTGTTCATTTATAAGCTCTGGTTTTTTTAATAAATAATTAACTGATTTATATATTTCATCTGAGTTGCATTCCTTTTGTAAAAGTTCAGGGATAATTTCTTTATTATTGATAATATTTATCATGTTTGCAAATTTTATTTTTAAAAATAACTTAGCAATAAAGAAATTTAAAAAATTCATTTTATAAATTATTATTGATGGTATACCGTATTTACAAACTTCAAGTGAAACTGTTCCGGATTTAACAATTGCAAAAATAGATTTTTTAATTGTAGCAATTTTTATATTTTCATTTGAAATAATATCAACATTTTCTAAATTATTTTTTTTAATAAATTGAGCCAAATATTCTTTAGAACCATCTGTGGCATGAAAAATATAATTATAATTATTTTTTTTTTCATTCATTTTTTTTATAAACTCAATAAGTATAGGCACATGTGATTTCAATTCAGACAATCTACTACCGGGAAAAATCGAAATTATTTTTTCCTTTAATAATTCATTAATTTCAATTTTTCCGTGATTTGTGTTATCTAATATTGGGTGACCAACAAATGTATTTTTTAATTTTTCCCTATCAAAATATTTCTTTTCAAAATCAAATAATAAAAGAATGTGATCTAAGAAACTTTTCATTTTTTTAACCCTGCCCTCTCTCCATGCCCAAACCTTAGGTGCAATGAAATGAATGGTTTTGATATCTGGTTTTTTTAATTTAATTATTTTTGAAACACGAAGGGTAAAATCAGGACTATCAACACTAAATAAAATATCAGGACTAAAATCAATAATTTTTTTTACCGTTTCATTTATTTTACTTTTTATCTTAAAAATATTTAATAATATGTCTGTAAAAGCTATGTAAGTAACATCCTTTTGATCATATATTGACTTAATACCTATAGAATTTAAATGTTGACCTCCAACAGATAAATATTCAATATTTATTTTAGATTTTTTTAATTCTTTAATAACTTCAGCAGCTAATTTATCGCCAGATGGTTCACCTGTTAAAATAAAAATCTTTTTCATTTAGCCATTACAAAAATATTATTTTTATTTGCGTATTGAAGTCCTTTGCGTTTATCTAAAAATATATTTTGACCTGCTTTAACTACAATTCCCTTAATATTTGCTTTTTTACAATCTTTTAGTGTATCCAGACCAAAAGTCGGCAAATCAACTCGCAAGTCTTGCTTTGATTTAGGCATTTTTATTAAGAGTTTATTCTTTAGATTATTATTTCTAATCGATTTTAACATATCCTTTGTGCCTTTTCTTTTTTCAATAGAAATTATCTTCTGATTATTGATTACCAGTGCTTGAACATGATTTAATGAATTTGATCTATTTAATATTTCAATACCTTTTTTCATTATTAATTTATCAGTCGTACTAGGTTTCAATTTCGTATAACATCCTTTACTCAATGTTAATTCTGGATTAAATGTGTTTAATTTAATAACTTTTATTTTATTTTCTGATAAAATTTTAATCAATTCTTTTAATATAGCTGCATCTCCTAATTTAGATGCTTTTATAATTCTAGGAATATAGTAAAAACCTTTGAGGTCTAATTTTAATTTAGAAATTCTAGGTTTAATAATATTACCTGCAAATAAAACTTTATTACATTTTTTTGATTTAATTAATTCTAAAATTTTACCAAATTTTCCAATATTAATAAAATAACTATTTCTATCATTTTTGAATTTATTATTTTTTGATAAATCTATAATGAAATATTTAATCTTCTTTTTTTTTAAACTTTTCAAAATTTCTAATGGTAGTTTTTTTTCCCCTAAAAATAATCCAATCATTTAATATTTTCAGGAAGGGATATTGGTCTTTTTTTATCAGAATTTATAAAATCAATTATAATTCTAACATATTTATTTTCTTTCATGTCTGTATTTATATTTTCTATATTTGATCTAAAATTTTGATCATAAAATACTTTATCATAAAATTTTTGTAATATTTTAATATCTTCATTTAAAATTTTTGCTCTTCTAAGTCCTATAAGGTTTAGTCCAACTAAATGATTTCGATTTCCCAATGATAGACCATATGGAATTACATCACTTAAAACACCAGTCATACCACCTACCATTGCTAAGCTGCCTATTCTTGAAAATTGATGAATTGCACAACTGCCTCCTACTATTGCATTATTTTCTATTGTTACATGACCTCCAACCTGAACATTATTTGCTAAAACAATGTTATCTCCAAGATTGCAATCATGTGCTACGTGACAGTAAACCATTAATAAATTATTATTACCCAATTTAGTAATTGTGCCTCCCTGGGATGTGCCTGGATTAATGTTCACATATTCTCTAAGTTTATTATTATCCCCAATAATTATAGAATTATTTTCACCTTTATATTTTAAATCTTGCGGAGGTGTGCCAATCGACACAAAAGGAAATATCTCGTTATTTTTACCAATTTTTGTATTACCTTTAATGCTAACATGTGAATGTAATTTTGTTTTTGATCCTAATTCCACATCTGGGCCTACTACACAATATGGACCGATTTCAACATCATCAGAAATTTTTGCATTTGAATCTATAATAGATGTTGGATGTATCATTAAGAATAGATAACAAATTCTAATCTAAATGGTTATCAAGAATTGCTACTAATTATTTCTTTCTATCTACTATTGTTGCTGCCCACTGAGCATCAGCCATTTTTTTCCCATTAACAATGGCTTCACCTTTGTATTTCCATACTCTTCCATGAGATCTCACAGCTTCAATATTTAATTCTAATATGCAATCAGGAATTACCGGATTTCTAAATCTTGCTTTGTCAACAGTCATTAAAAAAACTAATTTATTTTCGTAAGTTTTCTTATCAATTCCTGCAGCAGTAAGAGCTGCAGCGGCTTGTCCAAAGGCTTCAACAATTAATACTCCTGGCATAACAGGTTCCCCAGGAAAATGACCTTGAACAAAAAAACTATCTTTTTTAACATTTACGATTGCGGTAGCTGATTTAAGTTTTTTAATATTGATTAACTCATCTATGAGTAACATAGGTTCTCTATGTGGAAGTAGATCCTTAATCTGTATTTTATTCAAACGATCTGTCATTTATTGTCTTTTAAAAATTTTCTTATATCCTTAGCAGGATAACCCATGACTTTTGAATTGTCTGGTATATTTTTTACAACTCCACTACCACCGCCTATTTGAACATTATTTCCAATTTTTAAATGTCCAGAAATACCAGCCTGACCTCCAATTGAAACTCTATTTCCAATTGTAGAACTGCCAGCAAAGCCTACCTGACCGGTTATAATGCAATTACTCCCTATAATCACATTATGAGCAACATGGACCTGATTATCTATAAAAGTATTTTTTCCAATTATAGTATTTGATAATGAACCTCTATCAATCGTATTGTTACAACCTATTTCAACATTATCATCAATAATAACCATACCAATATGTGGGTATCTAGTGTTTTTAATTTTTTCAGGAAAAAACCCAAATCCCTTTTTTCCTATCACAGCTCCATCTAAAACTCTTACATTTCTACCTAAGATAGAATTTTTTATTATTACATTGTTTCCAATTATACAATTTGATCCGATGATAACGTTAGATTCTATAATTGAATTATGACCAATAATAGTATTATTGCCAATTTTTACATTTTTTCCAAGAAGAACATTGTGACCAAATTTAACTTTTTTAAAATTTTTTTTATTAGGATAAGATACATTATAATCAACAGCATCTTTAAGTGAATCTGGATAAAAAAGGTTTGCAACTGCATAAACCGATTTCAAAACATTATTTACAATAATTGGAGAACAAAAATCCTTAATTTTGTCAAAATGTATTTTATTTGAAATTATATACTTTGCCTTTGATTTTTTTAAAATGTCTAGGTATTTTAAATTATTTATAAAGGAAATATCATTCTCAGAAGCTGAAATTAAATCAGAAATATTACTGATTTTTATTCTTTTTTTTATATTTTTTTTTCCTAATATTTTAAATATATCAGATAAATATATATTTTTTTGCTTTAAAAAGAATGGATTTTTATTTTTCATTAATTGGATTTTTTTGTTTCTTCGTTAAAAATTTCTAATATTTGTGAAGTTATATCTAAAGTTTTAATTCCTACCAAAATATTTTTTTTTTCTATTACTAAATTAATATTATTAATTTCAACATAATTAGTTAGTAAAGGATTTAAAATTTCTAAAATTTTATTAGAATAAAGTTTTTTTTCTTTAATTAAATCCTCATTTAATGATCTTCTTAAAAATTGATATTCTTTAAGATTGTTATTTAATTCATTAACCATTAGATTGATTTCTTCTTTTTTCAAAATATTTTTTTTATTATTTATTTCATCTTCTTTTTCTTTAATTTTAATTTCAGATTTATTTAATTTTGATTGAATTTCTTTCACTTTATTGTCAATTTTTTTTTTATACTGTATACCCAGATTTGATCTATCAATTATATACTGAACATCTAAAAAAGCTATGTTAGTATTTGAATAGGTTTTATTTGAAAAAAAAAAAATTAATATTAAAAAAATTAATATTTTTTTCATTTAAAAAGAAGTTCCAATCTGGAACCTAAATTTTTCTGTTACATCTGTATCAGATTTGCTTAAAGGAATTGCGTATGAAAAAGTTAAAGGACCAATTGTACTAAACCAATTAACAGCTATACCAGTTGAAGATCTGACTTTATTAGAGTCTAAACTACTATTATAATCTACTTCCCAAACATTAGCTAAATCTAAAAAAAAATTCAAATCAACGTTGTCATTTTCAAAAAAAATATTTGGCAAAGTTGAATTCAAGTTCAAAGCACTTGCATAGTTGCCTCCAATATACTGTGTGCCATCTTTAGGACCAATTTTACCAGACTCGAATCCTCTTAATCTTTTTGTTGGAATAAATACCCTTTTTGAAACTCTAACATTATCATCAAGGGAATTTATAGTTTTTAAAAAGAAATTTGCTGACAATATTAAATTTTCACCTAAAGAATGGTAAATTGAACTAGTGAATTGATTTTCAAATGATACATCATCGGAATACAATGGAAATGTTTGTGAAAATCTATTAATAAAACCATCTGTTGGTTGATAATCTTGATCGAGTTTATTATATATAACTGAGTATGATAAAAGGTTTTCAAAATAATTACCTTCTTGTTTCTTAAGTATATCTGTAGCCGATGACGAAGTCTCAAGATCTTCGTAATAATTTGATAAATTTAGATTTACAAACAAATTATTCATTTGTTCAAATTCTGTACCTAGACTAAATCCTGTCCTTTTAGTTTTATAACCACTAGTTGACATGTAATCATTTACGGAGCTTTCAATTACAGTTTTAAGAGACTTATCAGAATTACTATAATTAGGATTTAAAACTGAAAATTTACCCATTATTGCATCATCGCTTAGAGTAAGATTTGTATCTAATTTTATACCAAGACCTAAATAATTATTTTCTTTAAGACCTGCGGATATTGATGAGCCAGTAGTACCAGTGCCAGCACCAGCGAATATTTCACCTGTGGGTTTTTCTTCCACAATAATATCTATTGTTTTATTGAAATTATCCTCTGTTTTAGATTTATAAACAACAGATTTAAATATATTCATAGACTTTACTTTTTGTATTGATCTGTCAAATAGTAAATCATTGTAGGCATCACCTTCGTCAATTATAAGTTTATTTCTTATAACTTTTTCATCTGTGAGAAAGTTACCTTTTATATTAATTCGTTCCACATACTCTTTATCCAAATTATTAAAATTAACTATAATATCAATTTTATTATTATCTTTAACTTTTTGATCATATCTAGCATTAATAAAAACAAAATTATTTTCTAAAATAAATTCATTTAATTCATCTATGTAATTTTGTATTACTTTTTCTGAATATTTTTTTCCTTTCAGATCGTCAAATTTTTTTTGAAAGTATTCTATACTTTCATCTAATGAAATATTTGAATTCAAAATTTGAATATTGTCAAAAGAATATTTCTTTCCAGCATTTATATTAAATATTAATTCAAATTGGTTTTCATCATTAATAACTGCAGTAGTTGATTTAATATTTACATTAAAATATCCACGATTTTTATAATATTTTTTTAATCTAGAAATATCTGCATTTAAACGATTTGTATCAAGAAATTTATTTGGCGTAAGAAATTTCCAAAATTTATTTTCTTCTGAAATTATAACGTTTCTTAATAAATTATCTCTAAAAATTTTATTACCAATAAAACTGATTTTTTTAATTTTAGCTATATCTCCTAATTTAATTTCATAGACTAAATCAATTGTATTATTATCGTTATTAATTATCAAAGTTTTTACATTTACAAAATAATAACCATTGCTTTTTAAAATATTTTTTATTAGTGAAACTTGATCACTTATTTTATTTTCAACAAATGGATATTTTTCTATTTTTAACGTTACTTCGCGGATTTTTTCATTTATTCTATTATTATCTATGCCATTAATTTTAACAGATTGAATAATTGGATTTTCAATAACATCAATATATACAAGACCATTCTCTGTAATTACTTCAACATTCTTAAAATAATCAGTGTAGTATAATTCCTTAAGGGCTTTATTTAAATTAGTAGAATTTATTTGATCTCCAATTTTAAGTTTAGAAAACATAATTACAGTCTCATCAGAGACACGTTGGTTACCTTCAATTTTTATACTTTTAATAGTCTCAGATTTTGCAAATGAT
>CACOTF010000010.1 GCA_902630065.1 uncultured Pelagibacteraceae bacterium
ACTTTTGCAATTTTTTTTAGTTCACCAATTATCTTTTCTTCATAAATAGAACCTCTTAAACTCTCAATAGCTCCCGGGTTTTTCTCATAATACTCTTTAACCATTTTTTCTTGTCCAGGCATCATTCTGAATTGTTTTTGTATTTCTGCATTTAACTCTTCTTGAGACACTTTGATTTTATTTTTTTCACCAAATGCATTTAGAATTAGACCGGTTTTAATTCTTTTTTTTGCTTGTTCCTCAAAGTATTTCATATTTTTTTTCTTTTCTTCTTCCTTCATGCCTTGGGCTAATATATTTACCTCTTGTTCAATAAGGTTAGCTGGTAACTGATCAAGTTTTTGTTTTTCAATTTGTTCAAGAATTTGTTTTTTTGAAATCATTTCTAACGAATTTTTAAATTCATCATTGATTTGTTTAGATATTAATTCTTTTAAATTATTTAAGTCTTTTGCACCTAAATTTTTTGCAAAATTGTCATCTATTTTAGTTTCTTCAGGTTTTTTTACTGCTGTAATTTTACATTCAAATACTGCTGATTTGCTAGCAACTTCTTTTTCTGGAAAGTTTTCTGGTAGTTTAACTTCTACTTTTTTATCTTGCTTGTTTTTGACGCCATCTAATTGCTTATCAAACCCTTTAATAAATAAATCTTTTCCAAGTTCTAGTTGAGTATTCTTTCCTTCATTTCCTTTAAAATCTTTACCATCAACTGTGGCTTTATAATCAAAAACAACTAAATCACCCACTTTAGCAGCATAACCTTCTTCAGCATCTTTAAAATTTTTCTGAGTTTTTGCTATTTGATCAATTCTTTTATCAGTTTCTTTTGGATCAATTTTAACTACATATTCATCTACTTTAAGATCTTTAAGTGATCCTACTTCTACATTTGGTAATTCTGTTACTGAAATTGTGTACTCTAGATCTTTTCCTTCGCCAAATGACTTTAAATCAATTTTAGGCTGCCCAGCTGGTTTAATTTTATTATCTTCGAGAGCTTTTGTTGTGGTATCTTTTAATACTTTATCGATTACTTCTCCGTATACAGCTTTTCCAAATTGTCTTTTTAAAATTTCGGTTGGTACTTTTCCTGGTCTAAATCCTTTTAAAACGACATCTTTTTTAATCTCTTCATATTTCTCCTCGAGATATCCAGATATAGTTTTTTTATCGATAAAAACTTTTATATCTTTTTCTAAACCTTTTTTATTTTCTACTGTTACTTTCATATATTATGGTAGGCGAGAAAGGACTCGAACCTTCACAGTTTGCACTATTGGTTCCTAAGACCAACGCGTCTACCAATTCCGCCACTCGCCCAAATTATTGGTGCTTTATATATGATTGTTTATAATTGTCCAATTCGAATAATAGTGTAAAACATTAGCTTAATTGATATGAGCAAAACAAATATTGCAATTGTTATTTATCTAATCGGTCTTGCGTTAGGTGCAATTTTTTTAGATATTTGGAGTGCTGAAACTGGACCTAAAGCATTATTGGGAATTGGATGGACAACTTTATTTGCTATTGCTTTATTTTACGCTGAAAAAGAAAAAGAGGAAAAAAAAGATTAATTCTTCTTTATCAATTCACTTATAAAGAGTTCACCATCACCATCTTCAACGGCTTTTTTATAAAAAGATTTTGATAGATCAGATAATTTTTCTGCATTTTCTATGCCCTTGAGCAAGTCTGTTATATACGTCAAATCTTTTAGTGTATTAGTCGCTGTAAACTTAAAGCCTGTGTAATCATCCTCTAATACTTTATCGAAAATTCTCTTTAAAGCATTAGAATTACCCGAGCCCAATTGTGCTACTTTATAAAGTTTATCTAAATCAATATCTAATTTTTTTGCAGCTTTTATTAACTCAATTACATAAGTAGCAGTTCCTAAAGATAGAAAATTATTTAATAATTTTGTTTTTGCACCATTTCCAATACTTCCAAAATGATAATAATTTTTACAAAAACATTTTAAAAGCTCTTCTGATCTTTTTAAATTTTCCTCAGATCCACCAACAATACCTCCTAATATTCCTTCTTCTGCTTGAACAGGGCCTCCCATTACAGGGCACTCTAAATAAGGAATATTATTTGCATTTAATATTTGCTCCATTTCAATAGATCCGTTTTGATTATGAGTGGTTATATCGATTATGATTGTTTTATCAGTTAGTAATGACACTATTTTTTTTCCAATTTCATGTGCAATTGGTGAATTCGTTACACACAAAAACAAAGCATCTAATCCACTGTTACAAAGTTCTTCATATGATTTAACTTCTTTTGCACCCTCTTTAACAATTCTATCAATTGGCTTTCTGTTCTTGTTAACAATTACAAATAATTCATGATTATTTTTAAGGATGTTATTTGCAATACCAAATCCCATCCATCCAACACCTATAAATCCAACTTTCATAAATCTCTATTTTTTTATTTTTCTAAAACTTTTTTTTCTTTCTATTTTTATTTTTTCTTTCTTTGGCCCAACTTAACTTCATTAAGCCATTGTGCAAAATAGAAATTCTAGCAATATATTGACCCTTATCACCAATTGAATTTGAAAATGGTTCGTCACATGATGTCCATAACTCATAATTATAAATATTTGTTTTTTTATCTACTAAAGCAAAAGTAGTCGTGCTATCTGTTATTTTACCACCAATGGTCAACATTTTCTCATCCATGGGTGTATATTTTTCACTATATTTTTCAAAAATAAAATTTCTGAAAGGTTGCATTAAAGCTTCGCATCTACCCCAACTCAACTTATTACGATTTGCCTTGTGATAAGCACTTATTCTATAAATTTGATCTGTGTCTTTTACAGTTTGTACAATATATGTTTCAAAATCTTTATTTGGATCTGGAGCTTCAATGACTATTCCTTCCCTAAATCCAATCATATCATTACCTAAATTTATTCTTGTTAAAATTTTATAGTTTTTAATGTTATCACCTATTTGTATTCCAAATAAATTTTCACCTTTGGTGAATTCATCATCATCTTTAAATTTTGTTAAAATTGTCTTGGATTTGAATTTTTCATTTGTAAATGGTGATTGTCCTTTAGCTTTAATAACTAACTCACCTTTTCTAATTTTATATGAAGCTTTAACATCAAACTCATTATAATCACTATCAATAAATGTAGATGTGCCCTTATATGAGACATTTTTTTTCATAAAAATTCCATTAAGTTCATTTTGAAATTCTTTGAAGAATCTACCACTGTAAATAATGTACATTTTATATTGATTTTCTTCTTTGACTATTTCAAAAACACTTTTAGTATTTTCGTTAATCCATCTGCCTATAAATTTATCTTTAGCATTTGCTGGAATAAATAATAATGTCAAAAAAAAAATAATAACAATCTTAAAATTTTTCATAAAAAAAACATTTCTTTAAATATATTGCGTTCATAGCAGAAAGTTCTATTAAATTTAATATTATTTATATTTAATTAATAATCAAAAGTTTTAATCTTCTAATCAAAGTTAAGTAGCACTACATGGTTTCAATACTACCAATAAATTTATAGTTTTTATCTATAACTACAATTTCACCTGATGAAGTGCCGAAGTTTAACATTTCAGAAATAACTACAAAATGAGTTACTAAAATAAGATTTTTATCACTATTCCAATTAGATATATATTTTTTTAAACTCTTAATTTGTTCATCTTTATATTTATAAAATTTCTCTTGATAAAAAGAGTTTAAACCTTTGAAAGTTTCATAATTATTAAAGGCAAATCTTGCAGTATCTTTACATCTACACCATTCACTCGATAATACTTTGTCAATTTGAATGTTATTGTCTTTAAATAATTTTCCAATTTTTTTTGACTGTTCTATGCCTTCTTGATTTAAATTTCTTTGAGTATCACACTTTGTTAAATCAATATTATCAGGATCTCCATTTCCCGGAGCAAGTGAATGTCTTATAAATACTATTTTCCCGCCTTTCTGCAATTCACTTATTACCAAATCATCAGCCTGTGAATAATTAGAATAAAAAATACTTAGCAAAAATAAAAGAATGACATTAATATATTTCATTAATGGCAATTAAATTTGAAAAATTAAAAAAAACAATAGTTAAATGCAATAAATGCCCACGGCTTGTTAAGTTCAGAAAGAAAATATCTACCGAAAAAAGAAAACAATATATTAATGAAACCTATTGGGGAAAGCCAATTACTGGTTTTGGAGATATAAATGGAAAAATAATGATTGTGGGTCTCGCTCCTGCTGCTCACGGTGGAACAAGAACAGGCAGAGTATTCACAGGCGATAGATCCTCTGATTTTTTATATAAATGCTTACATAATGTGAAAATAGCAAATCAAAGTAATTCAGATCATTTAAATGATGGATTACAAATCAAGAATACTTTTATAACACCAGCTTTAAAGTGTGTTCCTCCAGGAGATAAGCCTTTAAATGATGAATTGAAAAATTGTTTTGGTTATTTTAAATCAGAGTTTGAAATACTTAAAAATCTTAAAATAATTGTGGCTTTGGGTAAAATTGCTTTTGATACTTGTGTAAAATTTTATAGAGAAAATTTTGATTACAATGAGAGAGTAAAATTTGGTCATGGGTCATATTTTAAATTACCGAATGATGTATTATTAATGGGCTGTTATCACCCAAGTCCAAGAAATGTAAATACTGGCAGAATAAACGAAAAACAAATGACTCAACTTTTCAAAAAAGTGAAGCAACTTGTTTAATTTATCAATTTTTTAATAAAAACTTTTGGAAGTTTAACTGGTTTTCCCAATTTATTTAGAGATACTAATTTAATTTCTGCGTTACACAATATATCTGCTTTTCTTTTAATTACCTGTGACATTGTAATGGTGGTCAAAGTATTAGATTTAATTTTTGTGAAAACAGTAATTTTATCCTCAAATTTTGCTGGTTTTTTAAAGTCTACGTTGCAAGTTTTAACTGCTATTAAAATATTAAACTTATCTAGTAATTTTTTGTTTGAATATCCAAGTGAATAAATAAGCTCTGATCTTGCTCTTTCAAAATATTTTAAATAATTCGCATGGTAAACTATCCCACCAAAATCAGTATCTTCGTAATATACTTTTAGATTATACTTAAACGCTTTCATCCACTGATATTAATAAAATTTATTGAGAAGAAAAATAAATATTTTGATAGTAAGTAATTGATTTTTGCTTTGAATTATCTGTGTCAGACATGATCGCTATACCATCCAGCTCATTAACATCTAAATTATGGAATTTTTTGAAATCTTCTTTTACATTTGCTTTAACTGTTACCCATTCATTTAAGTTTGTTTTGGTGGTTGCAAGCACATTATCTACTGATTTTTTAGTATATGGGCTTCGTGAGTTACTTCCAATATCTTGATTGCTAGAAAAAACATAATTTACGGCTCTATTTGATAAAGCTGTTGCTCCAGTTTTCTTGATAACAAATACTCTTGCTGCAAAATCATGACCTTTTTTAGCTGTCTCATCTATTCCTGGTATATCTTTTTCAATTTTCCAAGTTATATTTATGAAAGGTGTTTTGTTTAGATCAATTTTAATCTCCTTACCCAGTCCAGAAGCGGCATTATCTGCAATAGCTTTTAGGTAATTGCCGCTCTCATTAGAGCCAACGGAATAAGTAGTTTTATTATCTGCCCCTCTTACTTTTCTAACTGTCAATTCTGATAATTCTTTGTCTGTAAATTCAAATACTTTTACTTCCTCAGCAATCAAAGTGGTTTGAAAAAATGCTGTAACTAGAATTAATTTAAATAAAAATCTAAACATGTCCTCTCTATATAAAAGATAAAATAATTTACAAATTCAAAATTTTGACATCATTTAAACATGCATAAATCATTATTGTTCTCTATTTAAAGGATATGAAGTTAGCAGTTCTTTTTGGTTTGATGATTTATTGGTCTATAATTATAACCGCACCTGTAATTTCAAAAAATTCTGAAAAATTCGGAGAAAAAAAGGTATTAATACCTCTTAAAAAACCAAGAATTTAAGGCAGAAGCACTATCTTAGGGGCCGAACAGGTTCCATCATGAATTTCTTTAAAAGCTCCCCAACCATCTTTAAGATTTCTATACTCAATCCACTCTATCTTGCCTAGTTTGTTATTAGTTAAAATATCAATAGTTTCTCCAAACTCTTTATTAGTATAACAATAAGTCCCAATAAAAGTGACTTCTTGAAGAGTTGCTTTTCTGAAATTAAAAGATCCTGCAGGCTGAGTTAGTCCGATATGAACTATTATTCCTCCTGGTTTTACTACACTGATTGCCTGTTGTCGTGAAACTTCAAGTCCAACAGTATCAAAAACTAAATCAAAGCTGCTCTCTTTAATATCCTTATGATCTGGTGATACTGTTTTTGCATCTACATATTTTGAGCATGCACTAAGTCTTTTTTGATTTGGATCAGAAATAGTTAAATTTGTATTTCCTTGGATCTTGGATAAAATTAAAGCACACAAAAGGCCAATTGCTCCACCACCCTGAACAAGAGTTCTGCATTCGGTTAATGGTTTTTTTGATGCATCTACTGCTAATAATACTGCATGATATGAAACTGCTGTTGGTTCAGCAACCGCAGCCTCTTTTACATCAAGCTTTTCTGGAACTTTGAAAATATTATGATCTGGAACTGTAATAAGTTCAGCAAACGCACCTTGTCTTTCATAAGGTCTATTCATTCCTAGAAGAACTCTATCTGGACATAAATGTTCTCTTCCACTTTTGCAGTATTCACAATTTCTACAAGTTATTAATGGATTAAGAACTGAAATTTGATCTTTAAGCTTACCATTAATTATTTGACCACTAACTTCATGACCTAAAATTAACGGTGGAATTCTTCTCTCATCTTTTCCATGGTAAGCATGCATATCTGAACCACAGATGCCTGATGCATGAACTTTAAGAATGCTTTCACCAGGTTTTTCAGAAGGTTCTTTTTCCTCCCTAAATTCCATTTCCTCAACACCAGTGTAGACAAGGGCTTTCATTATTACTTATTATTTAATAAATAATATACTAAATAAGATGCGAATGCTCCAATAATCCATCCAAAAGATTGATACTGTACTAAATTTTCATTTAGCAAAGATGATAAAGAAAATATTGATCCAATTAAAAGAGCATACAATGCTTTGAGGTTCCAACCGTTGCTATAAATATATTCCGTATGCTCTTTAGGGTAAAAAAGCTCTTTGTGATTAATTTGTTGTTTTTTAAACAAATAATAATCTGCAACCAATACACCAAAAATTGGTCCAAAAGTCGTTGCTACGGCTTCAACAAATATTAAAACATTAGCTTTACTGAAAATTGAAAGCCAAAATGTTGAAATAATTAATCCAACAATTGATATTACAATTCCTGTTTTTTTTAACGTTAAAGAGTTAGGGAAAAAATTTATCAGTGTATTTTGCGAAGGAATATAATTTGCTATCAAATTAGTTGATAACGAAGAGATAATAATAAATATCAAGCAATAGAAAGTTAGAAAATTATTATTAAATTTTCCAACTATATCATTTGGATTAGTAAGTAAACTTGAAGCATTTAATCCTTTGCTAGTGAGAATAATATCTGAACCTAATGTGATTAATACCGAGAAAAAAGAAAAGAATATTAAATTTAATATTATACTTAAGTTACCTTTGGTCATTTCTTTATAATTCATTGAGTATCTAGAAAAATCACCAAAAGTTAAAAGAACTATAGCAAAATAAGCAAATAAAGTTCCTGTGATTGAAATTATTGGAGCGATATTTGACTGGATTGCAAAATTGCTAAAGACTAAACTTAGTTTTATTCCATTAAGGAGTTCATTGTAATACTCAGATAAAATAACAATTAATAAAACAGAAAGTCCTAAATATATTGAAAGACCTGAAAAATTAATAAATGATTTTAGAAAATTCTGTCCTTTTGTAAAAAGGATGTATTGAAATATTAAAGTTAAAAATAAACAAACCCAATCAATTAAATTCAAACCAAAAAAGAATAATAAAAATATTTCATTCTGTAAGATTTGATTATCAATTTTAAATAGAATGATCCTTGCAATATAACCTAGTGATTTTGATATAAAGAATGTTTGTACACCAAACATGAACAAACCAACTAATCCTCTGATCATCCCTACATATCTGGCGCCAGTAAAACCCATTGAAAGTCTGAGAATTGTTGGAAAACTTAATCCACTACTTTGGGAAATTTTTCCTATAATGTTAGCAAAAAAGCATACTAATAATCCTGCTAGCAATGATCCTGTTAAGACAACAAAAAAATTTAGATCATAGAATAAATATAAAGCTGATATTAAAGAGAACCCAACTATTGTTTGAATATTTATCGCCCAAAAGTTAAAATAATTCTTCCAACTCCAGTCTCTATTATTTGGATTTATTGAAACTAATTCCCAATTCCTTAATTGAAATTTTTCGCTTTGATTCACTTAAATGATATTAATCAATTATTTACTGCTGTCCATATAAGAGAGTTGGCAACCATAGTACTATTTTTGGATATGCTATGATTATAATTAATCCAATTATCTGTAATACCATGAACTGCATCATTCCAAGATAAATATCTTTTAAATCCCAACTTGGAACTACTCCTTTTAAAAAATAAGCAGATAATGCTACGGGGGGTGAGAGCCAGGCGGTTTGCAAATTAACAGCAACAAGAATTGCAAACCAAGTTAAATTAAATCCTAATGCTTCAACTAATGGTAAAATAATAGGAACAACTATCATAACAATAGGTACCCACTCTAATGGCCATCCTAAAAGAAAAATCATAATCATGATTATTCCTAAGATTAAATATTTATTCATCTCAAGTGATAATAGAAAATCTGTTAAAACCATTGGAGTTCCTAATCTAGCAAATACTGCTCCAAAGAAATTAGAAGCAGCAACTAAAACCATAATTAATGCAGAAATTTCTAAAGTTTTAACTAAAGCATCTTGTAATTTTTTTAATGTTAATTTTTTGTAAGCTAATGAAAGCAATAATGCACCACCTGCTCCACATCCTGCAGCTTCTGTTGGTGTAGCAAATCCAAATAGAATACTGCCTAATGCAGCGAATACTAATGCAGCAGGTGGAACTAATCCTGAGAAAAATTCTAGCCATAATTTTTTTAAATCTGTTGTTCTTAATTCTTCTGGTATGGGTGGACCTAGTTTTGGGTTCATCATACATCTGAATGTTGTGTATGCAGCATATAAGCATGCAAGCAATATTCCTGGAACTATTGCTGCTGCGAATAAATCAGTTACAGGAATTTCCATAATTGGACCCATAACTACAAGCATAATGCTCGGTGGAATTAGAATACCTAAAGTTCCTCCAGCAGTAATCGTACCAGCAGCTAATTTTACATCATAGTTTGATCTATTCATTGATTTTGCAGCCATAATTCCAAGAATTGTAACTGATGCACCAACTATTCCAGTTGCAGCTGCAAATATTACCGACACAAATAAAACTGCATAATATAAAGAGCCTCTAACTCTTGCCAACATCATTTGGAAAGCTGAGAATAATCTCTCCATTAAACCTGCTTGTTCCATCATTATTCCCATAAATACAAATAATGGGACGGCGGCGAGAGTTTGTTCGGTCATCACCATAGAAAATTGCAGTGTCATTAAGTAGAAAACTAATTTTCCAAAACCCAAATAACCAAAAACGAAACCTAAAAAAATAAGAGTAAATGAAATTGGAAATCCTATAAATATTGCAAACAACATCACACCTATAAGTATGAAACCTAAAATTGCCGGGTCTATTAAATGTGAAAGCATTAACTACCTGGCCATTTACCTTTGACGGCTGCGTAATAACTTTTAAAAAGTTCTGAAACACCTTGGATTAGAAGAAAAACAATTCCAATCCATAGACAAGATTTTATCGGCCACATATATGGCATCCATGTTGTATCCATCCCTCTTTCGTTTCTCATTATACTTTCTTGGACAAAGCCTGTTGTCATATACAAAAACACTATTAATCCTGGAAAATAAAATAATAAGTAAAGCCAAAAATCTATTCTGCCTTGAGTTTTAACTTTAAAATTTCTATATAAAAAATCTGCTCTAATATGAACACCTTTTGAAAGAGCGTATCCTGCTCCTAACATAAACAATGCTCCGTAAAAAAATCTGCTCATATCATAAGCCCAGATTGTAGGAGCTAAAAATAATTTTCTTGCTAAAACCTCATAAACCATCCCAAGCATTAGTGGGATTGTAATCCAGCAAACTATGTTTCCAATTAATTTACTAAATCTATCTATGTTAACTATAGTTTTAGCCATCCAAGTTGGCATATCATCAGGCATCTTTCCAGATCCTGATCGCCTTTCGGCTATCATTTCATCTGAAATATCTAACTTTGGATTATCCGACATATAAATTTTAGAAAAAAAAAGCGGGCTTATAAAAGCCCGCTTAATAACTTTATTTATTTCTTCAACGAATTAGCATAAGCCATTCCTAGCTTAGCATTCGATGTTTGTGCACCAGACCAGAATGGTACGGCAGTATTAGCAAAGCTTATCATTGAGTCATAAACTTCTTTAAAGAATGCATTTTCTTTTGCATTTTTCTCTAAAGTTGCTTTCGCTGCAGCCATATAAGCTGGGAAATAATCTGCTGGTGTATCTTCAAGTATCACACCATGATTTTCAGTTAGATCTTTAAGTGCTAATCCATTAGTGTTGATTCTGTAAGCTAAAGCTCTCATCAACGATGCATCAGCAGCCATCTTCATTGAAAATTTTTCATGGTCAGTGAACTTATCGTAAGTGCTTTTATTTAAGTAAAAGTCAGCATTTACGACTACTTGGTGTAAACCTTGTAGATAGTAGTGTTTTAATACTTTATGTATACCAAACACTTTATCTGGTTGAGGACAACACCACTCAGCAGCATCAATAGTTCCTGCTTCCAATGCTGGAAGAATATCTCCACCACCCATTGCAACTGAAGCTATTCCAATGTCTTTATAAGTTTGACCTGGAATTCCTGGAGGAGTTCTGAACTTAAATGTTCTGAAATCATCCATATCTTTGATTTTTCTTGGGAACCATCCTAAAGCTTCTGGACCAACTGGTTGAAGCATGAAACCTTTAATGTCTCTTTTCATTTCTCCCCAAAGTCTGTCATATAGTTGTTCTCCACCACCATATAAAAACCATGATAAGAATGCGATGTTATCAATTCCTACACCACCACCTGCTACTGGCGAACCAAATAACATAGCAGCTGGATGTTCTCCAGACCAATAGTGAGTCCAAGCAAATCCGCAATCAATCAAACCTTTATCAACAGCATCAAGAGTTTCTTTAACTCCAACTACTGTTCCTGCTGGCATAATTTCAAATTTTAGAGATCCACCTGTTAGTTTTGTTACGTTGTCAGTAAAGTCTTTTAACATTACCGCTTCATCACCTTTAGCGCTAATAACCGTCTGACATTTTAACGTTTTTGCAGCATTTGCATTTGAAATAAATCCAAATACTAGGAACGCAGCAAACAACGTTGAAACGATTTTTTTCATTTTATCCCTCTCTTTTTATTTATAATGTGAAGATCCTCTCAAAAATCAAAGCCACATACAAGTGTCATTTCGACGTTTTTATGAGAAAAATGTTTAAAATCATTAAATATTCATTAAAAATTATTTATAAAAAATATGGATAAATTTGATTACATAATTATTGGTGCGGGTTCCGCAGGCTGTGTATTAGCAAATAGATTAACTGCAAATCCTGATACTAAAGTTCTTTTACTTGAAGCTGGCGGTAAAGATACTAATCCATGGATCCATATTCCAGGGGGTTATTTTAAAACAATGCATAATCCAGATACTGATTGGTGCTTTAATACCGAAAAAGAACCAAACTGCGATAACAGGCAAATGGTTTATCCTAGGGGTAAAACACTAGGTGGAAGCTCTTCAATTAATGGAATGCTTTATATCAGAGGTCAATCAAATGATTATAATTATTGGAGACAATTAGGTAATGTTGGTTGGTCGTGGGAAGATGTTCTGCCCTATTTTAAAAAATCTGAAGATTTTCAATTTGGAGAAAATGAATTTCATGGTTCTGGAGGACCCATTGCAGTCGAGAAAATTAGGGCAACATTTAAAGTTCTCGATCTATTTTTAGAAGCTGCTGAAGAACATGGTTACAAAAGAACTGATGATTTTAACAACGGTGATAATGAAGGAATGGGATATTTTCCATTTACAATTAAAAATGGATTTAGATGTAGTACAGCTGTAGGTTATTTAAATCCAGTTAAGAGTAGAAAAAATCTAAAAATTATTACTAAGGCTCACATTAAAAATATAGAATTTGAAAATAATAAAGCAAAAAAGGTAAATTACTGGATAGAAGGAAAAGAATTTTCTGTTGAAACTAGTAAAGAAATAATATTAAGCGCAGGCACAATTGGTTCGCCTCATATATTACAAGCATCAGGTATTGGTCCAGGAGAACTTCTAAAAGAAAATAATATTAATGTATTAAAAGATCATCAAGGAGTTGGAAGAAATTTAACCGATCATTTAATGCTAAGACCTGTTTACAAAATTAAAAATTTAGAAACTTTAAATGATATTTACTACAGCTTTACTAAAAAAATGTTATCTGGTTTAAAATTTCTTCTCTTAAGAAAAGGACCTTTAACAGTTGGTGCTAGTTATGTTTGTGGTTTTGTTAAAAGTGATGAACATTTAGAAACTCCAAATCTTCAATTTCATATTTCACCAGCAAGTACTGATCTTTTAGGAAAATCAGCTTTACATAAATTTCCAGCGTTTACTCCAACAATTACAAATGTAAGACCAACAAGTAGAGGGTCTATAGAATTAAAATCTCCAGACACCAGAGTTTCACCAAAAATAAAAATGAATTATTTATCAACTGACGAAGATCGTGAAATTGCTGGAAAAGCTTTAAAGATTGTAAGAAAAATTGTTATGGAGTCTAGAGCTTATAAAGATTACCAACCTGAAGAGCTTAGACCGGGAATCAATATTACAGATAATGAAGAATTAGCAACAGAAGCTGGAAAATTTGCGAATACTATATTCCATCCAGTGAGCACATGTAGAATGGGTAAAGATGAAAATGCTGTTGTTAACGATAGATTAGTCGCTCATGGACTAGAAAATTTAAGGGTTGTAGATGCCTCTGTTATGCCTCATATCACATCAGGAAATACAAATGCACCGACAATAATGATTGCGGAAAAAGCAGCTGATATGATAATTGAGGATAGTAGAAGATGACCGAACAAATAGTAATATTTTTTCAAATAGTTTTTATCGATTTAGTTTTAGCGGGAGATAATGCAATCATAATTGGAATGGTTGCTTCTCAATTTCCAACTGAGCAAAGAAAGAAAATTATTTTTTGGGGAATTGGAGCAGCAGTAGTTTTAAGAATTATATTTACACTTATAACTGCTTATCTATTACAAATCACAGGGCTTAGATTTATTGGAGGAATATTACTTCTTTATATATGTTACAGACTTTATGTAGATGTAATTAAAATGAATGGTAATGCAGAAGAAAATGTAAAAAAAGTAGATAACAGTTCATTCATGAAAGCTATAACAACTGTAATCCTTGCAGATGTAACAATGAGTTTAGATAATGTGTTAGGAGTAGCGGGTGCAGCTAGAGATCACTATATGCTATTAATATTTGGTCTAGTTTTATCAATAGTTTTAATGGCTACTGCAGCAACATTGATATCTGGCTGGATTAAAAAGTATAAATGGATAGGATGGGTTGGATTATTAGCAATATTATTTGTTGCAATAGAGCTAATATATACAGACGTAAAACTATTTTTATAAATGTATTTAAAAAAGATAAATTTAAAAAATAAAGTAGCTTTAGTAACAGGTGCTGGAAAAGGTATTGGTAGAGCATGCTCTATTGCTCTTGCAGAAGCTGGTGCAACAATAATTGGAGTGAGCAGAACTGCTTCTGATCTTGATAAGCTTCAAAAAGATATAAAAAAAGTTAAAGGAAAATTAATTAAAATAACTTGCGATATTATGGATTATGAGGATCTTTCTTCCAAATTAAAAAAAATTAAGAAAGTTGATATTCTTGTAAATAATGCAGGTACAAATATCCCAGAGCCTTTTGAAAAAATTAAACAAACAAGTATGAACTATCTTGTAGATTTAAATATAAAAGCGGCTTTTAATGTTGCGCATTTAATTGCACTTAAAATGATTAAAAATAAAAAAAAAGGCGGATCTATAATTAATATGTCCTCACAATTAGGGCACGTTGGTATGTCAGGTAGAAATGTTTACAACATGACAAAATTTGGAATTGAGGGATTAACGAAAGGAATGGGTGTTGAACTTGCAACAAAAAATATCAGAGTAAATACCGTTGCGCCTACATTTGTTGAAACTCCAATGGTTAAAAAATTCTTTAAAAATAAAAAATTTAAACAACTAGCTTTAAGTAATATACCCATGGGAAAAGTTGCAACAGAGTCTGATGTGGCTACAGCAGTATGTTTTTTAGCCTCAGATGCAGCGAGTATGATAACTGGTACATCAATTGTAATTGATGGGGGTTGGACAGCAAAATAATGAAAAAATTGTTGCTTTTTTTAGCAATTATATTTTCTACTCACTCTCATGCTTTAGAGTTTCAAGGTAAATTTTTACAAGGACATTTTATTTTAGGTAAAGCAGAAGCTGGATCAAAGGTATTTGTAGATAAAACGCAAGTTAAAGTATCTGATGATGGATATTTTGTATTTGGTATTGATAGAGATCGAAAATTTGATGTAGCTATTACTGAAATAAGTAATGGTAAAAAAAACAAAATTATAAAAAAAGTTTTTAAGCGAAAATATAACATTCAAAGAATAGATGGTCTCCCTGAAAGTAAAGTTACACCACCAGAGTCTGTTTATAAAAGAATTAAAGAGGAAAATGGAAGAATTGGAAAAGCTAGAGCCATAAATTCAGATTTAACTTTCTTTACTGAACAATTTATTATGCCCGTTAAAGGGATAATTAGTGGAGTTTACGGTAGCCAAAGAATTCTTAACGGCAAACCTAAATGGCCTCACTATGGAATTGATATTGCAGCGAAACAAGGAACTAAAATTAAATCATCTGGAACTGGAATAGTGACAATGGCAGAAGATGATCTTTATTATACGGGCGGTACTGTAATAATGGACCACGGACATGGAATTTCAACGATATATTCACATCTAGAAAATGTAATGGTTAAAGTTGGCGATGAAGTTAAACAAGGAGAAATTATTGGAACTGTTGGATCTACTGGTAGATCAACTGGGCCTCATTTAGATTTTAGGATAAATTGGTTTCAAACTAGACTTGATCCTATGAGTATTCTTCAATAAGTTCTAGCTATGAAAAATGAAATTAATCGTATTGCTGATAGACTAGTTAAAGCTTTCAACACAAATACAGTCATTAATCCAATACCAGTAAAATATTGTAAAAATATTAATTTAGCTAACAAACTTAGAAAATTGTGTGAAGACCAAATTAAAGATGAAACAATTGGAATAAAAGCAGGTGGAACTGGAATTCAAGCTTTAAAAAAATTAAAGGAAAAAGAACCATTTACAGCAAAAGTATTTAAAAAAAGATTAGTTAAATCTGGTCAAAAAGTAAAAATAAATCAACACACAAAAGGTATTGAGGTTGAAGTTTATTATTTTATTAAGAAATCTTTCTTTGATTTCAAAGGAAAGGTTACAAAATCAAATGTCACTAAATTTATTAAATTTATGGGACCTTGTTTTGAAATAGTAGGTTTTAGACAGAGAAATAAAAAATTTACATATTTGGGAGATATTTGTGGAGATTTTGGTTTTAATATCAAATTTGTTGTTGGAAAAAAAACAAAATTTAAAAAATTAAACTTAAATAATTTGAAAACGTCACTAGTCAGCAAGAAGAATGGAGTAAAAGTAAATGGTAATACAAATATTGTTTATATAAACCCATTAAATTCTTTAAGATTTGTTTTAAATAAAGTTAAGAAAGAAAAAATTAGTTTAAATAAAGATTTTTATGTTTTCACAGGCTCAACTGTGGGAGTTGTTCCATTTAAAGGAAAAGGATTATACAAAGGAACAGTTGATAAAATTGGTTCTGTTAGTGTTAACATTTGTTAATGGGTCTTCATTTTAGTAAAGAAGAATTCTCAAATAGAAAAGAAAAGACACTGAACTCTATGAAAAATGAGGGTGTAGAAGCTCTTATTATGTTTAGACAGGAGTCTATGTATTGGCTCACTGGTTACGACACTTTTGGATTTGTTTTTTTTCAAGCATTAGTTTTAGATCAAAGAGGTAATGTAATACTGTTAACTAGAGCCCCTGATTTAAGGCAAGCTCAAAATACTTCCAACATTAGTGATATAAGAATTTGGGTTGATAAAGATGGTGCTAATCCTGCTGATGATCTCAAAATAATTTTAGATGAACTAAACTTAAAAGGAAAAAAAATTGGTATTGAATATGAAGCCTACGGTCTTACAGGGAGAAATGCATTAAGACTTAATGCGGTTTTACAAAACTATTGTTCAATTGAAGACAAATCAGAACTAATTACAAAACTAAGAGTAATAAAATCTGATGAAGAAATTAATTATGTAAAAAAAGCAGCAAATTTAGCTGACAAAGCTTTAGATGAAGTTTGGAAGTATGCAAAAACAGGAGTAAGTGAGTCTAAAATTTTAGCTGAAATGAACAGAGTTATATTTGAAGGAGGTGGGGATTATCCTGCTAATGAATTTATAATAGGGTCTGGAAAGAATGCCCTACTCTGTCGATATCAAGCGGAAAAACAAATACTTAATAATCAAGATCAGTTAACCATTGAATGGGCTGGAACTTTTAGGCACTATCATTCAGCAATGTTTAGAACAATACCCATAGGAAAAGCAGACCCAAAACATCATAAAATGCATGAAGCATGCGTTGAGACTCTTATAAATTGTGAAAATAAATTAAAGCCTGGAAATAAAATTGGAGAAGTTTTTGATGTTCATGCAAAAACTTTTGATGATCATGGCTTTAAGAATTCAAGAATGAATGCATGTGGCTACTCATTAGGTGCAACTTTTTCTCCTAATTGGATGGATTGGCCAATGTTATACACAGGAAATCCATATGAGATTCAGCCTGGAAATATATTCTTTATGCATATGATATTGATGGATTCTGAAAATCAATTAGCCATGAACTTAGGTGAGACTTATTTAGTAACAGAAAATGGAAACGAAAGATTAGGTAAACAAAAATTAGATTTAATAATCTTATAATATTATTTATTTAGAAATTTTTGCGCTTCCGAAAAATGGACAGCAAAATTCATACCTTCGGTATCTTCTTTGTTTAAACCTTGTGTATTAACACCAACAACTTTGTCTTTATAAAAAAGTGGTCCTCCTGAATTACCCGGATTAATTGCTGCATCTGTTTGAATAAATAAAACTTTACCAGTATCAGTTACGCTATAAACACTAGACTCCATTCTAATTGCACTTATCCATCCTTTGGTAAGTGAAAACTTTCTTCCTTTTGGATGACCTAGAGCCTCTACCAACTCTCCTTGCTTTAATTGACCATCAAAGAAAGTTACTGGTTTTCCAACAAAATTTGTTTTTAATAAAGCTAAATCTCTCTTTAAATCTTTTTTAATCACAACGGCTGATGATCTTTTATTTGCTTTGTTAGTAACTGTTATTGTAGATGCATTTTCAATGACATGGTAGTTGGTAAGTATCTCATCTTTGCTTACAAAAAAACCAGACCCTAAACCATTATCTGTTTTTACAATAACAACACTATCAAATCTTTCATCTTTTAGCTCAAATCCTGAACTATTATTTAGTGATGCTGATTTATTATTTTGTTTTTTTTTACCGCTAGTTAATTTTTGCCACCAGGATAATTCCTCTTCTTTATCATCTACTGAAGAAATTATATTCAAACTTACATAAAGTTCATTTTTTCCAGGTAATTCATTAAAATTGTTTTCATTTTCAATTAAGTTTAAAAATTTATCTGCTGAGATATTAGATAATTTTTGTTTCTGCCATCTTGTTATATCTTTTTTTTCAGAATATTTACTCACTAGAGAGTTATATTTTTTATCTTGTGGATCAATATTGTAAGCAGCAGTAAAATTTTTATTTTTTTCGATAGAAATAAATTTTTCTTTATAACTATAATTTGTTGATTGTATTACCTGAAATATTGCTTTTTTTTCTGCTTTTATTCCTTGAGTTATATAAGAGTAATTTCTTAAAACTTCTTTTTCTAAATAATGTGGAGTAGATGAGAGTTTTGCAGACCATCTTTCATATCTGTTACGTGCATTATTTCTTTTTTCACCTGCTGCAGCTTGACCTGCTAGACCAGCCATTTGATTAAAAATCGATGCCCATCCACCATAAGGATTATAATATGTTGCCGCTGCGGTAGAATTTTGAAAGTTTCTTTCAGCTATCAAATAGTCTCTTTCCGCACTTCTAAGTTCTGCTTCAATTCTACTTATTTCAGGATTAGGTATAGATTTGGTGCCGGCAACATAAGTAGATCCCACCTCATTTTCAGAAACTACAGATGAAAATGTATCAAAATCTTTTGGAATAATTATTACTAAGTTAGAATTATTTGCAAACAGTGTATTAACGGTTTGCTCATCTAAATTATCAATCTCAGTAAAATCAATGTCATTATTAGGATTAATTTTTGGAAATAATTCTTGATTTACGATTGAATTATTTAAAAAGATAATTTTAAGATTTTCATTAACATTTTCTACATTTTGAATTTTGTTTTTGGCTTTTTGTTTTTCAGCTCTTAGTTTTGCATCTCTAATTTTTTTATTTTCAATTTCAGCTAATCTTTGTTGTTTTTTTAATTCTTTTTCTCTTCGTTTTTTTTCTAAATCAGCTAGTCTTTTTTCCTTTTTGAGTTGTTGTTTAATTTTATTAGCTATCTTCTTCTTCTCCTGCTCTTCTTTTCTTTTTTTAATATCGGCTAATCTTTGTTGTTTCTTTAATTCTTGTTCTTTTTTTCTTGCTAGTATTTTATCCTCTTTTTCTTTTTTTCTCTGTTTAATTTTAGCCAGAATATCCTCATTGTCCTTTGAGCTTAACTCAATTTTTTTTGCTTTTTTCTTTATCTCCTCTGAAACTTTTAAAATATTTTTTTTATCTTTTTCTTTTGTGTTTGTTTCTATATTTGATATATCTTTATTTTTAGACTCTAACTCAGTCGCTCTAAAATTTTTAAGTTCTAAAAATCTTTCACTTTGGTTAAAATTTACTAAGTGTGTAAATTCTTTTTTATTAATTTCTTTACTATTATTAGAGCAATTATCATTTCCAAATATCGGGTATATAAAACCTTCTTCATCTAAACATAATTTTTCCTCGGCTTTTAGATTTGTATTAAAAAAAATAAGTAAACAAGCAAAAAAAATAATGTGTATTTTTTTTTTCATTTAATAGATAATACAGAATAAATTTTATTTTAAAATGCGAATCATTATTATTATTTCTCTTTTTTATTTATATGGTTTATCAGTAAAAGCAGATAATTTATTACCAGATGTATCATTTTTACTAAATGACAAAAAAGAGACGGATAAACTGGTAATGATGAACTCTACAAAGGCAAAAAAGATGGTTTTAAATAGTTATGATCAAATCTCCAACACCAATTTTGAACCAAATTTTAAAGATAGAAACAAAGTAAACAAAATTGAAATCACTCTAAAAAAATGTATTGAAAAAAAATGTTTTAGTAACATGCTTCCAATATGGAGAAAAGGAAGACCACCTACAAAGGCTATAGCGTTGGCTTATGCTCAAGTGGTTGATGGTCTAGTGACTGAAAATTTAAAACTTAAATATGAAAATCAAATTAGTAACCTTATCAAAAAAAAAGAGACTGAAAATGAAATTGCTAAGTTAAGAAACGAGACAAATATTGATAAGATTAAAGATCAATTTCAAAAAAAAATAGTTTCAATTGAAGATGAAAATTCGAAATTAAAAACTACTATTGAGAAGATGCTTATTAATTATCAAAATCAGATTTCAAAACTTAAAGCTGAAAATGATACTCTCAGATCTAATTTTGACAAAGCTTATAATTTAGTTCCAAAATCAAAAAGAAAAAAATTAGAAGAAGAAATCGAGTAAATTAAATTCAACTTTTACAACCAAAGAAAGAAATATATTTTTCGTTATCTTTAGTGTTCATATTTTTTGTAACTTCGTGAATTAATTCACCAGTGGATCTATTTAAAAATACCGACTCTGAGTATTTTTTTTCTTTATCTATATTTTTAAATAAAATGGTATCGTTTTTAGCAATTCTAACATCATCTTTACTAATATCTGAATAAGTATCTATAAATTCTGATAAACCATTAATAGTAAGTTTGCTTGGTTGTGCTGCTACAACTTTTAAAACTTTTTTTTTATCTACCTCAATATTATCTGCTGTAAATGTTTGATAATTAAAATCTTTATTTTTGATCATTATTTTTTCTAATTTACAATCAAATGTGATTTTAAAATCATGGATAATATCAGTATTTTTAGAAAAACTAATTGATGATGAAAAAAGTAAAATTACTATCGAAAATATAATTTTCATTTATTTACCATATCGTATTTTACTGTGTAAATCGTGTGCACTTTGCCACCCATTTTCTAATCTTGGTCCTCCAAAATAATCACCGCATAAACCTAATTTTAAAGACTTATTCCATAAAGATAATTGTTTAAGTGACTTTGAATTGGATGAATACATCCAGCCGTGAATTCTTGAATGATGAATTTTTTTAATTTTTAAATTTGTTAATTTCTCAAATTTTTTAACAAGCTGGTTTGTATAGTATTTTCTTTTATTTCTATAATCTTTCGTGAATTTATTTCCGTATTTATAAGTACTTTGAAGTGTCCATAAATCATACTTATAATTAAATCTTTTTTTACTATTTTCATAAGCAGCCCAACCGAGCATCTCATCATTAAAATAGTAACTACTATTTGATTGTTTAAGCTTATTAGTAACAATCATAACTGTTAAATTGGCATCCATTTTAACTTTTTGATTTAAATAGGATTTATTTAAATATCTTTGTCCTAATTTCTTACTTTGAGGAAATGGGCAAGTCATAATAAGATTTTTACATTTTTGTTTAACTCCATTTTTAAATGTTAATTCCCAATAGTCGTTTAATCTCTTTATATTTATAAGTTCATGTTCAAAATTACATTTAATTTTCTTTAATAAATGTTTGCTAATAGAGTTGTTTCCTTTTGTTCCAATTAATTTTATATGATTTTTAATTTCTTTGACTGTTTTATGCAGAAACAAATGATTTCCTCCCCACCTTTTTAAAACTCTTTTTTTAATAAGTTGATTAGTAAAGGTTTTAAATTTTGAAGATTTCGGAGAGATATATTGAAGCCCGTGATCAAATCCGACTTTATCTTTATATTTTTTAAAAGAGCTTCTGCCACCAAAACCCCTTGCTTTGTCATAAACTGCAACGGAACATTTTTTATTTAATAAGTTTGCTATCGTTGATCCAGAAATTCCTGATCCTATGATGCAAAAATCAAGCATGATTTGTAACTTGATTAATTAACAAAGATACTCAAGTGCTTTAAGTATTCCACCTTTTTTATAAGGTATTTTGGATTTCATTAAACCCATTTCAACACCTGCCAATGTTCCAGCTAACATTAGTTCATTAAAGTCACCTAAATGGCCAATTCTAAAAATTTTACCAGCAACTTTTGCAAGTCCAGTTCCTAATGACATGTTGTAATGATCTAAAATAGTTTTTCTTAAAAAATCTGCATCATGACCGTCTGGAACCATTACTGCTGTTAATGAATCTGAGTATTCTTCAGGGTTTTTACAAAGTATTTCTAATCCCCAAGAGTTGACCGCAACTCTTGTAGCTTCTGCAAATCTTTTGTGTCTTTTGAAAACATTATCTAACCCCTCTTCTGTAAGCATATTGATTGCTTCATCTAAACCATAAAATAAATTTGTGGCTGGAGTGTAAGGAAAGTAACCTTTTTTATTATTTTCTAACATCGGTCCCCAATCCCAATACGATTTTGGTAATTCAGATGTTTTATATGCTTCTAAAGCTTTAGAACTTATTGCATTAAAAGAAAGTCCTGGTGGTAATAGTAATCCTTTTTGAGAACCACCGACAGTTACATCTACTTTCCACTCTTCATGTCTATAATCAATAGAGCCTAATGAAGATATCGTATCAACAAATAATAAGGCTGGATGTTCCGCATTATCCATAGCTTTTCTAATTTCTCCAATTCTACTTGTAACTCCAGTAGAAGTTTCATTATGTACAGCGCAAACGGCTTTAATTTTTTTATCTTTGTCTTCTTTTAGTTTTTGTTCAACGATGTTTGGATCAACACCTGTTCTCCAATCACCTTCAACAAAGTCTACTTCAATTTTAAATTTTTGAGCAATATCCCACCAAAGAGTTGAGAAATGTCCAGTTTCGAACATCAAGATTTTATCTCCAGCACTTAAAGTGTTTACAAGTGCAGCTTCCCAAGCACCCGTTCCTGAAGCTGGAAAAATTATTACAGGTTCTGAAGTTTTAAAAATTAATTTTATTCGGTCTAAAACTCTTAATCCTAATTCAGCAAAGTCTGGTCCTCTATGATCAATAGTAGGATAATCCATAGCTCTTAGAACTCTATCTGGAACGTTTGTTGGTCCTGGAATTTGTAAAAAATGTCGACCAGGTCTTATATTATTTGAAATTGCCATACCGCTGTATATGCTAAAGAAATTATATAAGCAAATTTATAATATATGACAAATAGTAGTAATTTAATTGATAGTTTGGAAGTTTATGTTCTTAACAATCCAGAAGAAGTTACACCACATTGGGTAAGCCATTTTATAGTTCCAACAGCAAATGAACTATTAATAAAAATTAAAAATAAAGATGGTAATTCAGGATTTGGATTGGCCACTAGCTATACGGATATATCTCCATTAGTAAAACCATTTTCCAATGGGATTGCTGATCTGATTATTGGTGAAGATCCTTTTAGTCCAGAAAAATTGTACGAGAAAATTTTTAAATTAACAGATACCAGAATAAGTAGTGAGAAAGGTTGGAGCCGAGAGGCTTTGATTAGAATATCTGCAGCTCTAGATATTGCATGCTGGGATCTAATGGGTAAAGCATCTAACATACCACTTTATAAATTATTTGGTGGTTATCGAAATAAAGTTCCTGTTTATGTTACTTGTGCTTATTACAGAGAAGGAAAAGATGAAAAGGAATTAAGAGATGAATTAAAAAAATTAGTTCAATTAGGTCATCAAAGTTTTAAAGTTAAAGTTGGAGGTCTAACAATAAAAGAAGATTATAAAAGACTTGAGATAATAAGAGAAGAAATTGGTTCTGAAAAAAGTCTTATGATTGATGTTAACAGAGCATGGGATTTAAAAACAGCAATTGAAGGAGTAAAAGAATTTGAAGTATTTAATCCAACTTGGATAGAAGAACCAGTAAGATGGGAAGATGATAGAAGATCTCTGAGAGAACTTTCAAAAAGAACAAAGATACCTTTATCGGGTGGAGAAAGTGAAATCACAATTTATGGATGTAGATCTATGCTTGAGGAAAATGCCATACAAATTTTGCAATTTGATTGCACAATGTTTGGTGGATTTACAAGTGGAAGAAAATTAGCATCATTATGTGAGATCAATCATATTGACATAGCACCGCACCATGATTGTTATGTACACGCACCTTTAGTAGCTTCTACACCGTCTGGAAGGATTTTAGAGTCATTTGATGATGTAAGAGATCCATTGCAGTCAGAATTGTTTGATATTAAACACGAAATGAAGAATGGTTGGATATATTTAAACGATCATCCAGGACTAGGACTAAATATATCAGAAAATTCTTTGAAAAAATTTGGTAAACTTATATACAAAAATAAATAATACCAAAATAAATGCGGAATGGATCTTAGTAATAATCAAATTGAAAAAATTGGAAAAGAGATTGAAAAAAAAATAAAGGGTAAAACTTTATTTGATGAGTTCTCAAGAGGAAGATACAGCACGGATGCATCTTTATATCAAATTAAGCCTTTAGGAGTTGTTTTACCAAAAGATCAAAACGATGTTTTGAGCTTAATGGAGTATTCCCAAAAGAATTCCATACCTTTACTAGCTAGGGGTGGTGGTAGCTCACAATGTGGTCAAACAGTAGGTGAATGTATTGTTTTAGATTACTCAAGACATCAAAACAAAATTTTAGAGTTAAATGTTGAAGAGAGATACGTATGGGTAGAGCCTGGAATAGTTTTAGATCATCTAAATGCTTATCTAAAACCTCATGGATTATGGTATCCGGTTGATGTTTCTACGAGTAGTAGAGCAACAATTGGAGGTATGACTGCTAACAATAGTTGTGGATCTAGATCTCTTTACTATGGAAATATGGTTCACAATGTATTGGCGATTGAAACTATTTTAGATGACGGTTCAATACACACATTTGATACTGTTAATAAAAACTATTTAGCAACAACAAATGATCAAGATAGATTGTATGAAATTATAAATAAATTTATCGACGTAAAACAACAGGTTAAAAATGAGATAGATGAAAATTGGCCTCAAACACAAAGAAGAGTTGGGGGTTACAATATTGATCTAATAGATCCAAATGGTTTTAATTCATCAAGTATTTTAGTTGGATCAGAGGGAACCTTATCTTTATTTAATAAAATTAAACTTAAATTATCTGAGATACCTACAAACAAAGTCTTAGGTGTTTGTTATTTTGATAGTTTCCATCAAGCAATGGAGCTTACAAAAGAAATGGTGAAGTTAAAACCAACTACTGTTGAGTTAATGGATAAAAACTTATTGGATCTTGCTAAAGATATTCCAATGTATGCTGGTGGTATTAAAAAATATATCAAGGGAAATCCAGAAGCAGTATTGATGGTAGAATTCATAGATACAGATCCAAATGTTTATGAGAAAAAAATTAAAGATTTAGAATACCTTGTATTAAATCAAAACAGTAAAAATGATTTTGCTTTTTACGAGAATGCTAGTGATCAAAAAGAAGTTTTTGAAATTAGAAAAGCTGGATTAAACATTTTAATGTCTATGAAAGGTGATAAAAAGCCAGTGGCTTTCATAGAGGATTGTGCTGTTACACTAGATAATTTAGCTGATTACACAGCTAGATTAAATGAAATATTTAAAAAATATGATACGAGTGGAATGTTCTATGCGCACGCATCTGTTGGAACACTTCATGTAAGACCTGTCCTTAATATGAAATCAGATAAAGACATTAAAAATATGAAAGCAATTGCAGATGAAGCATTTTCTATGGTTAAGGAATACAAAGGATCTCACTCTGGTGAACACGGCGATGGAATTGTTAGATCAGAATTTCATAAAAAAATGTTTGGAGAAAAAATTACAAACGCATTTGAAGAAATTAAAGATACTTTTGATAAAAAAAATCTTTTAAATCCCGGTAAGATTGTAAGACCTTATAAGTCAGATGACAGATCTTTGATGAGATATAAATCAAATTATAAATCTGAAGATATAAAAACAAATTATGATTGGTCTGAATGGGGTAATTTCTCTGATGCTATTGAAATGTGCAATAACAATGGAGCTTGTCGAAAATTAGATTCTGGTGTTATGTGTCCTTCTTATAGAGTAACCAAAGAAGAAAAAGACCTTGTCAGAGGTAGAGCCAATACACTTCGTCTAGCATTATCAAATCAATTACCAAAAGACTCTTTTGTATCTAAAGAAATGTATGAAACTATGGAACTTTGTGTTAGCTGCAAAGCTTGTCAGAGAGAATGTCCTATGTCAGTAGATATGGCAAAAATGAAGAGTGAGTTTCTTTCTCATTACTACAAAAAATTCTCAATGAGTATAAAAGATAGGGTGATATCGAATATGCCAAAACTAATTTGGCTTTTAAAATTAGTGTCTCCAATATTTAATAAAATTAAGAATTTACCAGTAATTTCCAATATAATTAGAAAATTTGGTTACGCTACAGAAAGAGAAATGCCAACTGTACAAAATCAATTTCCATTAAAAGAAATATATAAATCACAAATTAAATCAGAAAATAAAGTTATTCTATTTGCAGATACATTTAATATTAATTTTGAAATTCAAAATTTAATGTATTCAATAAAAGTTCTTAATAAATTCGGTTATGAAGTGATTATTCCAAGTTTTGACAATGATAATCTTAAAAGACCTTTGTGCTGTGGAAGAACATATATTTCCTATGGTCAATTAGATAAAGCTGAAGAAGAATTAAATAGATTTGTAAATTATATTTTAGTTAATGGTTATTATGACATGCCTATAGTTGGAATAGAACCTTCATGTTTATTAACCTTTAGCGATGAGTTCAAAACTTTAAGAAATGTTAAAAATAGAGATAAACTTAAAAACAAATTCTATTTATTAGAAGAATTTGTACTTGAACAAATTAACGAAGGTAACAATGTCAGTTTAAATAAATTTGATCAGAATGTATTAATACATGGTCACTGCCATCAAAAATCTCAAGACCGAATAAAAGGTTTAACAGGATTATTAAGTAAATTAAATATTAGTAATAAGATGATAGATTCTAGCTGTTGTGGTATGGCGGGTTCTTTTGGTTATAGCAGTAAAAATTATGATGTTTCAAAAAAAATGGCAAATCTATCTCTAATACCCGCAGTAAACGAAAGTACAGATAAAGATTTTATTGTTGCTAATGGCACTAGTTGTAGGCATCAAATATCTGATTTATCAGAAAAGAAGGCAAAACATGTTTCAGAGTTGCTATTTAAGATTTTTGAAACTGTAAACTAAATTTTATAAAATAATTTTCTTATCGAGAAATTCTTTAACCTTTTCTTCACTATATCCAAATTTAAATAAAATTTCTTTTGAGTGTTCACCTAGTATGGGTGATCCATTTTCAACTTCAGCATTACATTTTGAAAATTTTATAGGCATTCCTATTGCTTTAGTTTTTCCTGCTATTTTATTTTCAACATCTATAATCATTTTTCGATCTATAGTTTGTTTGTCTTTAAACATTTCTGTAATTGAGTAAATTGGACCACAAGGTAAACCATTATCATCAAATATTTTTAACCATTCATCTGAATTTTTTTTAATTAATTCTTCATTTAATATTTTGACTAATTCCTCTAAATTTTTTTTTCTGCTTTTGTTATCTGAAAATTTTTCATTTTCTTGCAAATCTTCTCTACCCAAAGCTTTTATTAATTTTAACCAAGTATTTTGATTTGAAGCTCCAACTGTTATCCATTTATCTTTAGTTTTAAATGCTTGATAAGGGGCTGTTAAAGGATGGGCAGATCCTAACGGACCGGGAGATTCACCGGTAGCTGATGCAATAGCTGATTGCCAATAAGTATGAACAATACCCGCTTCATATAAAGAGGTATCAACAACCTGACCTTCGCCAGTTTTATCTCTGTGTATTAATGCAGCTAATATTCCACTTGTTGCAAGTAAACCTGCGGTTATATCTGTTAAAGGAGCACCTACTTTAATGGGAGGTTTTTCAGCACTTTCGCCAGTGATACTCATTAAACCGCTCATTCCTTGTGCAATTAAATCAAAGCCCCCTTTATCAGAATATGGTCCTGTTCTTCCATATCCGGATATCTCACACAAAATAATTTTTGGATTAATTTTAGACATAACATCATAGCCTATTCCTAGTCTTTCGAGTGTACCTTTTCTAAAGTTTTCTATCACAACATCCGAATGCTTAACTAATGTCTTAAAGATTTCTACTCCCTCTTTACTTTTAAGATCTAATGCTAGACCTTTTTTATTTCTATTCATCATCATGAAAGCTGCTGATTCTCCATTTACATCTGGTGGAAGAAATCTTCGTGTATCGTCTCCTCCTTGAATTTTTTCTATTTTAATTACTTCAGCACCAAGATCTGCTAAAAGTAATCCACAGGTTGGACCAGCCATAATTTGTGTTAGCTCTAAAACTCTTATTCCCTTAATAGTTCCAGACATTTTTTATTTATTTTTAAATTTTGGCTTTGTCTTATTTAAGAATGATTTATAGCCAATTTGAAAGTCTTCGGTATCATAACATTTGTAACCAATATTATTAAGTTTTTCAGTAACCTTTCCATTTTTAATTATGTCCCTTGCAAACTGTTTGTGCCATCTTGCAACTTTTGGAGCACCTTCACATATCAACTCTGCTGATCTATAAGCCTCTTTTTCAACCTGATTATCATCCACAACTTTGTTTACTAATCTTTTTTCATAAGCTTCTTTTGAATCAAATACCCTGCCCTCAAAAAGAATTTCCATAGCAGTTGAATAAGTTGTAATTTTAAGTAGTGCCTCAAGTTCTTTTGCTGCCATTGTTAGTCCAAGTCTTTTTATAGGAACTCCAAATCTAGAACTTTTTCCACATATTCTGATATCACAGCAGGCTGCTATTTCCATTCCTCCACCCACACATATGCCTTCGATAAGTGCTATAGTAGGTATTGGACAATTAAATATTCTTCCTAATGTTCCATGTAAAAATTTACCATAAGATTTAGCCAACTTACTTGATGATCTCTCTTCTTTAAATTCTCCAATATCATTTCCGGGTGAAAATGATTTTCCACCTTTTCCTCTTATTATTATGCATCTTAAGTTTTTATTATTTGAAAGTTTTTTAAATACTTTTCCAAGTTCAACCCACATTGGTTTAGTCATTGCATTAAGTTTCTCTGGTCTATTTAATACAACTTCAACTAAGTGATTATTTTTTTTGTTTACTTTTATTAATTTATTCATCTACTTAACTCCTATAAAAATATTCAACCAATGTCATGGGTATTGCTGGCACATAAGTCACCAATAGTAATAAAATTAATAATACACATATGAAAGATATATTTGATCTTGTAACATCCCAAATATCAGCTTTTGCAACAGAACATGCTGTAACTAGAACACTCGCAACAGGAGGTGTTTGTTGACCTATTGCTAGATTTAAAGTTACTATTATTCCAAAATGAACTGGGTCAATACCTACTGCATTAACTAAAGGCATAACTATAGGAACAGTTAAAATTATTGCTGCTACTGAGTGTAAAAAGAAACCTATTATTAACAGAAATACATTTAAAATTCCTAAAACAGCATATTTATTGTTTGTAAAATCAATGATTGACTCAGCTACTTTTTGAGGAATTTGTTCAATTGTTAAAAATTCACCTAGTAACACAGAAGCGGCCACTAATAACATTACCGATGCTGTTTGAATTGCTCCTTCACATGCCGACTCGTATAATCTTTTAAAATCTATTTCTTTATATATAAAACCAATAATTAAAGATGCTACAACTGCTAAACCTGCACCTTCAGTTGCAGTAACAACGCCTCCAAAAATTCCTCCTAATATAATTACAGGTAACAAAAATGCTAATGCTGCATCTTTTGCAGTTTTCTTTACATTTGGAATATTAAAAGTCTCCTCAACAGGAAAGTTTTTACGTCTTGCAGTAATATAAGCTGCCAACATTAAGAAGAAGCCACCTATAACTCCTGGCACAATTCCAGCTACAAATAATTGTACTACTGAACTTTGAGCCATAACAGCATAAACGATCATTGGTATTGAAGGTGGGATAATTATTGCTAGAGATGCAGAAGACGAGGTAACAGCAGCAGCAAAAGCTCCTGGATATCCTTTTTTCTTCATCGCTGGAATTAAAATAGATCCAAGTGCAGCAACATCTGCTACAGCTGAGCCAGAAATTTCGGCAAAAAACATAGAGGTAGCAATATTGATCATGCTCAAGCCGCCTTTAATAAATCCGACAAGGGCTGAAGCAAAAGCTATTAATCTTCTAGAAATACCCGCACTATTCATTATTGATCCTGCTAGGATGAATAAAGGAATAGCAATCAATGGAAACTTCATTGATCCATCAAACATAACAATTGCAGTATCAATTAAAAAACTTGTGCCTGTCTTCATTACCATTGCAATAATTGTTGTTACTGCAAGGCCAATAGCAATAGGTACATTTATAGATAAAAGAAGTAACAGGACTGCAAACATTGTAAGAATTATCATTAAATATCTCCTGTTTGCTCTTCACCTGTTGTTTGTAGAACTAAATTTTTGTAATCTTCAGGAATTCTTAAAGTTTCAGACAAAATAAATAAACATGATGCAATTGGTATAACTGATTGGACAAAAGGTTGGGGAACCCATTCCAAAGTTACTAATGTCTCTCCAGTAATAAGAGTTAAAACTAAGTAACCATAATAAGCTAATAATAATAAAAACCCATAAACAACTAATTTTGACACTACAAAGAAAATTTTTCTAAGCGCTAATGGAAATGCTTTAAAAATACTTGGAACACTTATATGAGAACCTTTTAAAGCTGCATACGCTGAACCATAATAAGTTATCCAAGCAAGCTGTACAGCTGCAACCTCGTCATACCAAACTAAAGCACTGCCAGCAAAACGAAAAGTAACACCAAGTAAAACTGTTACTGCTAATGCTACCATCATTATAAACAGTATTAGTTTTAATATTTTTTCGTAATAATTTATAAATTTTTGTAATGTCATTTTTTTCAGGCCCTCTGGTAGAGGGCCTGTTACAAATTATGTTAATTTGCTAAAGACGATACTTTATCAATTAACGCACCACCAGTTGGTACTTCTGACGCGAATTGATCGTATATTCCTTTACTTGCACTAATGAAAGCACCTTTGTCAGCTTCATTAACTTGAACTCCAGCTGATTTGATTACTCCCAATAAAGATTTTTCAAGATTAGCAGCTTCAGCGTACACAAATTTTTGTGTATCTTTAGCAGCTTGCTCTAAAATACTTTGTACATCTGCAGGTAGTTTGCTCCAGTGGTCTTTATGTACTGTTACATAAGCAGGAGTGTAAACGTGACCTGTGATTGATAAATATTTTTGAACTTCTTGGAATTTAGCACTAGCAATCTGAGCATATGGGTTTTCTTGTCCATCCATTGTTCCTGTTTTCAAAGCAGTAAATACTTCTGAAAAAGACATTGGAGTTGGGTTTGCACCATATGACTGGAACATTTTAACTCTCCATTTTGATTTAGGAGTTCTTAATTTAATTCCTTTTAAGTCACCTGGAGTGTTAATTGGTCTAGTGTTGTTTGTGATATGTCTAAATCCATTTTCCCAAACAGCAATGACTTTATATCCAGTTTTATCTTCAAGATTTTTAAACATTCCTGGTAAAACTTGGCTTTCAACTTTATTCATGTGTTTTCTGTCTTTAATAATGAAAGGCATATCAAATACACCGAACTCATCATGAATAGATGCCATTACTGATGAAGGTAACCACATGTTAACTGTACCTAATTTTAGTTTTTGCATTCCTTGTTTGTCTTTACCAAGTTGCGAAGAACCAAAAACAGTTACTTTTCCTTTGCTGCCTAATCTCTCATTTGCAAGTTTAGCAAAATGATCAACTGATGCAGAAAATAAAGATCCAGGTTTACCTACATGTCCAAATTTAACTTCAGTTGAATTTGCTGAAAAACTTAAAAATAGAGAAGATAATAAAACAACAATTATTTTAAAATATTTATTCATATTTCCCTCTTAAGTTTGTTTTTTTTAAAACAGATTATAGAAAATATGGATGCAGTGCTAGAGATTAAATTAGCTTTTCAAAAAAAATTATCGATCTTTAAATTCCAGATTACCTCGGGAGTCGACGCTCTTTTTTACATGTTGATAATAGGTAGGATTATCAATCAATCTTGACATATCAATGCCCTTGTTCTCATAACGTCTTTTTATGGTCATTCTGGGAATTATCACAAGGTTCATATTGTCAATGAAGTCCTCGGTCCACTCTTTTTCTATTTTATCCTTGACCAGTCTTTTCAGAAATACTCTTAGATCTGAACAACTAAGGTGTTTTATTTTCTCGTTTACTAATACCATTTTAGCAATATATGTTTTTTGCGAAATTCTTTCAAGTTCAACTGATTTAAGTATTATTATTTTTATTTATTTACTCCAAATTTACTAAATTTATACCATGCTCTTTCATGGAAATAGTATAAGAACATTTTAGTCAACACTTCTATGCCAGCAATTGTTCCGGCCCAATCAAATTTACCAGTGATTATCCATGCTATTAAAAAAGTATCTAAACTGGCAATTATTCTCCAAGTAATGGTTTTTGCAAGGTGTCTTTTTTTGTCTACACTTTTCATTATTAATTTCCTTTTTAATTTGTAAAGGTTCCACAACCACAAAATCCATAAGTAATATAGTTATAACCGCTTAAAATTAATTCGTATACTTACTTTTTTAAATTGGTTAAAAAAAAAACTTTGAAATTTATCTTGCAAGTTTAATGAATATATCACCCATACCTGACTGAAGCTGATCTAATGGAGTATTGTTTCTAAGATTGCAATACCGACCAGTAACTTGGTGTCTATCTATGGCGTTAACGTTATATTGAGTGCAGGTTTTAGCTTTGTGTAATAGACCAATGACTAATTTTCCATCAACTACAGAAACTTGTTTCGTATCTAAGTCGTTTCCATTACAAAAATATTTTTTATTTACTCTTTCGGGAAAATCTGTTTTCCCACATGGATTTTCTATTATGAATACATAAAATTCTTTTTCTATATCTTTAAATTTATGTTTCATCTTAGTTGTTTTTGAATATTTCATTAAATCGCAAGAACACGGGATGCAGCATCTATAATATTCACCACATATTTTTTTTTTTGTATTATCTTCATTTAAATATATATATTCAGGTACTGAATTTGGGCTTATTAAAGAACCCGATACAGCACAATATAATTTATTATATTCTACAAAGTCTTCATAAGAGATATCTTTGTCTATTATATATTTAAAAAATTTTGGACCAGCAGCATTTCTATTTCTGTCCGGAAAAATTTTATACCAATCATTAACAATATCTTGATAATAGTTTTTTTCTTGAGAGTTTACGGAATTTAATGGAATTGAAAAAAAAATTACAAAAACAATTAGACTGATCGTATTTTTAATACTGTACATTAATAAATGATTTAAAAACCCATATTTGACCAGTTACTTTGGTCTTGGGTTTTGCTATTGAATTTTTTTAATTCTTCCTCAGATGGTTCTCTAAAAAGATACATTACAATTCCTGAAACAAATAATGCCAATAATGATAAAGAACAGATAGTCATATGCTTGATATATAAAAGCTTTATAATTTTTCAACACTATATAATGAGTAGTATTGTCCTATAATTTTTGTCTAAATTCGTAAGTTTTATTTAATTCATCAATATCAAAAGATTCAATTGATCCATTAGTCCATTTAATTTCAACTTTAAAGTCTTTTTCACCTTTTCTTATTCCATAATGAGCCACAGGTTCCATCTGACAAAGATAACCTGAGCCTGCATCTATTGTTTTTGAATGAATTCTTTTATTTGATTTAATTGTTACTGTTGCACCTCTTGCAGGAGCTCCAAATTGATTAAGTGGTTTAATACGTAGATAATTAAATTTTTTAATGTCTGCTTTATATAAAGTTAAAGGTTGAAAGCCTGACTCTCCGTGAGAAACTAATAGCTCTAAAATTCCATCGCCATCAACGTCTGCAACAGCCGCTCCAGTTCCAAGACCAACAGTCTCTAAACCATTTTCGATTTTAATTTCTTTAAATACTCCACCTTCTATAATTTTGAAAAGTTTATTTGGTTCTCCAATATTATTCATAAAAATTTCATCATATCCGTCATTATCAAAATCAGCTGAAATAACCGTTCTAATTTTAGTTGGATCGTTGTATGGAGATGTTGATATATCTTTAAATTTATCTCCATCTAAAACATATGCTCTATGCATTCCATCCCAGTTTGAAGATAAAATATCTAATCTTCCTCTATACAAAAGGTCACTTAGAGCTGTTCCTCTGCCATTTTCAAATCTATCTTGTACTGCATACTCTTCAGCAACATCTTGGAAAGAACCTTTAGAATTATAATATAAAAAGTTGTCTCCTCTTTCATTTGCTGCAAAAATATCTGATCTATCTGAAAGAATGTGTCCAGACACTATGGCTCTACCTCCAGTAATTTTATCAATTGATAATAATTTAGCCTGGTCTTTTATTCGATCTCTAATTAATTCATAAAATCGAGTAGGACCTCCATAATTTGCAACGTAAATTCCATATGCACCATCACCATTTCTATCTACACAAACAACTGACCTTCCAGCTGTTAAGTTTAATTCATTTTGATTAATTTCTTTTTCAAATAAATCCTCAAATTTATTATTATTTAAATCTATTAATCGATCAGAATAAATTTTTGATCCACTATATGTATCAGTATTTAAAAAATATATTTCTTCATAACCATCTTGATCAATATCGCATGCAGCAACACCAATTGTTCTTCTTTCTTCATCAATGAATATTTTTTCATTTACAATATTCATTAATTTTCCATCTTTGTAAGAAAGTGCTAAATTTTTGAAACCAAAGCCAGTTACTACAAAATCATATTTATTATCTTTGTTAACATCGGTAACAGAAACTCCATAGCTTAGTCGAAATTCATTTTCTTCTATTTGATCGGTAATATTTAAGAAAAAATCTTTAGCGTTTGCATAACTAATTACTGATAAAATACTGAGAAAAATGAAGATAATTTTTTTCATAATCAAGTTCTTTATTAGAATTTAAAAATTATAATATGAGATAAATTAGCTTACTCAAGTAAGCCTAAAATTGAATAAATAACTAACCCTATAATTGCTGCAAAGAAAATTAAGAATGAAATTTTACTAAAAATATTATTCTTTGATTTAATTTCTCCCTTTTTATACTTTCTAATCTGAATTATGCCAAATCTGATTACTATTAAACCTAAAATTAACAGTGATACTTTAAATAGAAATTCAATCATTTTTACTCATATGAAATCGTATTTTCGATATATTTAGTTTGACCAGAACTATTTCCTAAATTTGAACAAACTTTTATTGTGTTAGTATTTAATTTAAATATTGATAGATAACCACCCTGCTGAGCATGCGATGGACATGCTGTCATATAACCAGGTGGATTACAATTGGTAACATTAAGTCTACACCAAGATCCATAAGGTGAATTATTTCCATAAAAAGGACTAGTCCAATTCATGCCATAAACTGTTTGGTTCATATAATTTATAAATGAATCAATGTTTAACGGACAATTAACTGATTTTTCATTACCGCTTATATCTGTGTAAGTTATTGGCTCTCCAACACTACACAATGCTGACTTTGCTGCTACCATATTTGTTATGGTTTTATGATTAGACTTAGTTGCTGAAACTTTTGCGGCATCCGTATATCCACTATAAGCAACAACACCTACTGCAGCTAAGATACCTATGATTGCTACAACAACTAAAAGTTCAATTAATGTAAAGCCATTTCTTTTCATATATTAAGGATATTGGGCTTTTGGCCACTGATAAGTTGTAATTTTTCCTCGACACTTTACTCTAAGTTTAAATCCAGCTGCTTCTGGGTAATAGGCAAATTGACCATCTTTAGGTGGATCCCCAATATAAGTTAAAATATCTAAATTACTTTTTAGATCTTCATAAGGGCTTTTTGCATAATTTGTAAAATCTTTCACAGTCTCACCAGCAATAGTTCCAAAGTTTGTGCATGCAACATTTCTTTCGGTCCCTTCAACACCATTAGTGAATTGACCTTTCAAGGGAACAAAACCATTAATATCGCACATAAGCCAGTTTTGATTTATTTTCTTTTTTAGTTGTGTAAAATGACCTAAGCAAACTTTTTCCTTAGCTCCGGCTGTATAACCACTATAAGCAACTACCCCTACTGCAGCTAAAATACCAATGATAGCTACTACAACTAAAAGTTCTATAAGTGTAAATCCTTTATTTTTCATTTTTTATTTGATTTGTAATTTTCCATCCATTTTTTAAAAACAATTATAGCATCATTCATGTCTTTTGTTTTATTTGGATGATTCTTAGCCCTACCTAGCATAGTTGCAATAACATTTACTTGATATTTTATTGGTCTCTTTTTTATGGCTGAAACAGTAAACAATGCTTTTTCTTT
>CACOTF010000011.1 GCA_902630065.1 uncultured Pelagibacteraceae bacterium
ATATGGGAACAAACTGAGGGAAGAGTTGATGGATTTGTATGTTCATCTGGAACTGGAGGAACTATTGGTGGAGTAAGTAGTTTTTTAAAAGAAAAAAATAAAGATATAAAAATTTATCTATCAGATCCAAAAGGTTCATCTCTGTATAATCATATTGAGAAAGGAGAGTTAAAAGCCGAAGGTGGGTCAATAACTGAAGGTATTGGATCTAGCAGAGTAACTGCTAATTTTGCAGAAGCAAAAATTGACGGAGCTTTTTCAATTGAAGATAAAGAGTCTTTACCAATACTATATGATTTAATCAAAAATGAAGGTTTAAGTCTTGGAACAAGTTGTGGGGTAAATATTGCAGGTGCAATAAGATTAGGGAAAAAATTAGGGCCAGGAAAAACTATTGTCACTATTCTTTGTGACAAATCAGACAGATACAGCTCAAAGATGTTTAATAAACCTTTTTTAATTGAAAAAGGTTTGCCTTATCCTGATTGGATATAATCACGCATATCTGGCTTGTCATAAAACCATTACACTCTTTAAAAAACTAAATTCATACTACTTAAAGTAGAGAATAACAAAGAAAGGATAAATTATGGAAACAGAAACATTAGTAGTAGCTCAACTTAAAGATGGGATGCTAGAAAAATTTATGGGCTTTATGCAGTCGGATGCTGGTATGGCAGAGAGATCCAAAGTTGCAAATGTATCAAAAACAATTGGAACAGTTGCACCTGACAAAAAAACAGTAATGTTTAAAATTTTTGTGACCGATAAAGCTGCCCTTAAAGCTTTTATAGATGGAAGCAATCCAGTATCAGCTCCAGTAATGAAAGAAGTTATGGAAAGTTACAGTGTCTACGAATTAAATAAAGTAGATATGTAATAATTTTTGTAATAAGGTTTGTAATGTCTTCAGGATATATCATATTAAATATTAATGTGTTAAATCCTGAAAATTACAAAGAGTATTTGGAAAAAGCTCCTCCAACTGCTCAAATGTTTGGTGGCGAATACATTATAAGAGGTGGGGAAAATGAAGTTATTGAAGGTGAGTGGAAATATCCAAGAACTGTTGTAATTAAATTCCCATCTTATGAAAAAGTTTTTGAGTGGTACAATTCAGAAATATATAAACCTATCAGACAAATTAGATTAGATAATACTGTATCAAATACATTAATAATTAAAGGGGCATAAAGGAGAAAAAAAATGTCAATATTAGAAAAATATAGTGCTGCAATTAAAAATAAAGATGAAGCAGCAATGAATGAACTTTTGCATGATGATTTTAAATTCACAATGCATAAATCAGGGAGTGTTTTAACTAAAGGTGATGTTATCAAATGGGCAATGAGTGGTGATATAAAACAAGATAAAACAAGAATTGTTTATGAAAATGATGAAGTTGGTGTGCACCATGCGTTCGTAACATTTGATGATGGTAATGTAGAAGCAGTTATGGCAGTCTACAAATACCAAGATGGTAAAATGATTAGTTTAGAAACTGGCGCAACGCCAATGCCAAAATAAGTGAACAACATAGACTTTTATTTTTCTATCGGAAGTACTTATACTTATCTTTCGGTTACTCGAGCACTAGAAGTAGAAAAACTACATCAAATTAACTTTAACTGGACTCCTTTTAGTGTGAGAGCGATAATGAAAGAAATGAACAATGTTCCCTTTCCTAAAGAAAAAAAAAATAAAGTAGATTACATGTGGAGGGACATAGAAAGACGAGCAAAAAATTATGGATTTTTTGCCAAAACACCAGTCCCTTACCCTTTAACAGAATTTGATTTAGCTAATAAAATTGCAATATTAGGTTTAAAAAATAACTGGGGTATAGATTACGTTCAGCTTACTTATAAACGATGGTTTCAAGAAGGAAAAGAGCCAGCTGTTGAACCCAACTTGAGTGAAATCTGCGAAAAACTAAGCTTAGATAAAAAAAAGATTGTTTCAGAAGCAAGCTCTGAGGAAATAAATAATATTTATTTATCAAATACAGAAAAAGCTAGAAAAAATAAAATATTTGGAAGTCCATCATTTGTTGTAAAAAATGAAATATTCTGGGGAGACGATAGAATGGAAGATGCAATCAAATGGTCGAAGGCAAATGAATAATATAACTGCTTATATAATTTTATTAATCGCAGTAATTCTTGGAACAGCATCTAACAGTTTTGCTAAAAGTGCTCAAGGTTTTACATTATTAATACCTAGCATAATCACAGCAGTAACAATTGTTGGATGCATGTATACTTTGTCTTTAGTTATGAAAAGTATACCAGTTGGAATAACATATGCCTCTTTTGCAGGCTTATGTATAATTGCTACAGCTACTGTTGGTGTTATAAAATTTAATCAAGTACCAAATTTTTATACAATAATTGGATTGATTTTAATTATATCAGGTGTCCTAATTGTAAACTTATTAGGAACAAATAAATGAAACCATTATCTGGTTATATTTTTTTAGTATTAGCTATAACGACTGGAATTGCTGCAAATAGTTTTGCTAAAATTTCAGATGGATTTTCAAAACTAACTCCAACTATATTATCAATAGCTTTTATGTGTATAACTATGTATGGACTCGCAAAAGCTATGTCCATGATACCAGTTGGTTTTACTTATGCTACCTATAGTGGGACAACAGTGGCAGCTATTTTAGTCTTCGGGATGATTAAATATAACCAGATACCAAATATATATGGGTTAGTTGGGATTTTTTTAATTATTATTGGTGTTGTAATGGTTAATTATCTTGGAAGAATTAATTAGCTCTTATTTAATAATAAAATTAGTACACCTGCTACAAATATAATTATCCCTAAAATTTCTGTAATTTTGACTTTTTCTTTAAACATATACTTTGAAGACACATAGCTAAATAATAATTCTATTTGGCCGATAGCTCTTACAAATGATGACTGTATTAATGTAAAAGCATAAAACCAAGATAATGTTGCAAGAAATCCAGCTAGCCCTGCTGTCAGACATTCGTACTTGTTTTCATATAATTTTTTAAACTGTGACTTTTCAAATATAATTAAATAAATAGTAACTAACGTTGTTTGTATAACTAGACCAAAAAATAGTGTTGCTATAGCTTTTTCAAAGTTGTTACTAAAATTTTCTAATGTTAATGCTGCGGCTCTAAAATATACAACGCTTAAACCCAGGAATAACCCTGCGGATAAACCAATTAAAGTTGTTTTTGAAAATAAGTTTTTCAGAAATAAACTTAAGTCTTTAATCGAAAGTATAATTACTCCAATTGTAGATACGATAATACCAGTTATTCCAAATTTATTTAATTTGTCCCCTATTATCAAATATTCAAAAATCGCAACCTGAATAACTTCAGTCTTACTTAATGAAGTTCCAACAACAAAATTAGCAAATCTAAATAAGTAAAGTAAAACAAATGTAAAAATTATTTGGAAAATTGAACCTAATAATACGTTAAATATAAATTTTTTTTGACTTAGAATTTCAGGGATTACATTTAAGTCTTGAAAATACAAAAAAAATAAAATTGTCCCAAATGGTAATGCAAAAGCAAATCTTACATAAGTAGATGCAATAGTTGATACCTTTTGATTAAGTTTTTTCTGTAAAGTTGATCTAAGATTTTGAAAAAAAGCCCCAGAAATAGCTACAATTATCCAATTCATTGATGATTATTAATATTGTATTTAATTTTAAAGTCGACTTAAATAGTCAGATTAAACAAAAAAGAGGGATATAACATGAAAATCTTTAAAAGAATAATATTTTCTTTAATTTTCGTTTCTTTTGCTAGTGCAAGTTTGGCAGAAACAAAAATGAGAATTACACTTCAATTACCATTAAAGGCTCACTTAGGGCAGAACCTTTTGGTATTTAAAAAAGAATTAGAATCAAGATCAGACATTAAAGTTGAGATTTATGATTCTGCGCAACTTTACAAAGATAAAGAAGTTCCACAAGCCGTTGGTTCAGGAGCGATTGAAGCTGGTGTTGCATCTATAACAAGATTTGCAGGAACTAATCCTGAAGTTGATGTTTTCTATCTTCCATTCTTATTTGATTCAGAACAAAAAGTAAGAAAAGCAACTCAAGCTGGATCTGAGATAAGAGCTATTCTTGATCCTGCAATAGCTAAGACAGGAGCAGTTCCACTTTATTATCAAGCTTATGGATCAGCTATTATGTTATCTAATGGTGGTCCGATGAAAACTCCGGCTGACTTTAAAGATAAAAAAATTAGAGTATTTGGAAAAACACTTGGAGCTTTTGTAAGTTCTTTAGGTGGTAAACCGGCATTAATATCTGGATCTGAGCAATATTTAGCTTACCAAAGAAATACGGTTGATGCAGGTATGACTGGTGTATCTGGTGTAAAGTCTAGAAAATTATATCAAGTAATGGATACTTTAACAGTTACAAATCATGGCGATATCGAATTCGTTGTTGTTGCTAATGACAAATGGCTAAGCTCATTAACTCAAAAACAACGAGACGCTATAGCTGAAGCATCAAAAGTAGCTGAAAAAGCCGTTAGAGATGACATGGCTAACATCGAAGCTGGTGCTTACAAAGAGGCAAAAGCAAATGGAATGAACATTGTAAACCTAAGTAGTTCAGAAGTTTCTGCTCTTAAAAAAGCATCATCATCTGTTATTGATGATTACATTTCAAGAACAGGTGGAGCTGGTGGAGTTGGTGATCAACTTGTAAAAGCTGCAAACAAACTTTAAATCATAAAACACCCCGCACTTAAGTGCGGGGTTTTCAAATGAATACCTTCGACAAAATTGTAAAATATTCTGGCTATTTGGCTTCAGCATTATTTATTATGATAGGCTTTATAGTTTCTTATGAAGTTATCATGAGATACATATTTAATTCACCTACTATTTGGGTAAATGAAATTTCTCGATTTTTACAAATTTGGGCTACTTATTTAGCTTTAACTTATACTTTTCATAAAAATGATTTTATCAGAATAACAGTTATATATGACAAAGTAGGAGATAAAGGAAAAAAAATATTAGATTTAATAAGCGCAATATTCATTTTAATTTTTAGTGGATTTGTTCTTTATTATGGATGGTTAATTGCTTACGACTCTCTTAAAGTTGGAAGAACAAGCTCAACAATTTTAGATGTCCCATCCTTTCTTACAGAATTTGCAATACCATTATGTTTTGCATTTTTGGTATTAAGAGTGCTTTTCGAAGTACCCAAATACATCAAAGATATAATTAAATGACAGTAGCAATAATCTTATTTTTGTTATTTTTTGTACTTTTTTTAGGAGTGCCGATAGCATTTGGTTTAGGTTCAATAGGATTGGGTTTAATGTTATTTGGAGATATTTCTCCTTTGATGATCCCACAAACTTTTTACAGTGTGGCTGATAACTTTATTTTATTAGCTGTTCCGATGTTTTTGATGATGTCTAATATATTGTTAAAAGCAGGTGTTGGAGAAGATCTTTTTAATTTTGCTCAAAGCTGGGTTGGAAATTTTCCAGGCGGTTTAGCAATAGCAACTATTGTTTCTTGCAGTATTTTTGCAGCTATATCTGGATCATCCGTTGCTACAGCAGCAACAATATCAACCGTAGCATTTCCAGCAATGATAAATAGGGGTTATCACAGAAACTTTACTTTAGGTATTTTAGCAGCAGGTGGAACTTTAGGAATTTTAATTCCTCCGTCAATTCCAATGATTGTATATGCATTTGTCGTAGAAGAGTCTGTCTTAAGCATGTTCCTCGCGGGTATTGGCCCAGGAATAGTTTTAGCTTTATTTTTTATTATCTTTTCAGTTTTTTATGTAAAATTTTTTAATAAAGAAGTTCAAAATGTATCCAGCACTATAGAAGAAAAAATCAAATATACAAAAAGAGGTCTACCAATATTATTAATGGCTTTTATCATGCTTGGTGGAATTTATGCAGGAATATATACACCGACAGAAGCCGGTGGTATTGGTTTTTTAATATCATTTATCTATGTTGTGGCTAAAAAAAGATTAGATTTTAAAGGTTTTATTGAGGCTGGTTTAGAAACCATGAAAACTACAGTTACAATATTTATAATTATTGCTGGAGCGAAAGTTTTTGGTAAAGCAATTTCTCTTTATAGAATACCTCAAGATTTATCATCTTTTATAGTTACAAATATTAATGAGACTGGTTTATTTATACTGGTTGTTTGTATTACTTTGTTAATCTTAGGATTTATAATGGAAACCCTTTCATTAATCTTAATAATGATGCCTATATTTTCGATTTCAATTGCTGCAATGAATATTGATTTAATATGGTTTGGAATAATTTTTACATTGATGATTGAGTGTGCATTAATTACACCTCCCGTTGGACTGAATATTTATGTTCTTCAAGCAATTGGTAAAGCAAAAATGTCAGAAATAGCTAAAGGTGTGATACCTTTTGTCATTATAATGTTATTTACAGTATTTGTTATTTACTTATTCCCTGACCTAGCATTATATATACCTTTTAAATTATAAATATGTTTTCAAAAATAAAATCAAAAGATAAAGCAGAACAACTAAGACAATTATTAAATGGACCAGAAATAATTGTGATGCCTGGATGCTTTGATGCATTATCAGCAAAATTAATTGAAAGAGAAGGTTTGAAAGTTGGATTTATGTCTGGTTTCAGCGTTTCATCAACAAAACTTGGTATGCCGGACACAGGTTTAATTTCTTTTTCTGAAATGGCAGAACAAGTAAGAAATATATGCAATGCAACATCAATTCCAATAATATTTGATGGAGACACGGGATATGGAAATTCGGTTAATGTATTTAGAACTGTGAGAGGATACGCGGATGCTGGAGCAGCTGGTGTGATGATTGAAGACCAAAAGTGGCCAAAAAAATGTGGTCATACAAAAGGAAAAGATGTTGTCGATGTTGATGAAGCAAATTCTAGAATTAAAGCTGCAGTAGATGCGAGGGAATATGGAAATAAAGATATTTTAATCATGGCTAGAACTGACGCGATAGCAACTAGAGGATTAGATGATGCAATAAAAAGGATGCAATCATTTTCAAAACTAGGAGTAGATATTTTATTTATTGAAGCCGTTAAAAATAAAGAAGATATGAAAAGAATTATTAAAGAAGTTCCAGGTCACCATATGTTAAATTTGATTGAGGATGGGGAAACACCTCTTTTAGGAATAAATGAAATTGAGGAAATTGGTTATAAAATTGCTGTAATGCCTCTAACTCTAATGAGCGCATCAGTGAAAACAATGCAAGAATGTTTGAATAATATGAAGAATAAAGTTTACAATAAGAATGTTTCAAAATTTTCAGACCTAAGAGATATAGTTGGCTTTAATGAATATTACGATATTGAAGACAAATATAAATAATGTTTCCAAAAAAATATTCTAAAATTCTTTTTGTTTTTTTAATGGGATTGGGAATGAGTTTACTAATGACTCTAATAATAACATTTATAAATACAGGGTACGATGAATTTTATTATAAAAGATTTTTTAAAGCTTGGTCTATTAGTTTGCCAGTTGCATTAGTTGCAACGACTTTTGTTGCACCAATGGTTAATAAATTAGTAGAAAAAATTACTAAATAGAGAGGATGTCATATGAGTGAAAATATAGCTTTTATAGGAGTTGGTAATATGGGAAACCCAATGGCCTGTAATTTAACGAATGCTGGAAAAAAAGTTAAGGTTTTTGATGTTTCTAAAGAAATGATTGATAAAGCCATTGAAAATAATCTTGATGTTGAGAAGGATTTTGAAAAACTAATCAATAGTGAAACGTCTGTTGTAATCACTATGCTGCCTGAGGGTAAACATTCAAAAGAAGTTTATTTAAAAGAAAATGGTGTTCTAGATAAAGTTTCTAAAAATTGTCTACTAATAGATTGTTCAACAATCGATATAGATACTTCTAAAGAAATAGGAAAGAAAGCGAATGAAAAAGGCATTAAGATGATTGATGCACCGGTAAGTGGTGGAGTGATGGGTGCACAAAAAGCAACTTTAAATATTATGGTCGGTGGATCAAATGATGCATTTAATCAAGCTTTACCTATTTTAAAATTAATGGGTAAAAACATATACCATGCTGGAGAGATAGGAAGCGGAAACGGTGCAAAGATTTGTAACAACATGTCTCTTGGAATAACAATGATTGCTGCTTCAGAGTCATTAATGTTAGCAAGAAGATTGAATATAGATATAAAGAAAGTTCATGAAATTATGAAAAATGCCTCTGGAAATAGCTGGCCTATTTCAGTTTATCCACCCTTACCTGGATTAATTGAAGGAACTCCATCTAACAATAAATATAAGCCTGGCTTTTCTGCAAGTATGATGAACAAAGATTTAAAACTTGCAAATGAATGTGCTAAAAATGCAAATGCATCTACTCCATTAGGAGAGATGGCATTAGAAATATATTCAAAGTTTTGTGAAGATGGAAACGGTTCGAAAGATTTTTCCGCTATATCAAAGGTTATTGGTGGAGATGCTTGGGATTATCCAATACAATAATTACCACGAGGAATTTGGACTTTCCAAGAATTTTAATTCATCTGGTGTAGATTTTCTTCCCATAACTTTATTTCGATGTGGATATCTATGAAATCTTTTAATTGCAGCGGTATGATCTTTCCAAAATTTTTTTATCTCATTATAGTTTGGATGGTTAGATAAATAGTTATCTAACAATTTATATGCTCTATCATGATCTATAACTTCTTCGCTGTGAATGTATGGCAGTAGCATGAAAAAACGTTGATATTCATCCATTTGATCAAGATACCCGTTATAGACTGCATCATTTACAATCAGTCTTGCTTTATGGTCAAACTCGAAAGCTTTTTTATCATCTCTATATAAATTTCTTGAAAATTGATCCAATAAAATAACTAAAGCTAGAGTGCTTAATGGTTCATCTTGCCAATCATCATATTCATTCAAAGTAGCTTTTTCATGGTCATCTTTGAATTTGTCTCTAATCAATTGATCAAAATTATCATCTCTTTTAAATCGCTTTTCAACGACCATATCATCAAACCAAAAATCTAATATTGCTTTGGCTCTATCATTCATAAACTTTATCAACTTTTACCTGATATGATTCAACAAGTCTGTTGGTTTCATTTGCCATTGCAACTACTGCAATAAGTTCGCTTAACATCTCTGTAGTAGCACCTTTAGATTTAGCAGCGATACTGTGAGATTTAATACAATACTCACAACTATTTGTCATTGAAACTGCAACATAAATAAGCTCTTTTGTCATTTCATCCAAAGCACCTTTTTTCATCACTTGCTGTATAGAAGTCCAAGTTCTCTCTAAAGTTTCTGGGTTGTTGGCTAACATTTTCCAAAAATTATTTATGTAGTCTGTATTTCTCTTCTTTTTAATATCTTCAAATACCTCTTTTACCTTTCCTGTAGCATCAGCTTCTTCAATCATATTAAATACTGCCATTTCACCTCCTTAATTGTAAATTGTTTCTATTTTAGGCATTAATCTTAATAATTCCTTAGTATATTCATGATTTGGATTTTTAAACAACTCTTCTGTTTCAGACACCTCGCAAAGTTTTCCATTTCTTAAAACTCCAATGTCATCACACATTTGTCGTACAACTGGCAGATCATGACTAATAAAAAGTATAGTTAAATTAAGTTGTTCTTGTAAATCTTTAAGTAAATTTAGTATTTGAGCCTGAATACTCACATCCAAAGCAGATGTTGGTTCATCACAAACTAATAATCTTGGTTTTGTTGCTAACGCTCTTGCTATAGAAATTCTTTGTCTTTGTCCTCCGGAAAACTCATGCGGATATCTTTCAGCTGAAGACTTAGATAACTCGACCGAGTCTAAGAGATCATTTATATATTCATTTAATTCATTAGAGCTAATATTTGCATCATGTAACTTTATAGGCTCAGCGATGATATCTTTAACTTTAAGCCTACCATTCAATGAAGAGTATGGATCTTGAAATATCATTTGAATTTGTTTTCTAAATTTAAGTAATTCTTTGTTACTTTTTATATTATTAATACATACATCATCAAAATAAATTTCACCTGAAGTGGGTTTAAATAAATTAACAATCATTTTTGCAATTGTAGTCTTTCCACTGCCACTTTCACCGACAAGTCCAAAAGATTTTCCTTCTTGTATATTAAATGAAACAGTATCAACTGCTAATACATTATTTTGAGATTTTTCTGTAAAAAAACTTTCATTAAATGTTTTACAAAGATTTTTTATTTGAACTAAATCTTTTTTTAAAATCTCTCTTTTATTCCATCTGTTTAAAATTTTTAAATTAATGTTTTCCTCGTTATTACTTTCTTTCTCTATAATTTTAAATCTGGATATCTTTTTATTTGTGGGGGGAACAGAACTAACTAAACTTTTTGTATAAGTTTCTTTTGGTTCTGTTAATATTTGCTTCGTTGTTCCCAATTCTACCAAATTACCATTTTTCATCACAGCAACTCTATTGGTAGTCTCTGCTATAACTCCCATATCATGTGTAATTAATATAACTGCTAAATTTCTTTCTTTAGTCAGCTTTTTGATGAGTTCTAATATTTGTGATTGTATTGATACATCAAGTGCAGTTGTAGGCTCATCTGCAATTAACAACTCTGGTTCACAACACAGAGAAAGCGATATAACAACTCTTTGTCTCATACCTCCTGAAAATTGATGAGGATAATCATTAAATCTTTTTTCAGCATCTTTTATACCTACTTCTTTTAAAAGATTTATTGATTTTTCTTTTGCTTCTGAGTTGCTGAGATTTAAATGGGTTTGGATTGTTTCAATAAGTTGTTGGCCAATTGTTAAGATAGGATTTAAAGATGTCTGAGGATCTTGAAAAATAAATCCAATTTTTTTTCCTCTTAAACTTAAAATATTTTTTTTATTTTCATGAATATTTATGTCACTTAAATAAATTGATCCTTCGGATACTTTCCCTGGTTCATCAATTAAATCAATTATTGCATTTGCTACAGTACTTTTCCCAGACCCAGATTCCCCAACTAATCCTACAATTTCTCCTCTTTTTATCTCAATATTAATGTCTTTTGCAGCATGAACTGTCTCTTTTCTCAATTTATAATCCACACTTAAATTTTGTATTTTTAAAAAACTCATTTTTTTAATTTAGGATTAAGAGTGTCTCTCATCCAATCTCCTAATAGATTAATGGAAAAAGCTAAAACAACTAAGAATATTGCTGGAAAAAAAGTTATCCACCATTCACCAGAAAATAAAAAGTCATTTCCAAGTCTTATTAATGTTCCTAAAGAAGGAGTAGTTGGAGGAACGCCAACACCTAGAAAACTCAATGTGGCTTCTGCAATTATTGCTAATGCAAGACCTATAGTTCCTATAACAAGAACTGGTCTCATTATATTTGGAAGAATATGCTTAAACATCACTATAAAATTAGAAACTCCAATGATTGTTGAAGCTGAAACATAATCTTTATTTTTTTCAACTAAAGTTGCTGCTCTTGATACTCTTGCAAACTGTGGCCACTCTGAAATACCAATTGCAAAAATTAAAACATATATTGCCATTTCGTCATGAAGTTCACGCGAAATTATACCTCGCGCAATACCATCAACAAGAAGTGCCATCAAAATACTTGGAACTGTTAACTGAACATCTGTTAATCTCATAACAATCATTTCATACTTGCCACCAAAAAAACCAGCGGTAAGACCTAATCCAACTCCTAATATTAAACTAAATAAAATTGCTGAGAAACCAACTATTAAAGATATTCTAGATCCATAAAGAATAGTAGATAACATATCTCTTCCTTGTCCATCAGTACCAAGTAAAAATTCTACTTTTCCTTCGCTAGTCCAAGATGGTGGGGTGAATGCGTCCATTAAAGATAAAGATGATGGATCAAATGGATTATAAGGTGTAATAAATTCTACAAAAAATGAACAAAAAAATATTATTGCTAATAAAATCGATGAAACTATTGCTGTAGGAGATTTTATAAAACTGAAATAAATTTCACTATCTTTTATTTTATCCCAAGTTGTTAAAGCTTTATTATCCACTAGCTGAATCTCCTTTAACTCTAATTCTTGGATCTATAAAGTAATACAAGATATCGACTATAAAATTTATCATTACAAAAACGAATGCTATAAATACTAAATATGCTGACATAATTGGAATATCTACAAACTGAACAGCTTGAATGAAAAGAAATCCCATACCTGGCCATTGAAATACTGTTTCTGTAATAATTGAAAATGCAATTAATGTTCCAATATTTATACCAGCAATAGTTATTACTGGAATTAGTCCATTTTTAAGTGCGTGCTTATAATTAATGCTTTTTTCATTAATGCCTCTGGCTCTTGCAAACTTTATGTAATCAGTCTGAAGTATTTCCATCATTTCAGCTCTAACGAGTCTTATTATATAGGTCATTTGAAAAAGACTTAAAGTAACTGATGGTAATATGATTGCTTTTAATCCTGATATGGTTAAAAAGCCTGTCGACCAAAATCCTAGATCTACCACCTCGCCTCTTCCAAACGATGGTAGAACGCCCAATATAACTGCAAAAAGATAAATAAATAAAATACCAATTACAAAAGTTGGAAGAGAAACACCTAATAAAGAAACTGCTAAGATAAAATCACTCAAAAAACCTTTTCTTTTTATGCCTGTATATACTCCCAATAAAGTACCTGAAACCAATGCAATTAAAGCAGATATTAAAACTAATTCAATTGTTGCCGGTAATCTTTCAATGATTAATTCTGATACAGGTCTTCTTAATTGATAAGATATTCCAAATTCTCCTTTTGAGGCATTAATTATAAACCTAGTAAATTGCACATGAATTGGATCCATTAAACCCAAAGTTTCTCTTAACTCAGCTCTTTCTTCATCTGATGTTTCCTCACCCACCATGTTATTTATTGGGTCTCCTACAAAATTAAAAAGAGAGAATGATACAAAAGCTACGACAAGCATAACCATTGCAGATTGAAACAATCGTTTGAAAAAATACTTTATCAATTTATGAAATTTTATTTTTATACAAGCCCTTTAATTAAAAAGGGCTTGTAATAAATTATTTAGTCAAAGCTCGCAAAACGGAATAACGGTTCGTTATTCGGTCTTATCGGAACATTAACATCTTTTTTTGCAGCCCAAGATATAACTTGGTGATGTAAAGGAAGATAAGAAATATCATCTTTTACTATTTTCCAAGCTTTGGCTATCGCAGCATTTCTCTTATCTAGATTAACTTCACCTTCCATAACTCTTATCGCGGCATCTACATCAGAGTTACTAAAGTTAACTCTGTTCCAGCTTGCTCCACTTTCATATAAGTAATGGAAAACATAATGACTATCTAAAGTTGGAACTCCCCAACCTAACATATAAAAGTCACCTTGATTATCTTTTAGTTCTTTAAAGTGCTTACTTTTTGTTTGAGCAAACAAATTTACTTTAACACCGATTTTACCTAACATACCAACAACAGCTGTACATATAGCTTCATCATTTACATATCTGTCATTTGGACATCTAAGCTCAACTTCAAATCCATTCGGATATCCAGCATCAGCTAAAAGTTTTTTTGCAGCAGCTACATCATATGGAAGTCTCTTATCAAGTTCTTCTGTGTATCCGTTAACACCTGGAAAAGTAATTATTCCTGCAGGCTCACTTAAACCTCTCATTACTTTTTTCTTAATAGCTTCAATATCTATAGCTTGATAAAGAGCTTGTCTAACTGCTTTCTTTTTGAATGGATTATCACCTGTATTACCTGTTCTAAGTTTATCTGCTCCCTGATCCATGCCAAGAAATATAGTTCTCATTTGAGCAGTGCTTTCAACTTTGTGAGCAGGTGAATTTTTAATTCTAGCTAAATCTTGCACAGGTGCATCAGTAACAACATCAATTTCACCAGATAAAAGAGCTGCAACTCTAGTAGCTGCATTCTTTATAGGTAGGAGGTGAATTTCTGTTACTTTATTATCTTTCATAGTACCCCACCATTTTTTATTACGTTTGAAAACTGTTTTAGTATTTGGTTCTCTTAATGTAATTTTAAATGGTCCAGTTCCCATAGCATTTGTAGCTGAAAAAGTTTCTTGTCCAGCATCCCAGTTCTGCGCCATAACTGCAAAATTCTTTTCACTCCATTTTTTTGACATTATAAAAATGTTTGAAAGTTGGTTTAAAAGAATTGGATTTGGTTTACTTGTAGTTATTTCTACTGTGTAGTCATTAACTGCTTTTACACCTGATACTGTACTTATATATTCTTTGAAATCAGATGTTCTTTGTTTTGCTCTTAAAATACTAAATACAACATCTTCAGATGTAAATGGAGTTCCATCAGAAAATTTAACATCTTCTCTTAATTTAAAGATCCAAGTATTAGGACCTTGAGTTCTCCACTCTGTTGCTAGTTGAGGTCCAATTTTCATATCTAATCCCCTAGTAACTAGTGCTTCATACACTTGTCTAGATACTTGAGTAGTAGGACCTTCGTTTTGAGCATGAGGATCAAGTGTTAAACTATCACCCTGCATTGACCATTTTATAGTTTTTGCAAATGCTTGTGTTGGAGCAAAAGCTAGAAAAAAAGCCAATAAAATTTTTATAAAATACCCATACTTCATTTCTCTCTCCTATATTATTAAAATAAAAATTTAGCTTATTAATTATGTAAACTAAAGTGAATTAATTCACTATTTTTTTGAAGTTTTCGTAAAGCATTTTGGAGTATTTATTCATTGATTGAATATTTTCTTTTGCTTCACTATCAAATTTCTCAAGTGATCCCTCTCCTAACTGGCTTTCTAAAGCTGACTTATATTCAGGTACGCACCCCCATTCTCCAACAGTAGTATCCTTAATTTCTATATGAAATTGAATGCCATAAGCATGTTTTTTATATTTAAAAATTTGGTATTTCGTTTCAGGAGATGATGCTAAAAGAGTTATATCATTGTTATTTTCTAGATTTTGAACTTCATATGAATGCCATTGAAGTGATTTAATAATATCAGGATATTCTTTAAATAATAAATCATCCTTTTTACTATTTAAAAAATTAATATCTAAAATACCTATTTCTGGATTTTTTGATTTGACTACTTTACCCCCAACTACCTCTCCTAATAATTGACAACCTAAACAAAAACCTAAATACGGTTTATTTAAGTCTACAACAAATTCTTTAATTTTCTTTTTCTCATCTATTAACCACGGGTAATCTTTTTCCATCCAAGTATCCATTGGTCCCCCCATGCAAAACATTGCATCAAAACTAGATAAATCATTAGGAATTTTTTCACCTTCATCCAGTTCAACAGTTTTAATATTAACTTTATCTTCTAACATTAGATCTTTGATATAACCAGGATCCTCAATTTTAATATGTTGAAGAACAATTATATTTTTCATGTAGCTGGCTTAAGCAATTTTAATAATTTTTTATGGTTTGATAAATTATTTGAAACAATTATATTTCCACCTAGTGATGCATCTTTATTATCCCATGTAGTAATTATACCACCTGATGCTTTAATAATTGGTATTATTGGATGTATATCCCAAATTTTATTTGCACATTGTGCAACTATATCTAGTCTTCCCTCTGTTAATTGACAATAGGTAAGTGCATCAAAACACGGAAAATTCATTTTTTTTATAAATTTATTTATTTTTTTTTGTTTATCTAAAGATAAGTAACCATGAAATGCCGCAGCAACCTTTAAATAATTATAAGAAACTTTTTTATTCACACTTAATCTTCTTTTTTTTCCATTTTCAAATACATAAGCTTTTTTATTGTTTTCATTTAAATAATATTTTTGCATTCTTGGAAAATTTGCTAAACCGATTATTGGAGAATTTTTGTAGTTTAAAGATATTAAATTACTCCAGGTCGGATTACCTGCAACAAAAGATCTAGTTCCATCAATTGGATCAATAATCCATGAAAAGTCACTTTTTGTTTTCTTTATTCCAAATTCTTCACCAATTATTTGGTGATCTGGGAATTTTTCATTAATTTTTTGTCTTATATATTTTTCAAATGCTTTATCTGCACTTGTAACAGGATCATACCCTTCACCTTTTAATTTATTATTTATTGTGAACGTTTTATTAAGTTTAGTATAATATAGTTTTGTTAAATCCCTAGCTAAGCTATTTAAAAATGTATAATAAATGTTGAAATTATTTGAATTTTTGAAGTTCATTTGAAATTAGTAATAATTAAAATAATCAACTTGTTCAAATAAATTTTCTTGAAAATTTTAAAATTTAGGAGAAGAATCTAAAATAATGAAAATTGAAGTAGATTCGAAAAAAGTCTTTATTAATAGCGGATATACTAAAGAAGAAATTCATCCTTTTTGGTTAAGGGAAAGAATAAATAGCGATGATGCTCTTGATAAGGGAACTCAACAAAGGTTATTTGATCCTACTTCTTTAAACAGTGATATCAATATAGATAAAATTGAAAAACAAAATGGATTTCTTCAATTATTTTTTACAGATGGAACAAATTATAAGGTTAAAGAAGATCATATAATCAGTGAGTATAAATCACACCACTTAGATCCAATCTCTATAGAAAAAGTTATGTGGAATTCTGAATTTAATAGTTTTCAAAAATTTAAGTTTGATGCAGATATTTTTGAAGACAAAAAAATGTATGAATTGCTGGTTTCCTTTTACAAATATGGATTTGTCGTTTTGTCTAATGTGCCAACTGAAGATAACTTTATTATTAAATTTGCTAATTCAATTGGAAGTGTAAGACGAACGAATTTTGGTGAATTTTTTAATGTCAGATCTAAGGCTAATCCTAATGATTTAGCTTATACGTCTCTTGCACTTGCGCCACATACAGATAATCCTTATAGAAATCCTGTTCCTTGTGTTCAATTATTACATTGTATAATTAATAAAGTTAGTGGTGGAAAATCAACTTTAGTTGATGGTTATACTGTTAGTGAAAAAATTAAAAATGATTACCCTGATTACTATGATATATTAACAAATGTTAAGGTAAAATTTAAATTTACTGATAAAACTGTAGTATTAGAAGATACATCTGAATTAATTAAACTTGATGGCAATAAAGAATTTAAACAAGTAAGATTTAGTCCAAGACTAGACTATGCTCCAATCATAGAAAAGTCTAAATTAGATTTATTTTATAAAGCTAGAAATAAAATCTCAGAATTATACAACTCAGAAAATTACAAAATTGAGTTTAAACTCGGTGAGGGAGATTTATTGATGATGGATAATCATCGATTGCTTCATGGTAGAACTGTGTACGATGTCAATGAAGGTGACAGATTCTTGCAAGGATGTTACATAGATTTTGATAGCACAGAGGGAAAACTTAGACATCTAAAGAGAAAATTTAATCTTTAAAAAGTTCTTTTATTTTATTTTCAGCATTTTCAATTGACTTTTCATAGTCTAATGCCATTTGATCAGCTGCAACTATTTCAATTTTTTTTATTCCAAAGAAGTTCAACATATGGATTAACCATGGTGTAAGAAAATCCTCCTTTCCCTGAATTTTTGTTCCACCAGATGTAATTGCAAGATAAACCTGCTTATCCTCAAGCAAACCTTTTCTTCTCCCATCATCACCATATTTAAAAGTTAGTTTTGCTCTTGCAGCCAAGTCTGCCCATGCTTTTAGCGTTGCAGGTGGTCCAAAATTATATATTGGAACTGATATAATAATAACATCACATTCTTTCAGTTCACTAACAAGTTTATCTGATAATTCGAACATTTTTTTATGTTCATCTGTTTGCTCATTCTCTGGAATTTTCATACCAGACTCGGTTAAACCAGATATAAAAAGCATTTCATCATCTAGATCTCTATAAATAACCTCATCATTATCTTTTTTAACTTTATCAAGTATTTTTTTTGCTAGCATCCTTGATGTAGAACCTTCTTTTCTAGCACTGCAATCAATTTGGTATATTTTCATTTTTATCCAAGTTTTTGAAGTATAGGAAAATACTTTAATATGTAAAATCCTAAAGCTTGCAACTGGTTTGTAATCATTAATATTCCTGTTATCAATAATAATCCTCCGCCAACTCTTGAAATGGTTATCATTTTTGATTTTAGATTTTTTGTAACAACCATAAAACGCTGAATCAAATAACCTGATGCAATAAATGGTAATGCTAAACCAAGTGAATAGAACACAAGCAACAAAATACCCCTGTTCAAACTTTGCTCAATTGATGCTAGAGCTAATATTGATCCTAAAATAGGACCAATACATGGAGTCCATCCAAATCCAAATGCCATACCAACTAATATAGAGCTAAAATTCCCTGACTTAATATCAGTATTAATTCTCTTTTCATAATTTAAAAACTTAATATTAATTAATCCCATTATATGAAGAGAGAAAATAATTATTATACTTCCTGCAATAATTCTTAGTTCGAAAGAGTTACTTAAAATTAAAGAACCTAAAAACGTTGCTGTTGCTCCAAAGGTTATAAATACTATTGAAAAACCCAAAGTAAATAAAACTATAGGGAATATATTTATCGTTTTTTTTTCTAATAATTCATTTAAAGAGCTTCCAGAAATATAAGATATATATCCAGGTATTAATGGAAGTACACACGGAGACAAAAAACTTATCAATCCAGCTCCAAATGCAACAAATAATTCTATCATTTAACCAGTGTTTTTCATTGCAGCTGAAATGCCTGCAATAGATGTTAATAATGCATCATTAAGATCATTTTTTTTATCTGAATTTAATTTTTTTTTTTTGATTTTATTCATAACTACTGCTTGAATTATATTTAATACTTCTGTGTAAATATTTCTTACAATAACTCCTGATCTAAATTTTTTTCTTTCACTTATAATTTCTTTTGGCGTAATCTTTTTATTTAATTTTTTAATAACTTCGAATTGGAACCTAAGTTTTTTTCCTACTCTTTTTAAATCTTTATCAGCTAAATATTCCTCATATATTTTTGAAATATCTGGATCCACTTTTGAAATTACCATATCTAAGATATCCATCATCGAATTGAAGAAAGGCCAATTTTTTTCCATATCTATTAGTGTTTTCTCAAATTTTTCTATCGATGAATATCTTAAAGCTTCTGCACTCCCAAGCCATGCTGGAAGCATTAGTCTTATTTGTGTCCAAGCAAATACCCAGGGTATTGCTCTTAAACTTTTGATATTGTCAATATTCTTTCTTTTAGACGGTCTTGATCCAATTGAAAGTTTTCCTAAAGACACATGTGGCGTTACGGTTTTAAAATATTTAATAAAATCTGAACTTTGATTAATATTTTTTCTATATGAACTTTTTGAAATATCAGACATTTTTTCAATTAGATTTCTCCAATCTTTTTTAGGGACTGGCGGTGGGGTTAATGTTGCCTCCATTACCGCTCCTATATAGCTGCATAAATTGTAAATTGCTAAAGGCTGGTATCCATATTTCTGTTGAATAACTTCTCCTTGATCGGTTATTCTAATTTTTCCATTAACTGTATTTGGCGGCTGAGATTTTAAAGTAGCTTGAATTGGGCCTCCACCTCTACCCGCTGAACCACCTCTTCCATGAAAGAAAGTAACATCTATTTTATATTTTTTTGCAATTTTAATAATTTCTTCTTGAGCCTTATATTGATGCCAACTTGCACAGATTTTTCCAGCATCTTTGCTTGAATCTGAATATCCAATCATGACTTCTTGTTTATTTTTTATTAAATCTCTGTACCATTTTAATGAAAACAAGCTGGCCATTATTGATTTTGCATTAATTAAGTCATCTAATGTTTCAAATAAAGGGACAACTCTTAATTTATTTTTAATATTTGCTTCTTTTTGCAAATATAAAACAGAAAGAATATCAGATGCAGATGATGTCATTGAAATAACATAAGCCCCTAAACATTCAGTTGGCTCTTCAGATAAAATTTTAAATGTTGACCAAACTTCTTTGTTTTCTTTATTTTTAAAATTAAAGTTTTTTATGAAATTTGATTTTTTTTTCATCTTAGATGATAAAAATTTAATTTTTTCTTCCTCACTCCATTTTAGATAATTAAGTTTATTTTTTTTCTTAACAAGTTCATTAATTAACTGTGAGTGTCTAGATGATTCTTGTCTAATATCTAGTTTTGCCAGATTAATTCCAAAACATTTTGCTCTTCTCATTAAATCTAATAATTCACCACTTGCAATATTTTCACTTTGATTTTCCTCTAAAGACTTTCGGACAATTCTAAGAGGTTTTAAAATTTCCTCTTTTGAGTTTAGCAATTTTTTGTAGTCTAAAGGTTTTTTGTTAACTATAAATTGTTCAATTGCTCGATGAGTAAATCGCATTTTATCTCTTAAAGGTCTTAAGAAAACTCTGTAAGGTTCAAATGATTTTCCTGTAAGTTTTTGAATTTTTTTTGAACACTTTTTCATTGAATATGATCTAATTAATTTAGTGAGTTCTTTTTCATACAATTTTGCTGCTTCCCATCTTGATAATAACAAAACTTCTTTTGTTACTTTTGAAGTTACATTTGGATTTCCGTCTCTATCACCTCCCATCCATGATCCAAACTCAATAGGATTAAAATTTTTTGGCAAACCTTTACCCATATTTTTCAAAAATATATCATTGAGTCTTCTGTAGACTTTTGGAATAGTTTCCCAAAGACTATCCTCTATTATTGCAAGACCCCATCGCGCTTCATCGGCTGGAGACGGTTTTGATCTTTTTAAGTCATCTGTATTCCAGATAATGGTAAATTCATCATGAATTTTTTTATTTAAAGATTTTATTTTTAAAGCATGATCTTTAAATAACTCTCTTTCTTCAAGTATTTCTGTAATTTTATGATATTTTTGAATTAAAGTTCTTCTTTTGACCTCTGTTGGATGAGCTGTCAAAACTATTCCAATATTTAAATTTTTTGCAAAACTATATATTTTATTATTATTAATTTTTTTATTTTTAAATAATTTCTTAAAAATTTCTTCTATAAAAATATTTTTTTGATTTTTACCGTCTCTTTTATTTTCATATTGGTTGAGTTGTCTAGATGCATCAATAGATTCGGCTAGATTTATAAAATTCATAAAATGATTAAATGCTCTTGCAAGCTTGTAAGTATTTTTAGGATTAATACTTTTTATTTCACTTGAAATTTTTTTATATGATTTTTTTTGGATTTTATTTGCTTTTGATAACTTTCTAATTTTCTCAACAAGATTATAAAAGCTTTTACCTTCTTGTTCTTTAATTACATTTCCTAATGAATTTCCTAAAAACCTAACATCCTCTCTTAATGATTTTGTAGGAATTCTCTCGTAGTATAGGTCTCTTTTGATCACAATTTATTATATCAAAAAAGAGATTATATTTGGATTAAATTGCTACTACTTTTGATTTTTGTTCACCAAGAAGTTCAATTGAAAGCCTCATTTCATCACCTGCTTTTAAATATTTTTGTGGCTTCATTCCCATCCCAACTCCTGGGGGTGTTCCTGTGGTAATGATATCTCCTGGTTGAAGGGACATATATCTACTAACATATGAAACAATATGATCTACATTAAAAATCATTGTTTTTGTGTTACCCGTTTGCATTCTTTCACCATTTAAATCTAATTCCATATTTAAGTTGTTTACATCATTAATCTCATCTTTGGTCACAAGGTATGGACCAATAGGACCAAATGTATCGTGCGACTTACCTTTTACCCACTGTCCCATTTTTTCTATTTGCCACTCTCTTTCACTTACATCATTCACTAAACAATAGCCTAAGATATAATCTTGTGAATTTTTTTCTGGAATATTTTTAGCATTTTTTCCAATAACTAAACCTAGCTCAACTTCCCAATCTAGTTTTTTTGAATAGCTTGTAATTTCAATATCATCATTTGGTCCATTAATTGAACTAGTTGCTTTCATAAAAACAATTGGTTCTGTTGGTGGTTTTGCTCCAGTTTCTGCGGCATGGTCAGAGAAATTTAATCCGATTGCAATAAATTTTCCTGGTTTAGTTATACATGAACCAAATCTAGTATTTTTTGAAATTTCTGGAAGCGATGATAAATCAACTTTCTTGATTTTTTCAAATGTTTCAAAATTTAAATTAGTTGGATCTAAATCATTTATATATTTGGAAATATCTCGCAAATTTCCATCTTTATCCAATATAGCTGGCTTTTCTTTATTTTTTTCTCCTACTCTTAGTAATTTCATTTCATCTCCAATAATTATTTATAGCTTTTGTATAACGAGCTATGATCATAATTACCTAAACCCTTTTTAACAAGCTTATTATACATTTTTTTTACTATTTTGGATAAAGGTAATTCTAACTTTTTATTTTTCGCACAATCAAGGATGTTATTCATATCTTTTAATTGCGAAAAATTTTTTCCTCTTGGTTTAAAATCATTTTTAATCATTCTTAGTCCGTGAGTTTGCAAAACTTTACTGTCAGCCCATCCTCCTTTTAATGCTTTGAGAATATTAATTGGATTTACGTTATTTTTTTGTGATAGTTTAATTGCTTCTGCTACAGATCCGATTGTAATTCCAACTATTATTTGATTAGCTAATTTTGCTATTTGACCTGCAGAATTTTTTCCAACTAGAACAGGATTGCCTAATTTCTTAATTATATTTAAATTTTTAGAAAAAACTTTCTTATCTCCACCAACCATTATGGCGAGCTCTGCATTCTCTGCACCATTTGTGCCCCCCGAAACTGGTGCGTCTAAAAAATTAATTTTATATTTTTTTAATATTTTTGATAAATTAATTGCTGTTTTTGGATTTGCAGAGCTCATATCTATAACAGTAGATCCTACTTTTAAATTTTTTAAAAATTCTGAGTTGAAATATATTTTTTTTATAGCCTTGTCATCAGATAACATTGTAATTATTAGATCTCGGTCTGAAACAACTTCCTTTAAAGAATTACATACCTCTGCGCCAAATTTTTTTAATTTAAGGGCTTTACTTTTAGTTCTATTAAAAACTTTGACTTGATATTTTGATTTGAGGAGATTTTTTGCCATTGGATATCCCATTAAACCTATTCCAATGAAACCAATTTTAACTTTTTTCATATTTTATTGATTTAATTCACCAGATCTTCCTAGATCAGCAGCCCCTCTTACGCCGCTAGAGTCACCATGAATATGTTTTAATACTTTTGTATTTACAGTGTCACTAAACACATATTTTTTTAATTTAGGATTTATATTCTCATAAATTTGCTTCATATTAGAAACACCTCCACCTAAAACTATAGCTCCAGGATCAACAATATTTATGACTTGGGAAAGCCCTCTTGCTAAATAGTCTAGATATTGAGAAATAAATTCTAAAGATTTTTCATCTCCATTATTAGCATTATCTTGTATAATTTTAGCATCGAGATTAATTTTAAACATATCATAAAAATGTCTTGAGAAACCTGGGCCCGATAGAAAAGTTTCTATACATCCTTTTTTTCCACAATAACAATCATGTCTATTCCATTTGTCATTTGAGCCCAGTGGCATCTGATTATGGCCCCACTCTCCAGTTATGTTATTATGACCATTGATAATTTTATTGTTTATAACGAGACCTCCACCAACTCCTGTTCCAATTATTACTCCAAAAACAACATCATCATTTTTTCCTGCTCCGTCAATTGACTCCGACAATGCAAAACAATTTGCATCATTTTCTAAAAAAATATTTCGATTTAATCTAAGTTCTAAATCTTTTTTTAATGGTCTATTATTCAACCATGTTGAATTACCACCTTTTATACAGTCGTTTTCAAAAGAAAGAGCTCCAGGAGAGCCTACACCTACACTACATTTAGATTTATATTTATCTTCTAAATAATTTACTAGTTCACAAACTATATCAAGTGTACCATTGTAATTTTTTGGAGTTGATTTTCTTATTCTCTCTAACTCATTACCTTTATTATCTAATATAATCGACTCTGTTTTAGTTCCACCTAAATCAATACCAATATACATTTTAATATGAGCTTGACTGCTTCCAGATGTTAATATTACCATCTTTTGCAGTTTTATTAATTATTTTCATTTCAGAGGCTGAAAAACTAAGCTTGTTTAGACTTTCCAAATTCTCTTTTAATTGATTTAAACTTCTAACTCCTATTAGAGCAGATGTTACATAATTATTTGATAAAACCCAAGAGATTGCCATTTGAGATAAAGATTGCCCTCTTTTAATTGCAATCTTATTTAAATCAGAAACAATCTTTAAGTTTTTTTTTGTTATTAATGATTTATCTAAGTATGATGTAACATCACTTGCTCTTGAAACTTTAGGTATCTTTTTTAAATATTTATCTGATAGCATTCCTTGAGCTAGTGGGGAAAAAGCAATACATCCAATTTTTAGTTTTCTTATTGTCTTAGTTAAATCTTTTTCAATCCATCTATTTATTAGCGAATATGATGGTTGATGAATAAACAATTTAATATTTCTTGATTTTAAAATTTTGTAAATTTGATTTGTCTTTTTTGAGGAATAAGATGAAATACCAATGTACAAAGCTTTTCCAGATTTATAAATACTTTCTAAGGCATCTGCTGTCTCTTCTAAAGGTGTATTTGGGTCAAATCTGTGTGAATAAAATATGTCAAAATAATCAACTTTCATTCTCTTTAAACTTTGATCACAACTTGCAATAATATGTTTTTTTGATCCCCATTCTCCATAAGGTCCTTCCCACATATCATAACCAGCTTTAGATGATATGATGAGTTCATCTCTATATTTTTTTAAGTCTTTAATTATTATCTTTCCAAAATTTATTTCGGTACTTCCATATGGTGGGCCATAATTATTCGCCAAATCAAAATGAGTAATACCTCTATCAAAAGCGTAAAATAAGATTTTTTTAATATTTGAAAGTGGGATTTTGGCTCCAAAATTATGCCAAAGACCCAAGCTTATTAAAGGTAATTTTACACCGCTGTCACCGCATGTCCTATATAACATATTTGAGTATCTATTTTTAGATGCAGAGTATTTCATAAAAAAAATATTAAATTAAATACATTAATAAGTAGCTCTTCCCCCGCTTAGATCAAACACTGCTGCAGTCGCAAAAGAGTTTTCTTCACTAGCTAAATAAGTTACTAAAGAAGCCAATTCATTAACTTTTGCAAACTTATTTCTTGGAATCTTTGAAAGCATGTAATTTATATGCTCTTCGGTCATTTGATCAAATATTCTTGTTTTTGCAGCCGCTGGTGTTACGCAATTTACTGCTATATTTTTTAATGCTAATTCTTTTCCTAAAGATTTTGTTAAACCAATAACTCCAGCTTTTGATGTGCTATAAGCTCCAGCATTAGGATTGCCTTCTTTTCCAGCAATTGATGCAATATTCACTATTCTTCCATAATTATTTTTTTCCAAATAAGGAACAACTGCTTTGCAACAGTAAAATACTGCATTTAAATTTAATTGAATTACTTTTTCCCATTCCTCAATAGGATATTCTGCAACTGTTTTGTTCATACCGGTTATCCCAGCATTGTTTACAAAGATATCTATTTTATTATGTTCAGTCTCAATATCTTTTAAACTTTTAGAAATCTCTTCAAAGTTACATACATTTACAATTTTATAACTTATGTTTTCTGAATTTATTTTTTCAACGGCTTTCTTTGCTTCTTGTTCATCAATATCCCATATAACAACTTTTGCTCCTGATTGAATGAATCTTTC
>CACOTF010000012.1 GCA_902630065.1 uncultured Pelagibacteraceae bacterium
GTAATTTTCAATTAATTCTTCAAAATTATAACTTTCAACACCCATAACAACATTCGCATACATTTGTATAAATCTTCTATAACTATCTTTTGCAAATCTCATATTTGATGTTTTATTTGCTAAAGCAATCACAGTTTTGTCATTTAGTCCAAGATTTAAAATAGTATCCATCATTCCTGGCATGGATACTCTTGCGCCAGACCTAACGGATAACAATAGAGGATTTTTCAAATCTCCAAATTTTTTACCAGAATCTTTTTCAATATTTTTTAATTCTTTATTTATTTCATTTATGATTTTAGGCTTTAATTTCTTTTTATTTTTATAAAATAAATCACAAACTTCAGTAGAAATAGTAAATCCAGGTGGGACAGGCAGACCCATCCTTCCCATTTCAGATAAATTTGCACCTTTGCCTCCTAAAATATTTTTTGGGTTTTTTATTTTTTTTGTGTCTTTAGATTTAAAATTAAATACTAATTTTGGCATTTATGCTTCTATTTTAGAAAAGTTAAAATAATTATCGAAGCTTTTACACAACATTTTTAAAAGTTCTAGTCTGTTTTTTTTAATTATTTCTTCTTGATCATTAACTATTACATTATCAAAAAACTCATTAACCTCTATTTTGGCACTTGAAAGTGTTTTAAGACTTTCATCATAATCCTCGTCTCTACCTATACTTGAAAAATACTTTCTTATAGTATGTATTTTTTTATAAAGATTTTTTTCATAATCGTTTTTAAAGAGACCGGGATCGGCAGAACCTACTATTTCTAGTTTTGATTTACTTTCGCTATTTAAAATGTTTGCAGATCTTTTATAAATTGCAATAACATCAAGACCAAAATCTTTTTTAATATTTTTATTCAAATTTAATGATTTATTAAAAATTTTTAGCAAATCATCTATTCCATATGAATTAGTGGAGCACTCAATAATATCTGACCTAATATTTTTTTCTTTCAAATAATATTTTAATCTTTCTAAAATAAAATCTCCCAATTCATCATTTATCAATTTTGAGTCAAAAGAGTAATTTTGATCTTTGTATAAATTTATTGAATAATTTATTAGATCTCTTAATTTTATTTTTTTTTGATTTTCAATAATTAACCTTAATAAACTGATTGCCATTCTTCTTATGGCATAAGGATCTTTTGAACTAGTTGGTTTGAGATTAATTCCAAAAAATCCAACTAAAGAATCAATTTTATCACTTAACGATAATGCTATGCTGTATGGTTTTTTTGGAACTTTGCTATCAATGCCACTTGGTAAGTAATGCTCTGAAACAGCTAAACTTATTTCTTCGTCAAAACCTTGCTCTCTTGCAAAGTATCCCCCCATTACGCCTTGCAATTCGGGAAACTCTCCAACTAAATCTGACATCAAATCTACTTTGCAAATTGAGGAGGCAATTTCTATCTTTTCTTTACTTATTAAAAGTTCATCTGATATTATTCCACTTAGTTTTCTTACTCTTTGTATTTTATCAAAATAACTTCCCAATCCTTTAAAATAATTAATTTGTTTCAATCTAGATACCTGTTTAACTAAATTTTGAGACTTATTTCTGTTCCAAAAAAATTCTGCATCTGCCAACCTTGCATTTACAACATTTTGATTTCCTAATTTAACTAATCCTTTTTTGTCCTTGCAATCTGCCACAACTATAAAATTATTTGTTATTTTGTTTTTACTATCAAATGTAGGAAAATATTTTTGGTGATGTTGCATTGTTATAATAAGTATTTCTTGTGGAATTTCTAAAAATTTCTTATTAAACTCACATACTAAAATTTTTGGTTTTTCAACAATATTTATTATTTCGTCTATAAGATTTTCATTCACGTTTATATGAATTTTTTTTTGATTAGTTGCTTTATTTATTTCTTTAATTATAAATTCTTTCCTTTTATTATGGTCGATTGTTACTCCTTTTTGTTTAAAAAATTTTATATAAGATTTAAAATCAACAAAACTTTTTACTTCATCTTCTAGATCTTTATCTGTAAAAGTTTTATTTGAACTCTGTAAATGGTTTAATTTGAATTCAATTATTTTTTTATCAAATAAAGCTAATATTGATTTTAACGGTCTCCCCCAATATAAATCATGATTGCCCCATTTCATTGATTTTTTCCATGAAATTTTTAAAAGCAAACTTGCAATATTTTCTTTTAATAAATCGTATGTTTTTATTTTTTGTGATGGTTTGTTGTAAAAGTAGAATATGCCTTTTTCAGTGCTTTTTTTGAAAACTTTTTCTTTACTTATTTTATTGGATTTTAAAAATCCTTCTAAAGCCTTTTCTGGAGCATTTATATTAGGACCTCTAATTTCCTCTGCTTTTTTTATTAAATCTTTAGGTATCTTATTTATATGAACAATGAGCCTATTTGGAGTTGAATAAGTATTAATTTTACCTTTAACTATAATTTCATTATCGTCAAAAAATTTTTTAATAATTTGTGTTAAATCATTTCTAGCATTGATTTGTAATCTGGAAGGTATTTCTTCACTAAACAATTCAAGGAAAAATTCAGTCATTTTAATTTTGTGTTTCTACCCAAATTTTTCCAATTTCTCTTGTTAGATCTCTTATCCTTGCAATATATTCTGCTCTTTGAGCAACACTTATAACTCCTCTAGCATCCAAAATATTGAACACATGACTTGATTTTAAACATTGATCATATGCTGGAAGAGAAATTTTCTTTTCAATTAATGATTTTGCTTCCTCTTCTAGCATATCAAAAATCTTAAATAGTTTATCTGTGTTTGCGTACTCAAAATTATAGGCTGAAAATTCTTTTTCAGCTTGATGAAAAACATCTTTGTATAAAACTCCTTCATCATTCCAAATTAAATCAAAAACATTTTTTTTACCTTGAATAAACATACATAATCTCTCTAAACCGTAAGTAATTTCAACAGATATTGGATTGCATTCCATACCTGCCATTTGTTGAAAATAAGTGAATTGAGTAACTTCCATGCCATCACACCATACTTCCCATCCAAGTCCAGCAGCACCTAGGGTTGGACTTTCCCAATCATCCTCTACAAATCTGATATCGTGCTCTTCGTATTTAATACCTACAGATGAAAGGCTATTAAGATACATTTTTTTAATATCTTTTGGTGAAGGTTTTATTAAAACTTGAAATTGATAGTAGTGTTGCAAACGATTAGGATTTTCTCCATACCTTCCATCTGTTGGTCTTCTTGATGGTTGAACGTAAGCTGTTTTCCATGATTTAGGACCTAATGATCTCAGAGTTGTTGCTGGGTGAAATGTTCCTGCTCCAACTTCTAAATCATAAGGTTGTAAAATAACGCAACCTTTTTTTGACCAGTACTTTTGAAGATTTAATATTGTATCCTGAAAAGAAATAAATGATTTTGGATTTTTTATTTTTTTTTTAGAAACCATATTTTTGCCAAATAGATCTTTCCTCTAAAACACTTATCAATTTATCCGCATGGTCTTCTGAAGATGAAAGTTTTTTGGCAAGCCATCCTTTAGACTTTTCAAATTTTTTAATTTCAACATCTTCACCAAATTTTTCTCTCAATATTTGTTCTGCATTCCCTATTCCATCTATCAAACCAAGTTTTAAGGATGTTTTGCCAGACCAAAATTCTCCAGAAAAAAGTTCAACATCAGTTTTGTTTAATTTTGTTGATCTACTTTCTTCTACAACATTAATAAATTCTTGGTGAAGTTCTAGTTGAATATTTTTTAATCTTTGAATGTCCTCTTCTTTTTCGTCTAAAAAAGGATCTAGAGTACTTTTATTTTTTCCAGCTGTATAAACCCGTCTTTGAACCCCAATTTTTTGAATTAAATCTTTAAAACCAAAAGAGGAATAAATTACTCCTATTGATCCGATTATAGAACTTGCATTAGCATAAATCTCATCACCTGCGCATGCAATTAGATAACCTCCAGATGCAGCAACATCTTCCGCAAAAACTATTACTTTTTTTTTGTTTTTCTTAGATTGTTCTCTAATAAATTTATATATTAAATGTGATTGAACTGGTGAACCACCTGGTGAATTAATTGAAATTGCAACAGCTTCTGCTTTTTTTACTGAAAAAGCTTTTTTTATCATTTCTTCTTGAGAGGAATATTCTATTCCTTGTTTGAACTTTCCAACATTTCCAATGACGCCCGAAAGTCTTAAATGACTAACAATTTTTTTTTTTTTAAAAAATGAAAACATACAAATGATTATAAAAATTTTACTTAATTATAAAGCTACTTATAGTTGAAGAAATAGGTGCGTCAATTGATAAGTATATTAATAAACTTAATGTAATATTTTGAATTTATGGGTTCAGTAGTTCAATTAAAAAAGCAAATAACTAATGCATATACAGATTTAGTAAATTCTGTTGATGAAAAACTAAGTTTAGTTGAAGACAAAATTTCTTATAAATTAGATAGTAAAGTTGAGCTTGTTAAAGAAATGACAGCTTACCACATGACTAGTGGAGGTAAAAGATTAAGAGCATTGCTTACTTTGGAGTGTGCTAAATTGTGTGGATATACAAAAGGTAGTAGAGATGTGAACCTAGCTGCATGTGTTGAGCTTATACACGCAGCAACTCTTATGCATGATGATGTAATTGACAGCGCAGATTTAAGAAGAGGCAAAAAAACCACAAACAAAATTTGGGGAAATCAGTCATCAATTCTTGTTGGGGACTATTTATTAAGTAGATGTTTTGAGATGATGGTTGAGGATGGAAGTATTGAAGTATTAAAACTTTTATCTTCTACATCATCAACTATTGCTCAAGGAGAAGTTTTGCAATTACAACATAAAGGTGACTCTGAAATGTTAGAAGAAACATACTTGAATATAATTTCTTCTAAAACTGCAGCTTTATTTTCAGCATCTTCTAAAGTTGGGTCGATAATTACTGATAAAGATAATAAATTTAAAGATGCACTAGAATTCTATGGAAAGAACCTTGGATTAACATTTCAAATTGCAGATGATACACTTGACTATAACTCAGAATTAAAAATGTTTGGTAAAGAGATAGGAAAAGATTTCTTTGAGGGCAAGGTAACTCTCCCTATTATTCTACTAAATCAAAAATTATCTTCAGATGAAAAATTAGTTTTAAAAAAAATATTTGAACAAAATATCAGATCTAAAGAACAATTTGACTATGTCCTTAAATTGGTAAAAAAATATAATATACTTAATGAGTGTTATAAAAAAGCGGAACACTATATAAGCTTAGCATCAAATTCATTAAGTATATTTCAAGATTGTGAAGAAAAAACTATACTTAAAAATTTAACTGCTTTTAGTATTAATAGAAAATTTTAAGGTGATAGAAGAATTTTTTTCCAAGAATTGTTGTCTTTAATATATTTCAATCTTTCGTGAATTCTATTTTCACCATCTAACCAAAATTCAATTTCGTGGTGTTTTAACCTCCATCCTGACCAATGATCAGGTCTTGGAACATTATTTTCATCTTTATAGAGATCTTTAAATTTTTTTATTGATTGGTTTAGTTCTTTTCTATCTTTCAAAATTGAGCTTTGATTTGAGGCCCAAGCACCAATTCTACTTCCATAACTTCTGGAATTAAAATAATTATCCGCTTCATCATCTGAAACTTTTTCAGCGGTACCAACTATACGGATTTGTCTGAGTAAACTTTTCCAATGAAAGCACATTGAAATTTTTGGATTACGCTTTATAGAGTTTCCTTTATTACTATTAAAGTTAGTGTAAAAGACAAATCCGTCTTCTCCATAATCTTTGAGTAATACCATTCTTACATTCGGATAACCTTTTTCGTCAATAGTGGCTAGAGCTAATGCATTTGGATCATTTATTTCAGTTTTCTTTGCCTCTTTATACCATTCAGTGAATAATAATATTGGATTATCAAGTTCAAGAAAGCATTTATCTAATCCTAAAGAATTTTTTTCGTTCATAATTTAACCAAAATAATTTATATAATAATATAATGTCTTTTAATACATTTGGAAAATTTTTTCGATTTACTACATGGGGTGAGTCTCACGGTCCTGCAATTGGATGTGTTGTTGATGGATGTCCTCCAAATATTAAGCTTAATATGAAAGACATTCAATTAGAATTAAATAAAAGAAAGCCTGGTCAATCTAAATTCACAACTCAAAGAAAAGAGGATGATAAAGTGGAAATTTTATCAGGAACATTTGAGGGCAAAACAACTGGTACGCCTATCTCAATGATTATTTTCAATAAAGATATGCGTTCTAAGGATTATAAAAATATAAAAGATAAATTTAGACCCGGTCATGCTGATTACACATATTTTAAAAAATATGGAATTAGAGATTATAGAGGTGGAGGCAGACAGTCAGCAAGAGAGACTGCATCAAGAGTAGCAGCAGGAGCAATAGCAAAACAAGTTTTGCAAAATATTATTGGGAAAAAATACAGAGTAATTGGAGCAGTAACACAATTAGGAATACTAGGATGTGACACAGAAAAATGGAATAACAAATTCATTGCAAAAAACCCCCTATTTTGTCCTGATAAAACAGTTTTAAAATTATGGGAAAAATATTTACTTGGGATAAGAAAAGCTGGCTCATCTTGTGGAGCTATTATTGAAGTAAGAGCAAGCGGTGTGCCTGTCGGATTGGGAGCTCCAATTTATTCTAAGTTAGATATGGATTTGGCATCAGCTATGATGAGTATTAATGCTGTAAAAGGGGTTAACATTGGATCTGGAATGAACTCTGCTCAACTTTCTGGTGAACAAAATTCTGATGAAATGTCTCAAACAGGAAAGAAAACAAAATTTAAATCAAATAATGCTGGGGGAATTCTTGGAGGAATTTCTAGTGGTCAAGAAATTATAGTTTCATTTGCAGTAAAACCAACTTCATCAATTCTTTCTCAAAGAAAAACAATTAATAAATTTGGAAAAAATACTTCAATTTCTGTCACAGGTAGACATGATCCTTGTGTAGGTATTAGAGCAGTTCCTATAGGTGAAGCAATGATGCATTGTGTAATTCTTGATCATTACTTAATGAATAAAGCTCAATGTGGTAATTAATTCATTTTTTTAATCACAACTTTAGAATTTAGAGTTTCTAAAACTTTCTCTTCAATAGATTTAGCATCTAAACCGGCCTCTTTATACATTTGTTCAGGTTTGTCTTGGTCCAAAAATTTATCAGGCAAAATCATTGATCTAAATTTTAAATTATTATCTAATAAATTCTTTTCATTTAAGAAATGATTTACATGTGATCCAAAGCCTCCAATAGAACCCTCTTCCAATGTAATTAGCACTTCATGATTTGTTGCAACTTGCCACATGAGATTTTCATCCAGAGGTTTTACAAATCTAGCATCAATAATTGTTGGATTAATTCCCATTTTTTTTAAACTTTCTTCAGCCAACAAGCATTCTTTTAATCTGTTTCCAAAACTTACTAAGGCAACTTTCTTTCCTTCTCTTATAACCCTTCCTTTTCCAATATCTATTTTTTCGTTGATGTCAGGTAATTCTAAACCTACTCCATTTCCCCTTGGATATCTAAATGCACATGGTTTATTATTAATATCTACTGAGGTATTAACCATTCTTACCAATTCTGCTTCATCACTTGCTGCCATAACAATAAAATTAGGTAAAGTTGATAAATATGTAATATCAAAAGCACCTGCATGAGTGGCTCCATCGGCACCAACTAAACCAGCTCTATCAATTGCAAATCTTACTGGTAAACTTTGAATTGCAACGTCATGAACTACCTGATCATAAGCTCTTTGTAAAAATGTTGAATAAATTGCTGCATAAGGCTTATAACCTTCCGTGGCTAAACCTGCAGCAAAAGTAACTGCATGTTGTTCAGCAATTCCAACATCAAAAGTTCTATCAGGGAAAACTTTACTAAATGCATCCATTCCTGTCCCAGACGGCATAGCAGCAGTTATACCTACAATTTTACTGTCTTTCTTTGCATGTTCTATTAATGTATTTGCAAATACCTTTGTAAAAGCAGGAGCTTTAGTTGTTGATTTTTGTTGAACTCCAGTTTGAACATCAAATTTTGTAACTCCGTGATACTTGTCATCAGATTTTTCAGCAAAACTATATCCTTTGCCTTTTTGAGTTTTTATATGAATTAGTATTGGACCATTATGATTACTTTCTTTTGCGTTTTTTAAAATTGGCAATAGAACATCTAAATCATGACCATCAATTGGACCAACATAATAAAAACCTAATGAATTAAATAATGTACCACCTGTGACAGCCGATCTCAAAAAATCTTCAGCCTTTCCAGCCTTTTTGCTAAATCTTTTTGAAAAGGATGAAATAATCATTTTAACTGTTTCTCTGAAACTAAAATAAATCTTACCTGAAAAAATTTTAGCAAGATAAGACTTCATTGCGCCAACTGGTTTTGCAATTGACATATCATTGTCATTCAAAATTACGATCATTTTTGTTTTTGAGTCTCCAGCATTATTCATAGCTTCATATGCCATTCCTGCGCTCATTGCACCGTCACCAATAACTGCAATAACCTGATCTGATTTATTTGATAATTTATTTGCTGTTGCGATGCCAAGTCCAGCAGAAATAGAAGTAGAACTATGAGCTGCACCAAAGGGATCAAATTCACTTTCTGATCGCTTTGTAAAACCAGATAATCCACTTCCTTGTCGTAAAGTTCGTATTTTATCTTTTCTTCCTGTTAAAATTTTATGAGGGTATGATTGATGACCAACATCCCATATCAATTTGTCCTTTGGGGTGTCAAAAACATGGTGAAGTGCTACCGTTAATTCTACAACACCTAAACCTGCACCTAGATGACCACCTGTTTTTGAAACAGCATCAATCATCTCATTTCTTACTTCATCTGATAGAACTTTTAATTCTTCATTGTTTAGTTTTTTTATATCTGAAGGAAAATTAATATTATTTAAATATTTATAATTTTGCATTTATTTATTTCTACTTAATATAAATTCAATTGTCTCTTTTAAATCACTAGCATTATTTCCATAGCTAACTAAACTATTAAATATTTCTTTTTTTAGTTTTGAGGCATATTTAATAGCATTTTTATATCCTAGTAAACTTATTAATGTTGCTTTTCCCCTTTTTGAGTCTTTATTTGTTTTTTTTCCTGCAGTTTTTGATGTACTGCTATAATCAATTAAATCATCTGCAATTTGAAAAAGTAAACCAATTTTTTCACCAATAATTGAAAATTTTTTTATTTGATCTTTTTTATTTGTCAAAATAACCGGAGACAAACAGCTGAATGAAAATAATTTTCCAGTCTTTTTAATCTCCATATCTATAACTTTTTGTTTAGAAACTTTTTTTCTTTCATAATTTAAATCCAAAAATTGACCTCCGGCTATTCCTTGGTGTCCTGATGATTGAGATATTAGATTTATTAGGGAAATTTTTTTATTGTTATTTATATTAAACTTTGGATCAGATAAAATTTCAAAAGCTAATGTCAAAAGGGAGTTTCCAGCTAAAACTGCTGTTGATTCTCCAAATTTTTTATGTGTAGTCAGTTTACCTCTTCTAATATCATCATCATCCATACACGGTAAATCGTCATGTATTAGTGAATAAGCGTGTATACATTCAACAGCTGAACTTAAATATAAAAGATATTTTTTTTCTACATTAAAAATTTTTCCAACATCAAAAATGAGTTTAGATCTTATTTTTTTTCCTCCAGGAAATAAACCATATTTAATAGGTATAATTAGATCTGTTTTTTTTTGTTTTGCTAAGTAATTTTTTAAAAATTTATTTACTTCATTAACAGTTTTAACTAATTTTTTTTTCATTTTTTTTTGAGGTTAATTCTTCTATTTTTAGCTTAGTACTTTCAGATATATTTTTTGAGTCCTTTTGAAATTTTTTCTCTATTATATTGTTTAGCTTTATTAAATATTGATAATCTTCAATGGATTCTTCCAAATTTTTTTTATTTTCTAATTTTTGAATTAAGCGATCTGCTATATCTGTGAGTTCACTCAAAGATTTTAATTCAATATCATCTGGCAAAATTTTTTCATTCATATAATAGTTTGTAATATTATATGAAAATTAATGATTCAAATATTAAAAAAGCAGTAAAATATTTAAATAATAACGAATGTATTGGAATACCTACAGAAACTGTCTATGGATTGGCTGCTAATGCCTATTCTGATAAAGGCACTAAAAAAATATTTAAATTAAAAGGAAGACCTTCTGATAACCCCTTAATAGTTCATTACTATAATATTAAAGATTTGGAAAAAGATTGTGAGACAAATACTTTGTTTTATAAACTTTATAATTCATTATGCCCTGGACCAATTACCTTTATATTGAAACTAAAAAATGAAAGCAAAATTTCAAAAAACGTTACTAATAACAAAAAAACGTTAGGTGTAAGATTTCCAAGTCACCGAACCGCTAGAATATTATTAAAATCTTTAAAATATCCTTTGGCGGCACCAAGTGCAAATATTTCTGAAGGAATAAGTCCAGTGACAAAAGGTGATGTATATGATGAATTTGGAGAAAAAATTAAATTTATTTTAGAAGGTGGAAGATCAAAAGTTGGTGTTGAATCTACAATAATAAGTTTAGTAAAAAAACCCCAAATTTTAAGATTGGGCGGTTTAGATATTTCTATATTAAAAAAAAAATTAAAAATAAATTTAAAAACTAAATTGCATGGTAAAAACAATATAAATTCTCCAGGAAGAGGGAGGGTTCATTATTCACCAGGTATACCCATTAGATTAAACGCAGTTAAAATAAAAAAAGGTGAGGCTTTTATCCTAATCAAGAAGAAAAAAGAAAATAATAAGAATTATTTTTATTTAAGTAAGACAAATAATCTAATGGAGAGTAGTAAAAATTTGTATAAAACATTAAGAAAAATTAAGAAGTTAGGTTACAGAAAAATAGCTGTGCAAAAAATACCAAACCGAAACTTTGGATTAGTGATTAACGATAGACTTCTTAGAGCATCAAAAAAATGAAAAATTTAGTCGAAGTAAAAAATATTAAAAAAAATTATGGAAATAATGAGGCTGTAAAAGATATAAGCTTTAACATAAAAGAAGACGAAATTTTAGGCCTATTAGGTCCAAATGGATCAGGCAAAACGACCACCATTGGTATGCTGTTAGGACTTCTGAAACCAACTAGTGGAGAAATTTTGATAAATGGTCAAAAATTGGATGGAAATAGAATTGAAATCTTGGAACAAATAAACTTCATATCTCCATATATTGAATTACCAAAAAAACTTACGGTTAAACAAAATCTAACTGTTTATGGAAAATTATACAAAATAAATAATATTAATGAGAGGATTGAATTTTTATCAGAAAAATTAAGATTGGGAGGATTACTTAATAGCATTACAGGTGAATTATCATCTGGACAAAAAAATAGAGTTAGTTTGGCAAAAGCATTAATCAATGAACCAAAAGTATTGCTATTAGATGAACCAACTGCATCATTAGATCCAGAAGTAGGTGATTTTGTTAGATCTTTTTTGGAAGAGTATAAAAAAGAAAAAAAAATATCTATACTTCTTGCCTCTCATAATATGAATGAAGTCACTAGACTTTGTAAGTCAATTCTAATGATGAAAGATGGAATTATAATCGATAAAGGAAATCCTGAAGAATTAATCAGTAAACATGGCAGAAAAAACCTTGAAGAAGTTTTTTTAAAATTATCTAGGAGTAAAAATGAGCTTAACTAGAATGTATGGTCTTTTTTTAAGACATTTTTATTTAATTACCAGATCTTTCCCAAGGATTTTGGATCTTGTTTATTGGCCGACTATTCAAATTACATTGTGGGGATTCATCTCAAATTTTTTTGCAACACATACAACATATTATAATAATGCAGTTGGAGTTATATTAACTTGCGCAATCCTTTATGATTTTCTTTTTAGAACTAGTATTGGATTTAATATGCTATTTCTTGAGGAAATTTGGAGCAGAAACTTTACAAATTTATTTATTGCACCAATGAAAATTGGTGAAATATTAACTTCACTTGTTGCTACAGCTTTAATAAGAGCGCTTATAGGTTTAATACCAGCAGTACTTTTAACCTCTCCGTTGTTTGGTATTTCTATTTTAGATTTAGGAATATTTTTATTCTTTTTATTTTTGAGTCTATATTTATTTGGAATAACGCTTGGCATCCTTGTATCAGCAGGTCTATTAAGATATGGACCCTCTTTTGAAAATATAGCATGGTCTACAATGTTTTTATTAGCTCCGTTTGGATGCATATATTATCCAATAGAAATTTTGCCAGAAGTGTTTCAAAAAATAGCATACTTATTGCCATTGGTATATATTTTCGAAGAAGCAAGAAATATTTTGATTAATCAAACTGTAAATATTCAAAATATCTATAATGCATTTATGTGGAATGGGGTTTACTTTGTATTATCAATTGCATTATTCTATTATTCTTTCCATGTTGCAAAAAAAAAAGGAACGCTTATTAATATGGGGGAATAGTGGTGCGCCCGCAAGGAGTCGAACCCTGAACCTCCAGAGCCGAAATCTGGCGCTCTATCCAGTTGAGCTACGAACGCATACTAATTTAATATAGTAATTTATGAAAAATATCATCAATTTTATTGTTGGAAAAGACAATAATAACAAACGGGTAGATATCATATTGGCCGACCATGATAAACGCTTAAGCAGAACTAGAGTAAAAAATTTAATATTAAATAGTAAGTTAAAAATTAATGAAAAAATTATAAAAGATCCTTCGATTAAGACTAAAATAAATGACAAGATTGAACTTGAAATTGTTGAGCCTAAGAAACAAAGCTTAAAACCTTATAAATTTAAATTAAATATAATTTATGAAGATGAAGATTTAATTGTAATTGACAAACCTTCAGGAATTTCAATGCATCCTGGTGCTGGTAATTACGATAATACAATAGTTAACGCATTAATGAATTATGATAGTAAAAATTTATCTGATATTGGAGATGAACTTAGACCTGGTATAGTTCATAGAATTGATAAAGATACATCAGGATTAATTGTAATTGCAAAAAATAATTCAACCCATGAAAAATTATCAATTCAGTTTTCTGAACACACTATAACAAGAGTTTATCAAACTTTAATATGGGGAAAATTACGACCTCAAAAGGGAACTATTGAAACGTTCATAACTAGAAGTTCTAAAAACAGACAGATGATGGAGGTCTCATCTAGCAAAGGCAAAAAGGCAATTACACATTATGAAACATTAGAAGTTTTCGAGAATGATAAAGTTCCAACTTTTAGTTTTATACAATGTAAATTAGAAACTGGTAGAACTCATCAGATAAGAGTTCATATGTCATACAAAGGTAACAATATTCTTGGAGATAAAAAATATAAAAAAAAATTTAAGAAATTTAAAAACATTGATGAAGATCTTAATAATAAAATTTTAAATTTAGATAGACAATTTTTGCATGCAAAACAGTTAGGTTTTGACCATCCAAGGATAGGAGAAAGATTAGAATTTTCATCAAATATACCAATTGAATTAAATGATATCTTAAAAAAACTAAGAAAATTGAGTAAATAAAACGATTGTAAAAAAAAATTTCTCTATTACATAAATACTTCCGATGAGTAATAATACTTACAATTTGCCAACTCTTTCTAATGAGGGTGGCTTAGCAGCTTATCTAGCTCAGATAAAAAAGTTTCCTATGCTAGATGCAGAAGAAGAATACATGCTTGCTAAAAACTGGCAAACTACAGGAAATGTTAAATCAGCTGAAAAGCTTGTTACAAGTCATTTAAGACTAGTTGCTAAAATAGCAATGGGTTACAAAGGCTATGGCTTGCCTCTTAATGAAATGATTTCAGAAGGTAACGTAGGTTTAATGCAAGCTGTTAAAAAATTTGAACCAGAAAAAGGTTTTAGACTTGCAACTTATGCAATGTGGTGGATTAAAGCTTCTATTCAAGAATATATTCTAAGATCATGGAGCTTAGTAAAAATTGGAACTACAACAGCTCAGAAAAAGCTTTTTTTCAACTTGAAGAAGTTGAAAAATCAAATTGCACCTAGAACTGAGGGTGACTTACGTGATGAACACGTAAAAGATATAGCAAATAGATTAGATGTTAGTGAGCAAGAAGTAGTATCTATGAATAGAAGGCTTTCAGGAAAAGAACAGTCACTGAATGCACCAATTGGAGAAGACGGTGATGAATGGCAAGATTGGGTTGTGGACAATGATATGGATCAAGAACTTAAATTTGCCCAAAATGAAGAAATGGAGCAACGAAAAGATCTTCTTCAAGATTCTATTAAAATTTTAAATGAAAGAGAAAAAGAAATCCTTTACTCAAGAAGGTTAACGGATGATCCAATAACTTTAGAAGATTTAAGTAAAAAATTCAAAATAAGTAGAGAAAGAATAAGACAAATTGAAAATAAAGCATTTGAAAAACTTCAAAAACATATGCTTAACTCTGCTAAATCAAAAAATCTGCTGCCCGCAAATTAATACCGCTGTTTTTAATCATTAAACGGATCTACTAAAAGAATTGTATCTTTTCTCTCTGGGCTTGTTGAAATACTGGATATTTTTGTCTCAATGAACTCTTCAATAGCTTTTACGTAAATTTTTGCATTATTAGGTAAATCATCAAATTTTTTTACACCTTGGGTTTTAGATTTCCACCCTTCAAGTTTTTTATAAACTGGTTTAACATTTAATTGATCTTCAACAGCTGCAGGAAAATAATCTATTTTTTTCCCATTTAACTCATAAGCTACACAAAGATTTATTTCATCAAGTTCATCTAATACATCTAATTTTGTTAATGCTATACCATTGATCCCTGAAATCTTTATAGTTTGTCTCACTAGAACTCCATCAAACCAGCCACATCTTCTTTTTCTACTAGTAACAGTTCCAAATTCATGTCCCTTTTCACCTAAATGATTACCAATATCATCTGTCAATTCTGTTGGGAAAGGTCCTTCGCCTACCCTAGTTGTGTATGCTTTTGTAATTCCTAATACATAATTTATTGAGTTTGGACCACATCCAGATCCTGTTGCTGCTGAAGCTGCAACCGTATTGGATGAAGTTACATATGGATATGTTCCATGATCAACATCAAGTAAAATTCCTTGAGCTCCCTCAAATAATATTTTTTTATTTTCTAATTTAAATTGATCTATCTTTTTCCAAACTGGAGCTGAATATTTTAAAATATTTGGTGCTATTTTTAATAAGTCCTCGACTAGTTTATCTTTTTCATATAATGGCTTCCCCAATCCTTTTCGGATAGCGTTATGGTGCTCAAGAACGAGTGATAATCGATTTTCAAGATTTTGTTTTGATGCAAGATCCATTACTCTTATTGATCTTCTTCCTACTTTATCTTCATATGCTGGACCAATTCCTCTTCTGGTGGTTCCAATTTTTGATTTACCAGCAGAGTCCTCTCTAATTTCATCCATCTCTCTATGAAATGGTAAAATTAATGTAGCAGCCTCAGATAAAATCAGATTATTTTCATTGATTTCTACACCTTTAGATTTAGCTTCTTCAATTTCATCTAGTAGCGCCCAAGGATCTACAACAACTCCATTTCCTATAATAGAAATTTTATTTTTTCTGACAATCCCAGACGGTAACAATCTCAGTTTATAAGTAACACCATCTATGACTAAGGTATGACCAGCATTATGTCCTCCTTGGAATCTTATAACAACGTCCGCTTCGCTGGATAACCAATCAACTATTTTACCTTTTCCTTCATCTCCCCATTGAGATCCAACAACAACTACATTTTTCATCTAAATTTTTTTTCTATTATAAAACTATTTAAATGGTTAATTGGTCCATTTCCTTTTCCAAAGTTTGGCCTTGTCTTAATGGCATTGTTTACATACCTAATACCTAACTCACAAGATTTCTTTAGAGTTTTTCCACACCCATAATATGTTGCAATTGCACTGGATAACGTACATCCAGTACCATGAGTATTTTTTGTTTTAATTTTTTTATTTGTAAATATTGTGGTTTCTTTTTTATTTACAAAAATATCTTTCAATTTTTTATCGCTTAAATGACCACCTTTAATTAAAACATTCTTAGCACCTAAATCTAATAATATTTTAGCAGCATTTATCATATCCAAGATAGATTTAATTTTTATTTTGGTTAGTATTTCTGCTTCAGGAATATTTGGTGTTATTAAATCGACCTTTTTTATTAGTTTTTTTTTCAAAACTAAAATCGCTTTATTGTCTATAAGCCTGGTTCCACCCTTAGCTACCATAACAGGATCTAATATTATTTTATTTAAATTTGACTTTTTTATTGATTTTAACACTGAATTTATAACTTGAGTAGAATGCAGCATTCCTATCTTTACTGCGTCTGGTTTAATATCTTTTGAAGTAAATTCGATTTGATTTGAAATTTCTTTATTATGTATTGGTATTATAGACTTAACACCTGTTGTGTTTTGAGATGTTACTGCTGTGATTGCAGTCATTGCATAAGATCCAAGAGAGGTAACCGCTTTAATATCTGCTTGAATGCCAGCTCCTCCGGAAGAGTCTGATCCTGCAATTATTAATATTTTAGATTTGATTTTCAATTTACTGGATTGATTTTTTGATTATTTTAACACACAATTTGTTTAAATTTGAGTCATCTGACTCGCTCATAATTCTAATTTTTGGTTCAGTACCAGATTTTCTAACTAATATTCTACCTTTATTTTTAATTATTTTATTTGCTTCATTAATTGCTTTTTTGCATTTTGGAGTATTAATTATTGATTTATCTTTAACTTCTATATTTTCCAATATTTGTGGAGTGGGTTTGAATTTATTAAAAAGTTCACTGGCCTTTTTTATTTTTCTTAATGAAAAAAGAATTTCTAAGGCAACCAGTAATCCATCTCCTGTAGTTGCAAACTTACCAAGAATTATGTGACCTGATTGTTCTCCACCTAAATTAAACTTATTTTTTTTCATTTTTTCTTTTACATATCTATCTCCTACATCTGATCTTAAAAATTTAATTCCGTTATTTTTAAAAAAATTTTCTAAACCATAATTCGACATTAGTGTCCCAATCACTCCACCTTTTAAAATTTTTTTTCTTTTCCATCTCTCTCCCAACATGGCAAGAATTTTATCTCCATCAATAATTCTACCTTTTTCGTCACAGACTATGATTCTGTCTGCATCTCCATCTAATGCAATTCCTATATGGGCCTTGTTTTTTTTTGTCATTTTACAAATTTTACTTGGATAAGTTGATCCAGATTTAAGATTAATATTTAATCCGTTAGGAGAAGTGCCAGTTTTGAATACTTTGGCGCCTAATGATTTAAATAAATCTGGACCAGCTTTGTAGCCAGCACCATTAGCACAGTCTAAAGCAATTTTAATACCTTTTAAACTAAATGAGGATGGGAAATTTTGTTTTAATATTTTTATATAGTTATCATTTGCATCTTCTAGTCTTTTAACCCTACCCAGTTCGATAGGTTTAGACAGATTTTTTGTAATTTTTGAGTCAATTAACTTCTCTATTTTTTTTTCAATTTTGTCAGATAGCTTAAGTCCGTCAGGTCCAAATAGCTTTAAACCATTATCATGATATGGATTATGTGAAGCTGTAATCATTATACCCATATTTGCTCTCATTTTTTTTGTTAGCATTGCTAAACCATTTGTTGGTAGAGGTCCCAAAGTATAAATATGCATTCCTGCTGATGCCAATCCAGATACTAAAGCTGGTTCAAGCGTATATCCTGATAATCTAGTGTCTTTTGCGATAATTGCTGTTTGTTTACTTTTTTTTAAATTTTTAAAGTAAGTTCCCGCTGCTAAGCCAAATTTGAAAAACATTTCTCCATTTATTTTAGATCCATTAACTTTTCCTCTAATTCCATCTGTTCCAAAATATTTTTTAATCATTTTTAGTTTTTTAATTCTTTAAATACTTTAAAGGCTTGGCTGATTTCTTTAACATCATGAACCCTTAGGATTTGAACTCCTTGAAGGTATGCTTGAATGCATGAAGATACAGTACCACCAATCCTTTCTTTAGTATCATTTTCTCTTGAAATATCCTTAATAAATCTTTTTCTAGATAATCCCAACATTACAGGAAGGCCTAATGAATGAAAAATAGAAATATTCTTTAAAAGAGTAATATTATGTTTCAAATTTTTTCCAAATCCGATACCTGGATCTAATATAATATTATTATGCTTAATACCTTCGTTTCTTAAGTATTTTAATTTATTTTCAAAGAAATCATAAATATCAAGCAATACATTATTATACGATGGTTTTAATTGCATATTTTTTGGTGTTCCTTTCATATGATGAATGACAAAAGGTT
>CACOTF010000013.1 GCA_902630065.1 uncultured Pelagibacteraceae bacterium
TCATTCAGAGTTATAAGTATCGTTTCAAAAAATGAATTTTTTTCAGGTATTAATGGAATTAATGATAATAAAGGAAATTTATTTTTATTAGGTATTTCAAATTTTAAATTATTAAGGTTCGATAAGTTTTGAACAATTGGATTTTTTTTCTTATCATTTAAAATATTTAAAGCACTTGATATAGGTATTGTCATTTTTGGTTGATGAGCTAGAAATTTTGTTAATCCACCTTTATAAAAAACAAGAGCATGCACGTAAGAACTGGGGTGTATTAATATTGAAAGTTTATTTTTTTTTAAATTAAATATTTTTTTAGCTTCGATATATTCAAATATTTTATTCATCATGGTTGAAGAATCTATTGAAATTTTTTTTCCCATTTTCCAGTTGGGATGTCTTAATGCAAATTTAGGTTTAATATTAGTTAAATTATGATTTTTTTTCCTAAGGAATGGGCCACCAGAAGCAGTTAATACAATTTTACTAATGTCTGAGTAATTTTCATTTTTAATTAATTTCCAAATTGAATAATGTTCAGAGTCTAAAGGTATAAAATTTGTCTTATATTTTATTAAATTTTTTTTTATTAAACTCCATCCGCAAATAATAGATTCCTTATTAGCAATGAGAATATTCTTTGTTAGTGGTATTATATCTAGTGTTGGGGATAAACCGTTTAAACCAGAAATTGCATTGACGCAATAAGTAGACTTCTTCTTTAATATTGATTTAAAATTTTTATGTCCAAAATGAGGTCTAATATTATTTTTTAAAAATAGGTTTTTATATTTTATAAATTTTTTTTTATCCTCAATAATAATATCTTTAACATTATATTTTTTTGCTTGATTAAAAATTTTACGAATATTTTTATTTGTTGATAAAAGGACAACTTTAAATTTATTTTTTTTAATAACTGATAAAGTAGATGAGCCTATTGAACCTGTAGATCCTAAAATTACAATTTTATTTTGCATAATTTATAAAATCAAAAGTCCTAAAGGAATAGCAAATATCATTCCATCTAGTCTATCTAAAATTCCTCCATGACCTGGTAAAATTGAACCTGTGTCTTTCAATTTAGCTTTTCTTTTTAAAAAAGAAACAAATAGATCTCCTATTTGAGATATTGAGGATATAGTTATTGTAATTATTATAATTTGATAAAATTCAAAATAATTTTTAAAAAAAAATACCGACAGAATTAATGATAAAATATACGAACCAATTAAGCCTGAATATGTTTTATTTGGACTTATCTTTGTCAATTTTTTACCTTTAAAAGTTTTTCCAAATAAAAAACCACCAATATCCGTGAATACACAAACTAAAATTATAAATAATAAATAAATCTGTCTTGTTTCGTCATTATAAATAAATACTTTTAAAATTGATATTTTTAAAAATAAAAGATAAAAAAGTGCAATTATTGATAAACAGAAAATATAAAATTTTTTATTTCTAAAGATCTTTACTAAAATTGAATAATATTCGTAGAAAATTTCAAGCAAAATAACAAACGATATTATTAATAATAATTCATAACTTTTTATAGATAAAAATAATAAAATTATTAAAAAAAGTGATGTTAAAATTCGCTTAGTTATTTCTGTCATTAAGTCCACCAAAATTTCTTCTTATTCTAAGGAAGCTATTAATAATTTTAAAAAAATCATTTTTTGTAAAATCAGGCCACATTTTATTTAAAAAGAAAATTTCGCTATATATAATTTGCCAAATTAGAAAATTACTAATTCTATTTGTTTTACCAGTTCGAATTAAAATATCAGGATCTGGAATTCCCCGTGTGTAAAGATACTTTTCAACATTTTTTTCACTAAATTTAAGTTTTTTTTGACTAATAATTTTAAATGAATTTATAATTTCTTGCCTTGATCCATAATTAAGAGCCATATTTATTTGAATTTTTTTATTGCTATTAGTTATTTTTTCTAAATTTTTTATTTTTGATCTAAGTTTTTTTGGAAAAGGTTTAATATTACCAATTACTTTTATTTTAATTTTTTTTTTCTGTAAATTTTTTATCTCTTTATCAATATAAATATTAAGTAAATTAAATAGATAATTAATTTCATTTATAGGTCTCCTCCAATTTTCTGTTGAAAATATAAATAAAGTTAAATATTCAATTTTTTTTTCAATTGCAGCATTAATAATATTTCCTACTGCTACTAAGCCTTTTTTATGACCATAGTTTCTTGAATTTTTTTTTTTAATACCCCATCTCCCATTACCATCCATAATTATGGCGACATGTTTTGGTGGGATCATATTGTCATTATTTCTTTTTCTTTTAATAATACCTTATCATCAATTACTTTAATATTATAATCTGTGTAATCTTGAATTGTTTTTTCAAATTTTTTTTCATCATCTTCTGAAATCTCTTTGGATTTTAAAAGTTTTTTTAAATTATCATTACCGTCTCTTCTGATGTTTCTGATTGAAACTTTACATTTTTCACCCATAGATTTAACTATTTTTTTCAATTCTAATCTTCTTTCTTCACTTAAATCGGGCACAGGTAATCTAATTAACTGTCCATCAATTTGAGGGTTTAAACCTAATTCTGATTTTTTTATGGCTGAATCTATTAGATCTACATTATTAACATCCCATACTTGTATGTTTATAGATCTTGGTTCGGGAGTCGTAATTGTTCCTAATTGATTAATTGGCATGTTCTGCCCATAAACATTAACTTTAATCAAATCTAACATACTAGAGTTTGCTCTACCTGTTCTAAGAGAATTCAACTCTTTTGAAAAAACATCAATAGTTTTTGACATTTTTGATTTGTAAGAAATATCATCAAACATTATTCTCCAATTTTTATTCTTGTGAATTCCTTAATTTTTAAGTTTGGAAGGTTTATTTCAGATATAATGTCTTTTACTTTTTTTTTTGGCTCCATAACCCAATCTTGCGTCATCAAACTATTTTCTTCTTTGAATTTATTAATTTTACCTATACTAATTTTTTTTGCAATCTCTTCTGGTTTACCAGAATTTTTAAGCTCTTCTGATATTAATTCTTTTTCTTTCTCTATAATTTCCTCTTGTATTTCCTCAGAATTTAAAGCTAGTGGATTTGATGCAGCAATATGCATTGATAATTGCTTTCCAAAAGAATTTAGAATATCACTTTTTTCGTTTGTTTCTAAAGATACCACAACTCCTAACTTAGATATATTCTCTTTGATTACTGAATGTTGATAAATAAAATTTTGTGAATTAACGTTTTCTATAGTTTTTATTTTTCCTATTGTAATTTTTTCTCCAATTTTTGAAATTAAGGATATAAGATTATCTTTTACAGTTTTATCATTTTTCATCATAGAATTATTTAGTTTATCAATATTTGAAGAACAATTATTGTTAAGCTCGCTTATTTCCTTTGCAAAATTAAGAAAATCTTCATTTTTTGCAACAAAATCTGTTTCACAATTTATTTCAATTAATGAAGTTTTATTTAAGTCTCCACTTATGACTACTACACCCTCTTTAGCATCTCTAGACATTTTTTTAGATGCTTTTGCTATACCTTTAATTCTTAAAATTTCTGCAGCTTTGTCAAGATCTCCATTAGATTCTTTTAATGCAGCATTACAATCTTTAAATCCAGCACCTGTTGACTGTCTTAATTTTTTTACTTTTTCAATATCACTCATGATTTGTTATTAATTTAACTTTAATTCAGATTTATTTGACGATTTATCATCTTTTATTTCTTTAGTTTTTTCAACTAATGGTGTTTCATTATTAGTAAGTTGTTTTGTATATTGTTTTGCATCGTTAATAGTATCTTTCATTAAACTGCAATATAAATCAATTGATCTTCTTGCATCATCATTTCCAGGAATGGGAAAATCTATCCCGTCAGGATTAGAGTTTGTATCAACAATCGCTATTATTGGTATTCCTAGTTTAATTGCTTCTTTAATGGCAAGTGATTCATAATTTGTGTCTATAATAAAAACTAGATCTGGAATTTTTTTCATATTCATAATTCCACCAAGAGACCTTTGCAATTTATCTCTTTGACCACTCATTTTAAGAAGTTCTTTTTTTGTAAACCCTCTGTTTTCTGAAGATAAATCAGAATTAATCTTATTTAGTTTTTTTATTGAATTTGAAATTGTTCCCCAATTAGTCAACATTCCACCCAACCATCTATAATTAACAAAATATTGATCTGTATCTTTTGCTAATTGTGCTACCGCTTCTGATGCTTGTTTTTTTGTAGAGATAAATAAAAGTTTTCCGCCAGCAGAAATAGTATTATGCACTTTCTCTAATGCCGTGTTAGTTAATTCAAGAGTTTGAGTTAAATCAATAATATGTATGGAATCTCTTTTTCCAAATATATATTTTTTCATTTTTGGGTTCCATCTAAGTGTCTTGTGACCAAGATGAACACCAGCTTCTAATAATTGCTCTATTGATATTTTTGGTATTTTCATAAACTTTCCCGGTTATGCCACCACAATTACTGCCCTAAAGGGACCGGAGGTATAAAACCATTAATTGTGTGCGTGTTAATTTGAAAGATAAATACAAAAAAAAAAATAAAAAACAACACTTTTTTTAGTCTTTTACTACATTTTTAAGCAAATTTAATGAGTTTAAGAGCTCATGATTGACTTTTTTTTTATCTTTTAGCTGAAATCTATAAATTTTATTATCTTTGTCTAGAAGAATATTAATTTTTGTTTCCCCGTCTTTTGAACTAAAATTTTTTATTTTCTGGAATTCATCAAAAGTATAAAATTTAAATGTGATATTTGTAATTTGTTTATTAATTAATTCTTTTAAAGAAATCATTTTTTTTACATTAATTCTTTTTTGAGATTTATTTTCATCAATATAATTTTTAATTAAAGTAATCATTAATGAATTTCCTTCAACCAGGTTATTTCTATTCGATTCAAAAATATCTGAAAATATGAATAACTCAAAAACGTTAGATATATCTGAAAATTTTACTATTGCATAATTATTACCTTTTTGAGTTTTTTTTTCTTGAACTTTCAAAATTGTACAAGCAATATTTGAACTTAGAATATTACTGTTATTTTCAAATTCATCATAACTAACAATATTATATTGGTTATAAACTGACTTGTATTGGTTTAATGGATGATCCGAAATATAAAAACCCAAAGTTTCAAATTCTTTAGATAGTCTAATTTCTAAATTCCAATCTTCATTATTATCAAAAATAATGCTATCGTCAGCTTCATTTTCTTCAAATAAATTTATTTGATTTAATAACTTATTTTCGTGTAAATTTTTTGATTTTGATATTAAATTTGGTATTGCATTAAATAATGATTGTCTATTGTTATTAAAGTCATCGAAACATCCAGCTTGAACCAAACCCTCTAATTGTAACTTATTTATATCTTTTGGATTAATTCTATTTATAAAATCGGATAAATTTTTAAATTCACCATTTAAATGTCTTTCTTTCACAACATTAGAAATAGCTTCAAATCCAACATTTTTAATTGCTCCTAATGCATAAAAGAAATTTTCACCATCTGATGAAAAATCTGCAAAAGATTTATTAATATTTGGTCTAATAATTTTAATATCTAGTCTTTTTAATTCCTCATAAAATTCACTCATTTTTTTTTGATTAGATAATTCCATTGACATAGATGCTACAAAAAATTCATGAGGATAATAAGTTTTCAAAAAAGCTGTTTGATAGGCAATAACTGCATATGCAGCTGCATGACTTTTATTAAATCCATACTCTGCAAATGGTTCGATTTTTAAAAATATTCCTGCCGCTATATCTTTACTAATTCCATTTTTATATGCTCCTTCAACAAATCTTTGTTTTTGCTTTTCTAATTCTGCTCTCTTTTTTTTACCCATTGCTCTTCTTAAAATATCTGCTTCACCTGGTGTAAAACCTGATAGTACTTGTGCTATTTGCATTACTTGTTCTTGATAAATGATTACTCCATAGGTTGGTTTTAATATTTGCTCTAACTTTGGATGAAGATAGTCTGGCTCTCTTTTGCCATGCTTACACTCATTGTATATTGGGATATTACTCATTGGTCCTGGTCTATATAACGCCACTAAAGCAATTATATCTTCTAACCTGTTTGGTTTCATGTTAATAAGAGCATCTTTCATTCCAGAACTTTCAAGTTGAAACAATCCTACTGTTTTGCCACTTGATAGTAATTCATATACTTTCTGATCCTCGTAATTAATTTTATCAACTTTAAATTCAGAATTTTTTTTATTTATCAATTTTTGTGCTTTATCAATAACTGTAAGTGTCTTTAAACCCAAAAAATCAAATTTTATAAGTCCTGCATTTTCTGCTGAGTACATGTCAAACTGTGTTGAAGGCAATATTAGATCTGAGGAATTGTCTTTATACAAAGGGACAGTTTCTGTTAATTTTTTATCTGCTATGACTACTCCTGCTGCATGAGTGGCCACATTACGATTTAAACCCTCTAATTTGAGTGATAAATTCACTAAACGATCTACCCTTTTATCCTCTTTTATCAAATTTTGTAATCTAGGTTCAATATTAATGCATTCCTGCAAGGACATAGGTCTTGATGGATCAAATGGTATCATTTTACAAATACTATCTATAAAACTGTAGGGTAATCCTAAAACTCTACCGACATCTCTAATTACCATTCTTGCCTTAAGTTTACCAAAAGTAATAATGTGAGCCACACTATCTTTGTATTTTGTAGTTAAATATTCAAAAACCAAATCTCTTTTTTCTTCACAAAAATCTATATCAAAATCAGGCATCGATATTCTATCCGGATTAAGAAATCTTTCAAAAATAAGATTAAATTTTATTGGATCAATATCAGTTATGGATAAACACCAAGCAACCAAAGAACCTGCACCAGATCCTCGACCTGGTCCTACTGGTATTTTATTAAGTTTAGCCCACTTAATATAATCTGAAACAATTAAGAAATATCCAGAATAATTCATTTCAACTATAATTCGTATTTCATGATCCAATCTTTTTTTATATTCTAAATATTTTTCATCTTTTTCAATATTTGTGTGATCAATATTAAAAATTAATTTAAATTTATCTTTTAGCCCATCAAAAGATAATTGTTTCAACATTTCATTTGGATCTTTTTCTGAGGATGAAATACTCGGCAATATAGGTTTAGAAAAATTTGGTTTAAAAGAACATCTGAACGGTAAATTAAAATTATTTTCTAATGCCTCAGGTAAATCTTTAAAAACCTCAATCATCTCGTCTGACGATTTAAGATAATGTTGATTTGTGAGTTTTATTCTACTTGAGTCATTTACATATGTTTTTTCACCTATACACATCAATGCATCATGAGCTTCAAACATATCTTTATCTAAATAATAAACTTCATGAGAAGCGATAATTGGTAATTCTAACTTTTTTGAAATTTTTAGATTATAATTTTCAAAATCTTTCTCATTCAAGTCATTATGTCTTTGAATTTCTATATAAATATTTTCTTGAAATTTTTCTTTTAACTTAATCAATATTTCTTCAATTTTATTTGATAAATCTTTGTTAAAAAGTGAACCAAAAAGACATTTTATTGACCCAGTTAAAACTATAATACCATCTGAGTTATTTAATAAATCATCGATTTCACAATATGGACTAGTAGTTTCTGAATTTTCTAAATAGGATTTTGATGAAAGTTTAATAATATTTTTATATCCAACCACATTTTTAGCTATAAGAGGTATTAGACCCTTAAATTCTTTGTATTTAAATAATATCTGTGTTCCAATAATAGGTTGTGTGCCAACGGATGATAAATTTTCTGAAAACTCTAAAGCACCTGACAAATTATAAGTATCTGACAAACCTAGTGATTTTATTTTATTATTTTTACAGAAATTTTTTAACTGATCAATTTTTATCGCCCCTTCACAAATTGAATATTGAGTATGTATTTTAAATTGATTAAATGTTTTGTTAGCTGATTCTTTCATTGATAAAGTTCATCTTACCACCAATCATTTTAATTTTACAATCTGCCATATTTGCAAAATATCTATTGTGAGTTGCAAAAACTATAATTCTATTTTTATTTTTAAGATTAAATAAGATTTTAAATATTTGCTTGGCGTTTTCAAAATCTAGACTACCAGTTGGTTCATCAGCGAGAATAATATTTGGTTCATTAATTAAAGCTCTAGCAATTGCAATTCTTTGATTTTCCCCACCCGAAAGCTCTGATGGATAATGGTTTAATCTTGAAGTTAAATCAAATTTTTTAATCAGTTTTTTTGCTAATTCTGTTGATTTTGACTTACTATTAGAAATTAACAAATTTGGAAGTAATACATTCTCAAGTGCTGTAAAATCAGGCAATAAATTTTTGTCTTGATATATTATACCTATATTTTTTGATCTTACATAGTCATTCTCAATTGAACTATTTGTATCAATTTTCTTTTTATTAAATTCAATAAAACCTGATGAAGGAATGTCAATCAATGATAATAGATTTAGTAATGTTGATTTACCAGATCCTGAAGGTCCTATAATTGAATATACCTTTCCTGATTCAAATTTAAAATTTATATTGTTTAAAACTTTAAGAGATTTATTTTTTTCATACTTTTTTGATAAATTATTTAACTTTATAAAATTATTCATATTTTAAAGTTTGTATTGTATCTAATTTTGCCGCTCTAGAAGCTGGATAAATTGATACAATAGAAGTTATTATTGTTGAACATAATGTAATTAAGATAATTGAATTTATGTTTATTTCCGATGGAAGAGTACTTAAAAAGTAAATTTCTTCTGGAAATAACATTATATCAAAAGTATTAGAAATAAATTTCCTAATATCTTCAATGTAATATGAAAATAAGGTCCCTAATAAAATACCAAATAAAGTTGCTGAAGTACCAATAATAAATCCAACAAAAAAGAAAATTTTTTTAATCGATGTATTTGTTACTCCAATAGATTTTAAAATTCCTATATCTCTAGTTTTATTTTTAACTAATATAGTTAAACCAGAAATAATATTAAATGCAGCTACAATTATTATTAAAGATAAGATTATAAACATTACATTTCTTTCAACTTTTAAAGCTGAAAATAATGAATCATTTAAATCTGCCCATGTATAAACATAGGCGCCAGGAAATAAATCAATTAAATTTTTTTTATAATATTCAATGTTTTTTGGATCTTTAAAATAGTATTCGGTAAATCTTTTGTCTTTATTTTTATCAAAAAAATCTTCTAAAGTATTAAGATTAATATATGCTACATTCTCATTAAATTCGCCTATCCCACTATCAAATATTGAAATTACTTCAAATTTATCTTGTCTTGGAAAAGTTCCAACAATTGTTTGAACACCAGATGGTGACATTATTGTTATTTGATCACCAATATCTATATTAAGTAAAAAGCTCAAATCTTTTCCAATTGAAATTGAATTTTTTTTTAAATCTGTTGATCCAAAATATTTTTGATTATTTGATATTTCTAGTTTTTTAAAATCATTTTTCAAATATCCTTTTAAAAGAACTCCCTTAGTATTTAGTTTTGAGAGGATTACCGCTTCTCCATCATTTGAAACTATGCCGTTTTCTAAATTTTTATCATTTATAAAAACCAAAGGTTTGTCGTAAGGTTTTACAACAGCATGAGCATTAAAACCTATAATTTTATTTATTAACTCTGTTCTAAAACCGTTCATTACTGACATAACAATTATTAATACGGCTACTCCCAAGCCAATACCAATAAATGAAAAAATAGAGATAACATTTAAAAAGCCATCTTTTTTTCTAGCTTTTAAAAACCTAAATATAATCTCTTTTTCTAATTGTGAAATCAATTTTGCTTAGCTTTTATTATTTGTGTAGCTATATCTTCAACTTTTAATTTTTGAGTTTCTCCATCGACTTCCTTAAACTCATATAAATTTCCCTCAGATTTGCTCCCGATTATCAATTGATATGGAATTCCGATTAAATTAAATTTTTTTATTTTAGCTGAGATATTTTCGTCTGTATCATCTATGATTGTTTCTATGTTTTTTGATTTTAGAAATTCATGTACTTTAATAGACTTTTCTAAATTAGATTTATCATTTTTATTTATCATTGGGATAATCGCACAATCATAAGGTGTTACTGACATAGGCCATTTCATAATACCGTCTTTATCGTTATATTTTGCCTCAATTATGGCACCAACAAGTCTAGAAACTCCTATTCCGTACGATCCCATTTTAACAAATTCTTTTTTTCCATTAAAATCAACAGCTGCATTCATTGGTTTTGAATATTTATCTCCAAAATAAAATATGTGACCAACTTCAATACCTTTAGTGTTTACTCTAAATTCTTCTGGAACAGATTTTTCAAATTCATCTTTATTAAATTTTTCATCTGTTACAGAATAAAATTTTTCAAATTGTTTTCTCAGTATACCTAATGACTCTTTTTTTAGAATGGTTTTGGAGCTATCTACATCAAATATTCTTTTATCTGTATAAATTTTACTTTCCCCAGTATCAGCAAGAATAATAAATTCATGAGATAGGTTTCCACCTATAGGTCCAGTATCAGCAGCCATAGGTATTGCAGATAAATTTAATCTCTTAAAAGTTTTTAAATATGAAAGGAAAAATTTATTATACGAAAATATTGCATCTTCATCTGTTAAATCAAAAGAATAGGCATCTTTCATATAAAATTCCCTACATCTCATAATGCCAAATCTTGGTCTTAACTCATCTCTAAATTTCCATTGGATATGATATAATAATTGAGGTAATGATTTATATGATTTAAAAGAAGATCTAAAAATTTCTGTTACGAGCTCTTCGTTAGTTGGACCATATAACATTTCTCTATTTTGACGATCCTTAATTCTTAACATTTCCTCACCATAATCTTCGTACCTTCCACTTTCCTTCCAAATTTCAGATGACTGAATTGTTGGCATTAAAATTTCTTGAACACCAACACGATCTTGTTCTTCTCGAACTATTTGTTCTATTTTTTTCATGACTTTAAAACCAAGTGGTAACCAAGAATAAATTCCAGCAGAAGATTGTTTAATCATACCCACCCTTAACATTAATTGATGGGATTTAATTTTAGCCTCAGATGGATTATTTTTTAGTATTGGTATAAATGATTTAGAAAAAAACATTAATTTAAAAAGTTACGTAAATTTAAAATTTCATTAATTACTAATAGATATATAACAATAAAAATAACAGATGTAATTAAAGTACAATAAATTATTTTTTTAGTTATTTTAGGATTTTCTGGGGCCCCTGGGTCTACACCATCTATATTTCCCTTTTTTTCACGATTAACATCTATCGGTAGAATGGCAAAGAAAACTATCCACCACAAGCACACATATACAACTATTGAGCCTGTAATACTCAATTAAATCCTCACTAAATTTATATTTGTATAAGGTCTTTTTCCTAATTTTTCTTTTGTGTACTTTCTACAAGTTATTTTAAGAGCATCAATTAAATTTGATTCCTGTTTTTTGTTATTTAAAGAAAAAGTTTTTGCTGTTTTTTCAATTTCTTCTTCAAGATTAAATGTGAATTCATCTTTTTCGTATATTGGTAAACCTCTAAAAGTTAATAAAGGTTTGTTATGAATATTGCCATTAGGCGTTATTACTAGTGTTGCTTCTATTAATCCGTTAGTAGACAAATTTTTTCGCTCTTTGATAGATTGAGCATCTTCTTCAACACTTATGGAACCATCTACGTAAAGTCTTCCGCTTGGTGCTTTATCATATACTTCAGGTTTATCACCTGGATAGATTCTTACTATATCGCCATTTTCTACTCTAACAGGATATGGAACTTGCATTTCTTTAGCAAAATTTATGTGTTCAATCATATGTCGATGTTCACCATGGACAGGTATGACTGATCTTGGTTTTATCCAGTCATACATATCCTTTAAATCTTCTCTATTTGGATGTCCTGATACATGAATAAATTCACTATCTTCTGAAATTACTTCTATACCTTCTCTAACTAATTGATTGTGAAGTTTATATAATTTTTTTTCATTACCTGGAATAATTTTTGAAGAAAATACAACCGCATCACCTCTCTCAACAAAAACATCTGGATGTGTATAATTTGAAATACGGTTCATTGCACCCATTGGCTCTCCTTGGCTTCCAGTACATAAGTAAACAATTTTTTCTCTAGAAATATTTTTTGCATCTCTTGCATCAAGTGGTTCAATAACACTTTGCAAGTAACCACATTGCCTAGCAGCTTTATAAATTCTGTGCATTGAACGGCCGACCAAAGCAATTTGCCTACCTGTTTTTTCAGCACAATAAAAGACTGACTCCATTCTTGCTACATTTGAAGCGAAAGATGTAATAATTATTCTTTTTTTTAATCTTTCCATTATCTTTAGCATATTTTTTCTCACATCAAGTTCAGATCCTGCTCTTCCAGCACTAAATACGTTTGTTGAGTCACATATCATTGTCAAAACACCTTCTTCACCAATTTCCTTTAATCTTTTTGAATTCATATTGTCTCCAGTTAATGGATTTGGATCACACTTCCAATCACCAGTGTGTAATATATTCCCAACAGGTGTTTCAATTTTTAGTCCATTAGGTTCTAGTATAGAATGTGTTAATGTAACAAATTCTATTTTAAAAGGACTTAAATCAACAATGCTATTTAATTGAACAACTTCTAGATATCCTGTCACATCAATTTTTTTTTCCTTAAATTTTTCTGAAATTAACACTGATGTAAATGGAGTAGCAAATATTTTACATTTTAATTTTGGCCATATATGAGCAATTGCACCAATATGATCTTCATGTGCATGAGTTAGAACAATACCTAATAAATCATCTTTTTTATCAACTATAAAACCAGGGTCAGGATATATCAAATCAACTCCAGGAATTGCATCATCTGCAAA
>CACOTF010000014.1 GCA_902630065.1 uncultured Pelagibacteraceae bacterium
TTTGCGCCTGGTCTTGTAGATTCTCCACCAACATCTATAATTTTTGCTCCACCTGATATTAAGCTATCCACATGTTTTATCGCTAGGTTTTTTTTATTATATTTGCCACCATCTGAGAAACTATCTGGAGTTAAATTAACTATGCCCATCAAAATAGGGATATCCGATAAATTTATTTGCTTAAAAATTTTCTTTTTTTTTATATTTTTTAAATCTCTATAAACTTTTTTTTTTAATTTAGTTGAAAGTTTACTAATATCTTTAATATTTATTATTTTGTTTTTTTTTCTGTTTATAATTTCTATCTTATCAAAAGAAATATGATTGTAACCATTGAGAGGAATAGATTTTTTTTTTTTAATGTATGTTTTTGATGTTGTTCCGTAATAAAAATTACACGCTCTAGTGTAATATTTATTCATTAACGCTTAGTGCACTATCTTTGGTTTTAGGCCCATAGAACCAAGTGCTGAGCTTTGATCATCATCTTCAACTTTGAGATCTTCTTTATTCTTAGGATATATATTTTTATTTATTAAATCTTCAATTTCAGCACCTGTTAAAGTTTCATAAGTAAGTAAGGCTTTTGCTAGTTTATGGAGATCATCAATTTTTTCAGTCAATACTTTTCTTGCTCTTTCGTAACCCATATCAACAAATTTTCTAATTTCGCTATCTACTTTTCTAGCTGTTTCCTCAGACATATTTTGCTGTCTTGCAACAGACCTTCCTAAAAATACCTCTTCTTCATTTTCACCATAAGCAACTGGTCCCATCTCTTTACTTAGTCCAGCTCTCATAACCATAGCTCTTGCTCTTTTAGTAGCTTGTTCAATATCGCTTGCAGCTCCTGTAGTTACTTTGTCATCTCCAAAAATTATTTCTTCCGCAACTCTTCCGCCCATTGCTATAGCCATTTGAGCATGAAGTTGTTCTCTTGTTTGAGAGACTTCATCTCTTTCAGGTAATTGCATAACCATTCCTAGAGCTCTTCCTCTTGGTATTATTGTTGCTTTATGTATAGGATAAGCAGCCTTTTCATTAATTGTTACAATTGCATGTCCAGCCTCATGATAAGCAGTTAATTTTTTCTCTTCTTCTGACATAACCATAGACCTTCTTTCAGATCCCATCATCACTTTATCTTTAGCCTCTTCAAATTCTTGATATGTAACAATCCTTTTATTTTTTCTTGCAGCTAACAATGCAGCCTCGTTTACAAGGTTTGCTAAATCCGCTCCAGAAAATCCAGGTGTTCCTCTAGCAACTGTTCTTAAATTAACATCAGGTGCCATTGATATTTTCTTCGCATGGACTTTTAAAATCTTTTCTCTCCCTATTAGATCTGGATTTGAAACAACAACTTGTCTATCAAATCTTCCTGGTCTTAAAAGAGCTGGATCTAATACATCTGGTCTATTAGTTGCAGCAATAATAATTACACCTTCATTAGTATCGAAACCATCCATCTCAACTAATAGCTGGTTAAGAGTTTGTTCTCTTTCATCATTTCCACCACCAAGACCTGCTCCCCTACTTCTTCCTACAGCATCAATCTCATCAATGAAGATTATACATGGAGAATGTTTTTTACCTTGTTCAAACATATCTCTAACTCTTGAAGCTCCAACACCAACAAACATTTCAACGAAATCTGATCCAGATATCGTAAAGAATGGAACTCCTGCTTCTCCAGCAATTGCTCTTGCTAATAATGTTTTTCCTGTACCAGGGGGACCCACTAATAAACATCCTCTAGGTATCTTGCCACCTAGCCTACTGAATTTTCTTGGATCTTTTAAAAATTCTACTACTTCTTCTACTTCTTCCTTAGCCTCTTCAACACCAGCAACATCATTAAAAGTCACTTTACCTTTAACTTCATTCATCATTTTTGCTTTCGATCTTCCAAAGCCCATGGCTCCACCTTTTCCTCCTTGCATTTGTCTCATAAAGAAAATCCATACGGCAATCAATAAAAGCATTGGGAACCATGAAAGAAGTATTCCTAATAATGAAGGCATTTTTTCCTCTAATGGACTAGCGGAGATGCTAACACCTTTATCACTCAACTTCTGAATTAAGTTCGGGTCCTCAGGTGCATAAGTGGTAAATTGTTTTCCATTTGACATTACACCTTTTATATTTTTTCCTTGTATCTCTACTTTAACTACTCTTCCATTATCGACTTCAGTTAAGAATTCTGAGAAAATAATTTTATTTTTTTGAGAAATCGAACCTTGTGGGTTCTTAAACATATTATAAAGACCAATCGTTAAAATAACGATTATTCCCCACATAGCTAAGTTTTTAAAATTCATAGAGCATTAAATTAAGAATTATTAGTAAATTAACAAGTGTCAATTTGTTCATTTAACAAAAAAATTATCGTTTTTCTGGGTAAATAATCACCGAATCTTGAATTTTTTCGATAATACATCCAGAAAGAGTTAATTTCACGTTTTTGTTTGAAAACTTTATAGAATCTATAAGACTATTCACTTTTTTGCCTCTTGGATAGTTTTTTTTCGAACTAATGCGTTTAATTACTTGCATAATACTTCTCAAAATAATTTCCTTAGGATTATTAAAAAAGAATTGGTTTAATATTATTTTTTTATCTTTCTCAAAATACTTTGAGTTTTCTAAAATATTTTTATCTACATAAAATTCGATTACTTGATCACTTTTTGATAAATTTTTTAAAGTTAAATAGAATTTATTAAACTTTAGACCTTCTTTATCTAAATTTATTAGAAGTTTTCTAATTCTACTCCTCAAAAAGTTATCATTATTATTTGTGGGATCATCTATAAAAAATCCAAAAGTTTTTTTATTTATTTTAAGTAAATCTTTTTTTGAAGTGGACAGAAATGGTCTAATAATATTAATTCCATTATAAATTATTACGTTTTTGTCAAAAGAAACAAGTCCTTTTAAACCAGAGCCTCTCAGAAATCTTATGAAAAAATTTTCAATTAGATCATCTTTATGATGGCCTAATATAAGATAGTCTATTTTTTGTTTATTGCACTCTTCAAAAAATAAATCATATCTTAAGTCTCTTGCATAAGATTGTATATTCTTATTAATTTTAACAATTTTTTTTGAGAGAATTTTACAATTAATTTTAAAGTTTTGTTTAAGTTTATACTTCAAGTTTTTAGCTTCGATTGTAGATTCTTTTCTTAGTTTATGATCTATTATTACAGGGTGCAATTTAGAATGATGTTTTAAAGCATAGCACTGAGAGAAAAATAAAACGGCTAAGCTGTCAGCACCACCAGATACCCCAACCATAATCTTTTTATTGGTCAAATCCATAGATGCGAGATTATTTGAAAATAGGCTGTATAATTTTCTTACTTGGGGATCCTTTAATTTTGTTAAATAAAAATTAGGAGTTTTCTTTGTTGCACTCAAACTTTTTCTCTTCATATTTGGCTTTTTGAAGAACTGATTGAGTGGCATTTGGATACTGTTTTTTAACACCAGCAATCATTAAGCAACCCTGATCTTTCTCTCCTATTTGAACTAAAGATACACCAAGCTTCAAAAGGTTAATAGGTGCTTTTTCACTCTTGGGATATTTTTGGTAGCCTTCTAAATAAGCAGATGCAGCATCTGTATAGAGCTGTCTAATTCTAAAAGTTTCTGCATACCAATACTGTGCATTCCCAGAAAGATCATTATCTGGATTTGTATCAACAAATTCTCTGAATGCTCTTTCTGCCATATTATAATCTCCCACCTTTAAAAAACTAGTTGCGAATTCATATTGCTCTATAGGAGAAACGTCAGGTAAAATTTTTTCTTCGTTTATAAAATTTTCTGTCAAAATTGTCTGGGTCGTTTCGACAGACTGTAGTGCTTGTGTATCATTTGTGTCTGTCATGTCCTTGTATGATATTGTGCCTAAATCTTGAGGTTGGGATGTGCCTGGCATAATTTTTTTGCTGGCTAGATTTGTCTCTGAATTTTCATTTGTTAACAAATTTTGTTCATTAATTTCATTTTTTTGAACAAGGCTAGAATTGTTTTCTAAATCTTGAAATCTTAATTGGTTGTCAGCTTGTATTTTAGACAGTCTAGAAGATAATTTGTCTACTTTAAAATTAATTTCCTCAAATTTGTTAGTCAAATTTTGAAATTGTTTTTCTATTTCAGATAATTTTAACAAATGTCTTGTCAAAGCATCTTCTGTTTCTTTATTTGACAAAGAGGTATCTGCTCCAGTTTTTTTCTGAAATGACTCTGAATAAACTGCTCTTTCCAATGTTCTAAGATCTTTTTGAATAATTTCTAAGATTTCTCTCATATTCAATTCCTCAGAACCTGCACTAAATGTAATAAAAAAAATAGAAATTAAATAAATAAAAATATTAATAAACTTTTTAAACATTAAATTATTCTTTAATTATAATGATGGCAAAAAAAAGACCCTTAAAATTATTTATAATAATTTCAGGGTCTTTAAATATTTAAAATAGCTTTAATTAGCTTTTACAGTTACAGATCTTCTATTCTTAGACCAAGAAAGCGGATTTGAACCTGAGTCAACTGGTCTTTCTTTTCCATAACTTATTACAGAAATTCTATCAGCAGATATTCCATAAGTGATCAGATAATCTTTGGCAGCATTTGCCCTTCTTTCACCTAATGCCAAGTTATATTCTCTTGTTCCTCTTTCATCGGCATGACCTTCGACTACAACATTGATGCTAGAATTCTCTCTTAACCAATTTGCCTGTTTTCTTAATGTGTCTCTTGATTTAGTTGTTAAAATAGATTCGTTTGTCGCAAAAAATACTCTGTCCGGAACACCGTCAGCTAAATATTTAACAGTATCAGTACCTGTATAAACATCACCTTGCATTTGTCCTTCTACTTTTGTGGTAGTTTTTTTTGTTGCACAAGCTGATACGATTAAACTTAATAATATAACTAGAAAAGTATTTCTAAATGATTTGCTAAAATTCATTAATGCTCCTTAATAATTTATTAGAACTTTTTCACAACTAATTAGATGTTTCAAGCATAAAAATCAACTTAATTTATATTAAAAATTAATAAAAAAGCCCTAATTACTTAATAAAGACGACCAAGATGGGTCAGAGGCATCCGTCTCTGTTTGAACTTGCCTTTCATTATAACCTGTAAGATCTATAGACCATAACTTGGCACTAAATCCTTCACCTTTATCGTTAGATTTGGTCTCTCTATAAAAAATTAACACTCTTCCATTTGGAGACCAAGAAGGAGCTTCTTGATAGTAATTTTCAGTCAATAATCTTTCTCCGGAACCATCGGTTCGCATAACACCGATATAAAATTTTCCTTTATGTAATTTTGTAAACGCAATTAAATCACCTCTAGGAGACCATACAGGCGTGCCATACAATCCTTTGCCAAATGAAATTCTTTTTACATTTGAACCATCAGATTTCATTACATAGATTTGTTGAAACCCGCTTCTATCAGAATTAAATGTTATAAATCGGTTATCAGGTGAGTAAGAAGGCGATGTATCAATTGATGGATGATTAGTTATTCTTTCAACAATTCTATTTTCCAAATCCATTGTATAAATATCTGAGTTTCCATCTTTTGCAAAGCTCATAATAATTTTTTTTCCATCTGGTGAAAATCGTGGAGCAAAAGTCATTCCTGGAAAATCACCAACTACTTCTTGAGTACCAGTTTCAATATCTAATAAATATACCCTTGGTAGATTTTTAAAATAAGATAAATAAGTCACCATTTGACTTGTCGGATTAAATCGAGGAGTTAAAACTAATTCATTTCCTAATGTTAAATATTTTGTGTTAAAACCATCTTGATCCATAATAGCTAACTTCTTAACTCTTGCAGTCTTGGGTCCTTCTTCAGATACATAAATAATTCTAGTATCAAAATACCCTTTTTCTCCAGTTAATCTTTCATAAACTTTGTCAGAAATTATATGTCCAACTCTCCTCCAATTACTTGGAACCGTTGTAAATGCTAAAGCCATCATTTCTCTTCCAGCTAAAATATCCCAGAGTCTAAATTCAACTTTTAATTTTTTGTCCTCAATTGTGACTTTGCCTGTAATTAAAGCTTGAGCTTTAATCAATGCCCAATCCTCAAATCTTGGTTTTAAATGAGCAATATCTGGCTTTTGTAAAAATGCTTCTTTACTAAGGGGATTAAATAAACCTGAAATTTTCAAATTATTTTCTACAACTAATGAAATCTCAGCTCCGACATTTTCAATTTTTAGTTCATTAATTGAATTTCTTTTTGAACTATCATCTTGAAACAATGGAGAAACTGCAATTGGTAACGGATCTAAATTACCTCTTGTTATATCAATCTCTATTAATGAATAAGCCTTGGCTGATAATAAAAAAAATATAATAAAAAATGAATTAATTATTCTAATCATTATCCTCCAAGCATATCACGAGCATCAAAATTTAAAATCATATTTTTCCATCTTTCATAACCACTTGTGGGAACTTTTAATGGATTACACAGCTGAATAGCTCGTCTTACACTATCTGCTAGTGTTCTAAATTTTTCTTTACCAGGTGTATTCATTTTTACATGATCTAGCATTTCAAGTTTTTTAATTGTCCCGTCTGGTTTTAATTGGAGTTTAACTCTTACTAATAGATCTTCACTAAATGGCAAACCAATAGGAACACTCCAGCATGTAAATATTTGAGCCTTTAAAGCGTCTTCCTCACTTAATGTTAGCTTTGAATAGTCCATAGTCTCGTCAGTTGATTGAGAAATCTTATCCACTTCTTTTTTTGATTCTGCTAAATTTTCTTTTTTTTTATCAATTAAAGCTGCAATTTCATTTAAATCTAATTTTTCTTTTTTTTCAAATTCAGACACTTGTTTAACTTTTTTTTCATCTAAAATAGGTTTTTTAGTTTGAACTATTTTTTTTATATTTTCATCATTGATTTCTTTTGAAGGTTTCTGCTTTTTTTCTTCTTTAGGTTGAATTTTTTGCTTATCTTCGTCTGGCATTGGTACAGCATTTAATTTATCTTTTTTTAACTTTTCTATTTTATTTTCATTGGTTGGTGTTTTTTTTGATGAAACCTTAGAAATTTCATTTTTTTTTTTATCTGTTTGAACTTCTTTTTTTTCATCTTTTTTTACTTTTTTAGGAGGGGCCTGTTCAGACAAGAGCTTTTCATTTTGTTTTTTTGCCTTCTCAATTATTTTTGATGCTTTTGGTGCGAAAGGAATATTTGTCTTTTCGGCTATTTGAATAAGTTCAACAGAGATCAGAGGTGGAATATCCAAAGGTTTTTTTGCAACAAATGGCAAAGCCAAAATACTCACCATAACAATAGCAACATGAAATCCAGATGAGATTAAAAGACCTCGATACATAATCTTTATCTCTCTTTATTCGGTTCGGATATTAAAGCAACTTTTGTAAATCCTGACCCTGAAAGCATTCCCATAATTTCAAGAACTCTTCCATAGTTAATAGCTTTGTCTCCCCTAACATATATTCTTGTATCAGTTCTATTATTTGACACTGCCAATATTTTTACAATTAAATTGTTAAATTCAACTTTTGTTTCCTGAATAAATATTTCACCTTTAGAATTAATTGTTAAAGTTAAAGGTTCATTTTCCTCAGGAAGTGTATCGGCAGAAGTTTCTGGCAAATCTACCTGAACTCCAACGGTAAGCAATGGTGCGGTGACCATAAATATGATTAATAAAACTAACATTACATCAACAAATGGTGTAACATTAATTTCACTCATTGGATCGTTTTTTGAACTTTTGAGCTTAAATCCCATTTAAATGATTGATAAAAATCTTTTTGAAAAATTTTCTAATTTTTGTGAGTATTTTCTAGAGTCTGAATTAAATTTATTGTAAGCAATTACGGCAGGAATTGCAGCTAATAATCCAAGTGCGGTTGCAAATAAGGCCTCTGCAATACCTGGGGCAACTATTGCAAGGCTAGTGTTTCTTGAAATTGCAATTGATTGAAATGAATTCATAATTCCCCAAACAGTTCCAAACAATCCTATAAATGGAGCTGTCGATCCAACAGTTGCTAAAAAACTATTATACTTTTCAACTGCTACCATTTGTTTTTCAATATTTACTTCCAAAACACTAGATAGTCTCTCAGATAAATTTGATTTTGATCTAGTTTTCATAACTGTTTGCATAGAACTCTTAAACAATTTTGCCATAGGGTCCTCAATATTTGAAGGCAGGCTGTTATAAAATGTTTCAGCAGACTTTGATTTCCAGAATTTCTCTTCAAATTCCTCTGCGCTTTTATTAATTTTTCTAAACATTCTTATTTTTTCAAAAATTATTGCCCATGAATAGATAGAACTTACAATTAATATTATGATTACTGACTTGACAATTATATCCGCTCGCAAAAATAAACTAATTAAAGAAAAATCTGTATTACTTGCTAAACCTAAACTTTGAGTTGCAATATCTACTTCCATTCAATCGTTTCCCATTAAAATATGTCATTAATTTGACTTAAAAAAACTCTAATAATCTAGTTATCGTTGTTTTCCCTTGTATTTTCAAAATACTGAGCAATTAAAATGGCATCTGCTTTATTATTATCTTTTTTTCTTGATAACTTATTAGAAATTTTAGGAAACATTTCTATTACTTTAGTTCTACTGGCATCTTTTTCGGAATTAATCAAATTAAAATGTTTTTTCCATTTTGCTGGTCTAACATAAAAAACGGGAAGCTCCATTGCAGAACATATGCCTTTAATAACTCCAAATGATTGTCCAAAATTAAACATGCTTGTTACACCTTGTCCTGGCATAGCAGAAACTTGTTCGACTATCACACTAATTTTTTCATTCATAAATTTATTTTTTATTAGCATTATTTCATTATAAATTTGTCTACCATTAACTTGTTTTTTATTTTTTTTCCCTTCAGCCATTGTAGGCATGTCAATTACATCAATAACTTTTCCATCAGAAAAAAAACAAATAGCACCTGCTATTCCTGGATCAATTCCAACAATTATCATTTAAACTTCAAAGTTAACATTTGTATAAACATTTTGTACATCATCCTCATCTTCAAGAGTTTCTAAAAATTTTGTCATATTTTGATTTTCTTCAGCTTTAAGAGTTACTTTATTTATGGGTAGCCACTCAATTTCAGTAGAGAGAAAATTTACAATAACTTTTTCAAATTTTTTTTTTACCTCATATATTTCATCAATATCTGTATGCACTTCATGAAATTCATCACGAGAAATACAATCATTTGCACCCGACTCGATTGCTAATTCAAAAATTTTATCTTGTTCAATTTCGTTTTTGTCTATTTTAATTACACCCAATCTTTGAAAATTATGTGATGCAGAACCCTGGGTTCCTAAAGAACCGTTATTTTTCGAAAATATTGTTCTTATATTAGAAGCGGTTCTATTTTTATTATCAGTCAGTGCTTCAACTATTACAGCAGTTTTGCTCGGTCCAAAACCTTCATACCTAATATTTTCAAAATTTGATTGATCATTGTTAGAAGATTTTTCAATTGCTCTCTCAATATTTTCTTTTGGCATGTTGGCTGATCTGGCTGCTTGTATTGCTGATCTTAGTCTAGAATTCATATCAGGGTTCTTATCTCCTAGTTTTGCAGCTACCGTAATTTCTCTAGAGAGTTTAGAAAAAATTTTTGACCTCTGTTTGTCAGCTTTGCCTTTTTTATGTTTAATACCCGCCCAATGTGAATGTCCAGCCATAATTAATTTGCGTTTTTTAAACTCCCACCAAAAATGAAGCTTTCTATATTTTTTGCAAGTCCATTTCTTACATCGCAATCTACAATTACTCCACTCAAAGATGCCTCTCCATTGGCAGGAAAATGTTTTAGAGCTTCTTTTTTTAAAAATCTATTAATTGAATTTTGTGCATTCATACCAATGACAGAGTCATAGTCACCACACATTCCAGCATCGGTAATATAGCTAGTTCCATTCTTTAAAACTCTTGCATCATTTGTTGGCACGTGTGTATGAGTACCTACAACTAAAGTTGCATATCCATCAAATAGATTACCCATAGCCATTTTTTCACTTGTTATTTCACCATGAAAATCAACTATTAAAAAATCATAATCTTTTGAAATTTTTTTTTGTGCAATAAATTCATTAGCAATTTTAAAAACATCATCGCATTTTTTCATAAAAACGTTACCCATAAGATTTAACACTCCAACCTTCAGATTTTTTTTTGAATTGAATATGGAAAAACCTTTACCTGGTAAATTTCCACTCATATTTATTGGTCTTAATAATTTTTTTTCAGTTTTTATATATTCATAAATTTCTTTTTGATCCCATACATGATTGCCTGTTGTAATTACATCTACACCTACATTAAAAAGTTCATTAGCAATATTTTCAGTTAGACCAACACCTTCACTGGCTGCATTTTCACCATTAACACAAACAAAATCTATACCTTTTTTTGAGACTATATTTGGCAAGTTTTTTTTTACTGATTTAAAGCCCGAGTCTCCAACTATATCACCTAAAAATAAAATCTTCATTTTTACATTAATTTTTCTGTCAAAATTAAATCTAATTTTCTATCAAAATTTTTAACATTAATTTTATTAACTTTTTGATGTGAAAAAGCCAGTCCAATTGTTGTACATTTTTTAATTTGAGAAATTTTTTCTAAATATCTATCATAAAATCCACCACCATAGCCAATTCTGTTCCTGAATATATCA
>CACOTF010000015.1 GCA_902630065.1 uncultured Pelagibacteraceae bacterium
GGAGGATTTAATTTTATCCAACATGTTTTTATTGCCGAAATCCTCAATTTCTATAAAGTTTTTTTTATAATTTTGACTAATTAAACCTGGAGCTAATATTTTATTTTTAATCAATATTTTGTTAACAGCATCATAATTTAACAGGTTTGATCGCTTTTGAATTTTGCTATAAACTAATACTGAATTATTTGTTCTATAAAATTGTCTAAAAGATGCATCTCCTGATAGTTTTTTAAATTTTTTCAAATTCATTAAAATCAAAATCAATATTATTAGATATAATTAAGTACCTATTTTCAAGCTTTTCATCATATTCAAATTTTAATGTAAAAGTACTTTCTATATTTTTACCTAAGATTTCAGGCCATTCAATTAATCTAGCATAATCTTCTAGGTTTTCATTAATTCCTAAATTATTTAATTCTTTTTTATCTTTAATTCTGTAAAGATCGAAATGTCTAACAATCAAAGAATTGATCTCGTATTCATTTATAATATTAAAAGTTGGACTAGGTATTTCTGTTGTTTCTAAACCATTTTTTATTTGAAGATAATTGATTAGATACCTAATAAATGTAGTCTTGCCTACTCCGATGTTTCCATAAAAAAGCAAAGTTGTATTTTTGCTAACTTTACTTGCAATTTTTTCAGCAATTTTTTGTGTGATAATTTCTTTTGAAATATCTATTTTGCTACTTTTAGTAGCGATAGGCATCTGGTTTATAAGGTCCTTCTGGTGTTACACTTATATATTTTGCTTGATCATCTGATAATTTGGTTAATTTAGCTCCAACTTTTTCTAAATGAAGTCTAGCTACTTTCTCATCTAAATGTTTAGGTAAAACATATACTTTCTTCTCGTATTTATCTGAGTTATTCCATAATTCTATCTGAGCTGTTACTTGATTTGTAAAAGAAGCACTCATTACAAAACTTGGGTGTCCTGTTGCACATCCAAGATTAACTAATCTACCTTCTGCTAATAAAATAATTCTTTTTCCATCCGGCAATGTAATTTCGTGAACTTGTGGTTTTATTTCATCCCATTTATAATTTTTAAGAGCATCTACTTGGATCTCATTATCAAAGTGACCAATATTACATAGAATTGCTCTATCTTTCATTTCTCTCATATGATCAGCTGTCACAATATCTTTATTTCCTGTTGCTGTAACAACAATGTCGGCTTCTTTTATCATCTCATCCATTAAAACTACTTCATAACCTTCCATTGCAGCTTGCAGAGCACAAATTGGGTCTGTTTCTGTAACCATAACTCTTGCACCGCTTTGACGAAGAGAAGCAGCGCTACCCTTTCCAACATCTCCAAATCCAGCTACAATAGCTACCTTACCTGACATCATGACATCAGTAGCTCTTTTAATTCCATCAACTAAACTTTCTCTGCAACCATATAAATTGTCGAACTTAGATTTTGTTACTGAGTCATTAACATTTATCGCTGGGACAAGTAAATTGCCTTCACTTTCCATTTTTTTTAATGCTAAAACTCCTGTAGTTGTCTCTTCTGATAAACCTTTAACATCATTTAATAATTCTTTATAATCTTTGTGCATCAATGCTGTAAGATCGCCACCATCATCAAGTATCATATTTGGTTTCCAGCCATCTTTTCCTTCAATAGTTTGCTTTACACACCACCAATATTCTTCTTCCGTTTCGCCTTTCCAAGCAAATACAGGAATGCCAGCTTTTGCAATTGCTGCTGCTGCATGGTCTTGTGTTGAAAAAATATTACATGAGGACCATCTTACTTCGGCTCCAAGCTCAACTAAAGTTTCTATCAAGACAGCTGTTTGTATTGTCATATGTAGACAGCCGACGATTCGAGCTCCATTTAAAGGTTTTTTACCCTTATATTCTTCTCTAAGAGCCATTAATCCTGGCATTTCAGTTTCAGCCAGTGAAATTTCTTTTCTTCCAAATTCTGCTTGGGATATATCTTTTACTTTAAAATCTTCCATAGAAAGAGGCTTTTAACAATTTCACTTAATATATCAACAAAGATTTATGCTTCTGGGAAAATTATTTCAATTCTTGCCCCTTTATCTTTATTATTAGATGCGTTGATTTCACCACCATGAATTTCAACTAAATTTTTGACAATATTTAATCCCAAACCCGAATGTTCTCCAAAGTTTTCAGGTCTGTTACTATAAAATCTATTAAATATCTTATTTGTATCCTTTTCACTAAATCCAGATCCCTGATCAACTACCACTAATTTAATTTTGTCATTCTTATCTTTTGATATTTCAACAGTAATTTCTTGATTATTTTCACTAAAAGAAATTGAGTTTTCTAGTAAGTTTGCAATAATTTGCTCAATTCTATTTTCTATCCCTAAGATACTATAATTTTTAATTCCATTAGATTTCAATTTAATTCCAATCGATTGCTTTGTTTCATATATACTGTTAAAATCATCAACAACAGATTGAGCAATCTCTTTTAAATTTAATTTTTGCATTTTCTCAGAGGAAATTGCAGCCTCATCTCTTAGCATTTGAGAGTAATCAGTTATTAATCTTTCAATTCTCTCTACGTCATGTGATACTATATTAATTAATTTGTTTCTTTGAGACTTATCATTTGTTTCAGAAATTATCTCAGAGGCACTTTTTAGAGATGCCAAAGGATTTCTGATTTCATGCAAAAGATCTGTTGAATAATTTTCTGCTGTAGTAATTCTTTTATTTAATTCATTAGTCATTTCGTCAAGAGAATTTGATAATTTTCCCAATTCGTCATTCCTTTTTTTTATATTTCCAATATTGGTCTTTTCCTTACTTTTGTTTTTTATAATATTTGTATATTGAACCAAATTTTTAATTGGTTTTAAGAAGTATCTATTTAATACATATGAAAAAATTAAAATTACTAATGCAACAAGCAAAGCAGTTCTGATTATAAAATTTCTTCTTTCTTCTATCGCGACCTTTATTTCATTGGCATTTTCAGTAATAGCTAAATAGCCTATTGTTTTGTTTTTACTAACTACATTTTTAACAGTTACTAATAAAAATTGATCATAGTTTTCTTTAGAATAAGTTAACGGTTTTCCATAATCTGATGAATATGAATACTTTTTTAAATCTTCAAATATTTCTTTACCTTCAAAGCTTTTATTGCTCTCTTCCAAATTCTTGTTTTGAATACTTTGATTATTTAAGTCACTCATTTCAATTATGTTTAGACTTCGTGAGAAAGCATTTGGATCTAAGTCTAATGTGTCGGTATCTCCTAATAAATTAAATTCACTATCAAATATCTGTACTCTATCTATACTTTGAAATAAAAATTTAGTGGAAAACAGAAACTCTCTAATATCTTCAGTTGAGAAATTTATTTTTAAACGATCAATATTTTCTGTTGTATTATCAATAATTTTTATGTGCGAGGCAGTTTTATTTTTAATGAGTGTAGGTTTTACCGTGTTAAGATAAAATAAAGTTAATACACCTATCACTAAAAAAACAATAAAGTTGATAACTAAGAATTTTTTTAAAATTGATTGATTATTAGATTTTAAAGTAGCCATTATTTAACATTCCAACGATAACCACTACCATATCTGGTTTCTATCGCTGAAAAGTTATTATCTACTTTTTTAAACTTTTTTCTAATCCTTTTTACGTGACTGTCTATTGTTCTATCTTCAATATCTGTGTCTTCTCTGTAAGCAACATCCATTAATTGAGATCTTTCTTTAATAATTCCAGGTCTTTTTGCTAATTCTTTTACAATTAAGAATTCTGTTGTTGTTAATTTATCTGGTAATTGCTTGCCATCCCATTCGCACTCTAGCTGTGAGGGGTCAAGTTTTAATTTTCCATGTGAAATTATATTTCTATTATCCTCTAAATTATTATCTTTTTTTCTAAGTTGGACACGAATTCTTTCAATAAGAACTTTAGTTGAAAAGCCACCTGATTTTTTTACAAAATCATCTGCCCCTAGTTTTAATCCTAAAAGTTCATCCACCTCTTCATCTTTTGAAGTTAAAAAAATAACGGGCATAGATGTTTTTTTTCTCAATTTTTTTAACAATTCTTCTCCATCCATTCTTGGCATTTTAATATCTATAACTGCAAGATCTGGGGGATTTCTTGACAAACCTATTAAGGCACTTTCTCCATCCAAATAAGTTTGAATATTAAAACCTTCTTTCTCTAGAGCAATACTTAAACTAGTTAATATGTTTCTATCATCATCAACAAGAGCAATTGTTTGTTTCATGTTTAACTATAAAAATACTAAAATGTTTAAAATTGGGCAATTAAATGTTTATTAATGAAGCTCTCCCCAATTATCACCTATATTTATATCTACCGATAATGGTATTGAAAATGAATGCAAATCACTATCTTTAACACTTGTCATAATATCTTTAATTTTCTTCGAAGCAGATTTAGTACCATTATCAATTACCTCAAAAATCAATTCATCATGAATTTGAAGCAACATATTAAATTCATTTGTTTTTTTAGTATCATGCTCATCATTGATTCTAATCATAGCAAGTCGCATTATTTCTGATGCAGATCCTTGAATAGGTGCATTTATAGCTGCCCTTTCTTGAAAATTTCTAACATTAAAATTTTTGTCATTGATTCCAGGAATATGAGTTTTTCGACCAAAAATATTTCTTACATATCCACTTTTTCTACAGAATTTAATTGTGTTATTCATGTATTCTTTAATTTCTGGAAATTTAATAAAATATGAATTTAGAAATTCTTCGGCTTCATTGTTTGATACACCAATTTGTTTGGCCAAACCATATTGAGATATTCCATAAATTATTCCAAAATTAATAGCTTTCGCTTTTCTCCTCATATCAGCATCAATTTTTTTTATGTCTGCACCAAAAACCTGGCTAGCAGTTAATGAGTGAATATCCTCATTATTTTTAAAAGCTTTTTTTAGTTCTTTAACATCAGCTAGATCAGCCAAAATTCTCATTTCGATCTGATTATAGTCTGCTGATATAAGTTTTTTATTTTTTTCTGATATGAAGGCTTTACGAATATCTTTGCCCTCCTCAGTTTTAATAGGAATATTTTGTAAATTTGGATCGCTAGATGCAAGTCTACCTGTTGTAGTTGCTGCTAAAAGAAAAGATGTATGCACTCTTTTTGTATTGGGATTTAAATGCTCTGGCAAAGAATCTGAATACGTATTTTTCAATTTACTAGATTGCCTCCATTCTAAAACCAATTTAGGAAACTCATTCCCTTTGTAAGCTAAATCCTCTAGAACTGCTGCACCAGTTGCAAAACTCCCTTTTTTAGTCTTTTTTAATGATGCAATTTTAAGGTCATTATACATTATTTCACCCAACTGTTTAGTCGATGCAATATTAAATTTTTTTTTTGAAATTTTAAAAATTTGTTTCTCTAAATCTTGAAGTTTTTTTTCAAACTTAACAGATAATTTTTTAAGAAAATTATTATCCAATTTAATCCCATTGATTTCCATTGATGCTAAAATTTTAATTAAAGGTTTTTCGAAAATTTCATAAATATTTAGTAATTTTTCTGATTTAAGCGATTTCAGAAATATTTTATATAAACGGTAAGTTATATCGGCATCTTCTGCCGCATAATCTTTTGCAATATTTAACTCTACTTGACTGAATTTAATTTCTTTTTTTCCAGATCCAACGAGATCTTTATATTTAATTGTTTTGTGACCTAGATGAATATCTGAAAGGGTATCCATGTTATGTCTATTTTTTCCGGCATCTAAAACATATGACATCAACATTGTATCTTCCATGCTTTGAATATCTATATCTCTTTTACGAAATATTATGTAATCGAATTTAATATTTTGCCCAATTTTTTTTAAACTTTTATCCTCTAAATATGGTTTTAAAATTCTCAAAACATCTTTTTCATTTAGATTATTTTTATCAATATGACCTGTTGGAATGTAACAAGCTTTACCTATTTTGCTAGAAATTGAGATACCAACTAAATTTGCCTGATGTGGGTCAAGAGAGTCTGTTTCAGTATCAATAGAAAATTCACCAGCTTCTTCAGCTTCTTGCATCCAATCTTTTATTTCAGATAAATTTTTAATCAAAACATATTTATCTTTTGATATTTTAGATGTTTCTTTTTTTACTTCTATTTCATCACTAAATTTAGATTGACCATATGTCGAAATTGCTGAACTCAATAATCTATTAAATTCCATTTCTCTCAAAAAATTGTATAGCTTGTCTACATCTACTTTTTTTAGGGCAAAGTCAGTTAATTTGTCTTTCACTGGAACATCATTTTTTAATGTGACCAGTTTTTTACTTATAAGAGCCTTATCTTTATTTTCTAAAAGTGTTTCTCTTCTTTTATTCTGTTTTATTTTATTTGCGTTTTTAAGAAGGTTTTCTAAATTTCCATATTCCTTAATTAATTCTGCTGCTGTTTTTACACCGATACCTGGAACTCCAGGTACATTATCTGTACTATCCCCTGCTAGTGATTGGACATCAATTACTTTTTCCGGACCAACCCCAAATTTATTGATCACATCGTCATTAGATATAAATTTATTCTTCATTGGATCGTATATACGAACCTTTTTTTTGAAAAGTTGCATTAAATCTTTGTCAGATGATACAATTGTAACCTTAGCACCTTCTTTTAATATTTGCTCTACATATGTGGCTATCAAATCATCAGCCTCGTAATTTAACATCTCTATAGATGGTAAATTAAATGCTAATACTGACTTTCTAATATAATCGAATTGCGGAATTAAATCGTCAGGAGCATCAGACCTATTTCCTTTATAATCTGAATATATTTCGTTTCGGAAATTCTTTCTTGCAGAGTCAAAGATTACTGCAAAATGTGTTGGTTTTTCTAAATTTTCACTGGATTTAGAGTCCTCTAATAATTTAAACAGCATGTTACAAAATCCGCTTACTGCTCCTACTGGCAAACCGTCACTTTTTCGTGTTAATGGTGGCAATGCATAATAGGCTCTAAATATGTATCCAGACCCATCAATAAGATAGAAATGATCTGTTTTTTTAATTTTACCCATAATTTAATTTATAATAAATTGGTGTATTTTAGTAAGAATAAAACATCCTGTTAATAAATATTAGTGGATTAAACTTTATTAAAATAGTAATTTAAGCCCGATGGAATTAGTTAATTCGATTTCTAATAGTAAAATAATCAAAATCATAATACTTGCATTAATAGGTTCTATTTTATTGACAATATCTGCAAAAATTAAAATACCTTTTTATCCAGTTCCAATGACTATGCAAACATTTGTAGTTTTGTTTTTAGGAATTTCCTTTGGATATAAAGTCGGAGTACTTTCGGTAGTTTTTTATTTGATAGAAGGAATTATGGGATTACCAGTATTTTCTAACTCACCAGAAAAAGGAATAGGATTAGCTTATTTTGTTGGCCCTACAATGGGATATTTAATAGGCTTTATATTTGCATGTCTCGTAGCAGGCATATTTACATACGATAAAAATCATATATTAAATTTTTTAAAAATTATAATTGCAACTTCAGTAATATATATTTTGGGTATTTTGTGGCTTGGAAACTTGATCGGTTGGGATAAACCAATATTAGAATTAGGTGTTTATCCATTTCTTTATGCTGAATTATTTAAGATATTATTGCTAACAGCGTTAGTTAATAAAATTATTAAATTTAGAAAATATATTTAAAATTATCTTGGAGATCTTTTTGAAAGAATTCTTTGAAGAGTTCTTCGATGCATTTTAAGTCTTCTTGCAGTCTCAGATACATTTCTGTTACATAATTCAAAAACTCTGTGAATATGTTCCCATTTAACTCTATCTGCAGACATTGGATTTTCAGGTGGAGCAGCTTTTTTATTTGGATCAGCTAAAAGTGCTTTTTCTACATCATCTGCATCTGCTGGTTTAGCTAGATAATCAATTGCACCCTCTTTAATGGCTGCAACTGCAGTTGGTATATTTCCATAACCAGTAAGCATCACTATTCTACTCTCTGAGTTATTTTTCTGGATTTCTTTTACAACCTCTAGGCCGTTTCCATCGTTTAGTCTCAAATCAACAACTGCAAAAGCAGGTTTTTTTGATTTGACAGATTCTATTCCAATTTTTACACCCTCTGCTTGTGAAACAGAAAAGCCCTTTTTCTCCATTGCTCGAGCTAGTCTTTCTCTAAAAGGGTTATCATCATCTACTATAAGTAGAGATTTATCCTCAAATTCTGTTATTTTTTTTAATACTTCTGCCTCAGGCATAAACCTTATATGGAAACATTCTAAATTATTTCAAGGGTACATTTTTACTTTACATTGGCTCATTTTCAGCATAAATGCTCGTTTTATATAAACTTGCATAGTAGTTATGCCGGTTTTTTTTGTTAAATTTTTTTTGGAGCTTTAAATGCAAAAATTTAAATCAGTTGATACATTAGTTAATCAACTGAAACCAACAGAACCAGTTTATTGTATTAGAAGAAATTCTATAAACTTAGCTTCTAAATTTTTTCAGAATAAATTTCCTGGTAAAATCTTATATGCAGTTAAAACTAACCCGCATCCATTAGTATTAAAAACTATTGTGGAAAGTGGAATTAATGATTTTGATATCGCTTCAATTAAAGAAGTTGAGTCAATTAGAAGTGTTAGCCCAGATGCAAAATGCTCCTATATGCATACTGTAAAAAGCAAAGAAAGTATAAGTGAAGCTTATTTTAAATATAATATTAAGACTTTTTCAATAGATACAAAAGATGAATTAATAAAAATTCTTAATAGCACTAATCAAGCTAAGGATTTGGAGTTATTTGTAAGAGTTGCAGTTTCTAATGAACATGCAGAAATAGATTTATCTAAAAAATTTGGCGCACAAACTTCTGAAGCAATAGGACTTTATAGATTAACTAAACAGTATGCGAAAAAAATAGGATTAAGTTTTCATGTGGGTTCACAATGTATGCATCCAATATCCTATTCAAAAGGGATTAACGAAATTAAATATATAATAAAAAAAACAAAAATAGTTCCAGATGTTATAAATATAGGCGGAGGATTTCCAACAATCTATCCTGACTTGGTTCCTCAATCATTAGACTCTTATTTTGAAGAAATAAAAAATTCATTAAATAATTTAAAATTAGAAAAACTACCAGAAATTATATGTGAGCCAGGTAGA
>CACOTF010000016.1 GCA_902630065.1 uncultured Pelagibacteraceae bacterium
ATTTAATTAAATCCCTAGATCTACTCTGATCTAGGTATTTAGCTTCTTTTATACTCTTTTTTTCAAATTTCAAAAGTAGGGGATTTCCTGTTGGTATTTCAAGTTTAGAAATTTCATTGTCATCAATTTTAAATAAATATTTTAAAAGTGATCTAATAGAATTACCATGAGCAGATATAATTATATTATCCTGCAAATTTTTCTCTACATTTTCTACAAAATAGGGCACAACTCTTTCATAAGTATCTTTAAGAGACTCTGTATCTGGAATTAGGTTACGGGGTATATCATTGTAAATACTTATATTTTTTGGATGGTATGGACTATTTATATTTAAAGGTTTTGGTGGATTATCCCAAGATCTTCTGAATTTGTGAACTTCATCTTCTCCTAGCTTTTTTTTCATTTCATCTTTATTTAATCCTGTAAGTGATCCGTAGTGTCTTTCATTTAATTGCCAAGCCTTAATTATATTATTTGGTTTTACTCTAATTGTATTTAAAATGAGTTTTAAAGTATCAATAGATCTTATTTGATAAGAAGTATAAAAATGTTTTATTTCTAAATTTAATTTTTTTATGAATTCGCCAGCTTTACAAGCTTCTAATTTACCTTGTGGTGCGAGCTCAACGTCAACCCATCCTGTAAATTTATTTTCTAAATTCCATTCGCTTTGACCATGTCTAACAAGTATTAAGTGACTCATTTGTGAAAATTTAATATAGATTAACTATGAATTACTTAAAGCAGTTTTTTTATCTGTCTAACGTAGTTTTATTTATTTTTTACTTATATCCCGGTAGTATTTTTGGATGTTTTATTTATAGTGATTGTAAAATTCAACCACAATTAACAAGAGATTTTTTAGTATCTTCAAATCACGTTTATGTTTTCTTTATTATATCAATTCTAGGATTAATTGTTTTTAAACATAAATTAAAAAATATATTTATTTATCTTATTTGTATTTCTATTGTTTTAGAAATTATGCACTTAATAATTCCAGAAAGAGGATTTGAATTAGGCGATTTGTTTGGTAATATAATAGGTGTATTTATATCGTTTTTTGTTTTTAAAATAATTTATAAAGGTAGATTACAATGAGTTCATTCGATGAAAGAAAAAAAGGTTTTGAAAAAAAATTTGCTCATGATGAGGAAAAACAATTTAAAATTAATGCAAGAAAAAATAAATATTTAGGAGAGTGGGCCTCACAAATTCTCGGATATGATGAGGAAAAAAAAAATCAATATATTCAAGATGTAATTAAAGCAGATTTTGCTGAGGCAGGTGATGAAGATGTGTATAGAAAGCTTTATGAAGATTTAAAAGATAAAAATATATCCGAAGATCAAATTAGAAAAAAAATGCAAGAATGCAATGAAAAAGCAACTACTGAAGTTAGTTAGTTTTCTATTTTTATTTACATTTGTAGCAACGAATTACTTACTATCAGAAACAATCCTAATTTCAGATAAGATTAAAATAATTGATGGTGATACAATTTTATTAGATAATAAAAAAATTCGTTTTTCAGGTATAGATGCTCCAGAAACTAAATTTAAAGGGAAGCAACAGTTTTGCCTAAAAAATAAAAAAAAAATTAATTGTGGAAAAATTTCAAAAAATTCTCTTTCAGAAAAAATTATAAATAAAAAATTAAAATGTCTAATCGAGCCACAAAAGGACTATTTTGGTAGGTATTTAGGTGAGTGTTTTATCAATAATGAAAGTGTTTCAGCTTACATGGTAAGAAATGGATTAGCCTTCGACTATCCAAAATATTCGAAAAAAAAATATTCTAAAGATCAAATTTATGCAAAAAACAATAAGTTAGGTTTATGGAGTATGGAATTTGATTATCCATGGATATGGAGAAAAAATAATAGATAATTTATATTAAACTGTGATTCTTTTTAGAAAGTATTTTTTATTTTTTGGTCTATTATTTTTAACTGCTTGCTCATCGATACCACAAAATACAGCAGATGGCTGTTCAATATTTTCTGAGAGATATCTTTGGTATAAACACGCGAAAAAAACTGAAAAAAAGTGGGGAACACCAATTAACTTACAATTAGCAATAATAAAAATGGAATCTGATTTTGACTGGCTCGCTAAGCCTGCACGTCAAAAATTATTTAAAGTTATACCTTATAAAAGACCTTCAAGTTCATTTGGATACTCACAAGCTATTAAAGGTACTTGGAAACAATATAAAGATGAGACTGGAAATAAATATGCTTTAAGATCTAGATTTAAAGATAGTGTTGATTTTATTGGCTGGTATACAAACAAAACGGAAAAAATTTTAAAGGTTTCAAAAAAAGACGCTTTTAGACAATATATTGCTTATCATGAAGGCTGGGGAAATTATAAAAATTATAAAAACAATCAGAAAGTTATAGTATTGGCAAAAAAAGTAGAGGGTTATTCAAATAAATTCAAGAAGCAGCTTAATAAATGTAGTAAATCTTTGACTACTAGAAAATATATTATTTTTTAATCAGCTGTTTTTCTAGCTCCAGATCTACTGCATCTATTCTCTTGGTATTCTTTGCTAATGTTAAATACATAGTTGGTGTTACATATAATGTAAAGAATGTAGAAATAATCATTCCGCCAAAGATTGTTGATCCAACTGCTAATCTTGAAGCTTCTCCTGCACCTGGGCCTATGTTACCTACTATAAGAGGTAGCATTGCAATCATGGTACTTAACGAAGTCATTATGATTGGTCTTATTCTTAATTTACAAGCTTCCATCAATGCTTCCTCAATATTTGCGCCAGTGGTTCGAATTTGATTAGTGTAGTCAACGATAAGAATACTATTTTTAGTGGATATACCGATTAATATAATCAAGGCGATTTGTGAAAATATATTTATCGAACTATTTAGAAATAAAATGAATACAAGGCCTCCAAAAACTGCAAGAGGAACAGTCAATATAATAATAAAAGGATGGACAAACGAATTAAAAGTAGCAGCCATAACTAAATATGCAGTTATTAATGCTAAAGCGAAAATAAGAAATATTTCGTTACTAGTCTCTTTTAGTTCCTCGGACTTACCTTTCCAAGTTATTTGATTTTGAGGAGCAACTCGCAACATTACTCCTTCTAAATATTTTATGGCCTCAGATAATGTATATTCTTCAGATAAAGCTGCTGATATAGTTACTGCACGTTGTCTATTATATCTAGGTAATGATTCAGCAGTTCCTTTTTCTTCAAATTCTACCAAACTTGCAACTGATACTAATTTTCCGGTAGTTTCAGATCTTACAAAAATCTTTGATAAACCATCTTTATCTCGTCTATCTGCTAAATATTGTTGAAGAATTATGGGGTATTCTCTTCCCTCTTTGTTAAATGTTGTTACATCCTTTCCGCCATATAATGTTTCAAGTGTTCTTCCTATATTTTCAATTGAAACTCCTAAATCATTTGCTCTATTTTTGTTAGTAATTAATTTTACTTCAGGTTTATTTTTTGTGTAATCACTTTCGATTCTAAACATGTTTCTATTTCTTCTTAGTTCTCCTAGAATTTGTTTTTGAATTTGCTCTAACTCTTCATAACTTGTCCCATAAATCACCATTTGAACTGGTTTATTATAGCTAGAAACCCTTATGGATTGCGGTGATATTGGAAATGCAAATGTTTCAGGCACACTAACAACTTGACCAATAGCTTCTCTTAAGACAACTTGTGTGCTTTTTTCTCTATTTTTCCATTCGTCCAATAGCGCAATTATAATGAAAGAGTTATAAGAGGTTGCAGATTTACCAAATCCTGGGACCCTCATAATTAATCTTTGATAAGGGCTATCTTCTGCTTGTAGTAGTTTTAATATTCTTCCCTCAATTATTTGAGCTTTTTCCTGAGTATATTCAAATGAGCTTCCTTCGTCTGTGGAACCTATTATTAAATAAGCTCCTCTATCTTCTAATGGTATCAACTCTTTTTTTGTGAAATTAAATAAATAAACAGATGCTGCAATTAATAAAATTATAAATATCGAGATTGTTTTCTGCTTATTAATCCAATATTTTAAAGTATCAGTATAAAACTCTGTAAAAGATTTAAATCCACTATTAAATTTTTTTACAAAAAAATTAATTTTTTCTTTTTTATTTAAAAACTTACTTCCTAACATTGGTGAAAGTGTTAGAGCCACAAATGAGGAAACAACTATCGAGAAGGATAGTGCTATTGCTGTTTCCTTAAACAAGGTTCCAGCTATACCCTTAATAAAAATTAAAGGTAAAAAGACTGCAACTAAAATTAAAGTTGTTGCAATTATCGCAAATGTTATTTGTCTAGAACCTTTATAAGCAGCTACAAGTGGCGTTTCTCCTCTTTCTATTCTAGTATAAATTGCATCAGTCATAATCACAGAATCATCCGTAATTATTCCTATCGCCAAAATAAAGCTTAAGAGTACAAAAATATTAATCGAAAGGTCAAAAATATATAAACCTAAAAAGGATCCTATTAAACTAACTGGCAATGCAACGGCTGGTACTATTACAGCTTTTAGGTTTCCTAAGAACAAGTAAATTATTACTACAACCAAAATAAAAGCAATAATTAAACTTTTATAAACTTCCTGTATTGCAGTTCCTACATAAGTTGCTCTATTAAATGCTATTTCTAGCTTTAGTCCTTCTGGAAGAGAACTATTTAAAATATTAATTTTTTGTTTTATTTGTTTTGAAAGCTCAACAGTTGATGCTCCACTTTTTGCATATATTCCAATTCCAACTGTTTTTAAATTGGTCGCATTTTTTCTTTGAGCCTTAAATAAAGTTTTCTCAGAAACGGGACCAAACTCTACATTTGCTACATCAGAAAGAGTAGTAACTTTTTCTTTATTCTTTTTTAAAGGAAGTTGTTTGATAGTTTCAATATTAGAGTAAGATTTATCAATATTTAGTGTTAAATCTTTGTTACTAGCTTCTAAAGTTCCAGCAGGAATATTGATATTTTCATTTCTTAATGCTCTCTCGACTTCTTGAATAGTAAGATTATTGGCTGCTAATTTGATAGGATCTACCCAAACTCTAACACTTAGCTCTCTTAATCCACCGACTAAAATTCTACCAACATTTGGTACACTCGAAAAGGCATCTATAAGATATCTTTCTGCATAATCACCCAAATCTAAATCATTCCAAGTTGGTGACGATAGCGCAACCCACATTGTAGTTGTAAAACCAGCTGCTTGTTTCAAAATTTGAGGTGGGTTTGCTTGATCTGGCAAATTGTCCGCAACTCTTGATACTCTTTCTCTTATGTCATTTGCTGCATCATCTAAATCTATATCTGTATTAAAATAAATATTTATTCTACTTCTTCCATTAAGCGAACTAGAATCAATGTTCTTAATTCCTTCCGCTCCTCCTATAACATCTTCTATTTTTTGTGTTATCTCTTCATCAACAATTTCAGCTGAAGCAGATTTATAATCGGTTTGGACCTGTACCACAGGAGGCTGAATGCCATCTGGTAATTCTCTAACAGGTAATTCCCAAAACACAAAAATTCCAAAAATAATTAGTATCATTGACATTACCCATGCAACGACAGGTCTTTTAATACTAACTTCAGTTATATACATGTATTAATTATTTTTTATTTTCTTGTTTTTGAGAGTCAGACTTTTTAAATATATTTAATTTTTGTAACCACGCAAACATACCATTCTTGTTTTCTTTAGTATCTTTTTTCTTTTTTCCACCCCAACCAGATTTGTTTTGATTAGCTACTTTAGCACCCTTTTTTATAGGTCTTATTATTAAATTTGGTCTAACTTTTTTTGTACCCTCAGCAACAACTTTGTCACCAACTTTTAGACCGTTTAAAACTTCAACAAAACCCAGGTATCTATCGCCGGTATCAATATTTGTTTTTAATACTTTATTTTTTTCGTCAACTTTGTAGATAAATATATTATCACCTTCCACTATTGTGCTGGTATCTGGGATACTTAAGCTTTCTCTTGTATCATATTTTATTGAAATTTCTAAAAATGAGCCAGGCAAAATTTCACCAGATGTATTGTCCATTTTTATCCTTGTTGGTAATGATCTAGTATCCTCACTAATTCGACTAGCTAACGAGTCAACTTGACCTTTATATGTTTTATCTTTGTATCCAGAAAATTTTATATCAACAGGTAAACCAACCTTAATAAATGGTACAAACATTTCAGGTATATCTACATCACAATAGATAATACTGGTATTTTCGAGATTAACTAAGATTGAAGATTTTGAAACTTCGATGTCTTCTGAAAATTCTCTTTTTCCAATTGTTCCATCAAACTGAGCAGTAATTTTTCTATTTTTAAGTTCTGCAATTACATCACCTTTTTTTACTTTTTGATTAAAGTTGATAGGTTTAAGTATTTCATACTTCTCAATTTTATAAGATTGTGTTTTAAAAGGTCTTGCTGTTCCGTATGTGCTTATTAAATTTTCAAAAACTCTATTTTCAGCTGCAGTAACAATTATTCCTGGAGGTGGTCTTTTACTAAATTTCTTCTTAAAATGATTTCCAATCATTGTTCTACCAACAATCACTGTAGCTATAATTAAAAAGAAAATTATTATTATGCTTGTAATTTTTGTTGATCTTTTCATATTTTATATTTTACCATATTCAGCCCACGAACCATCATAAATGACTGGAAGATACTTATGATTTACTTGAGAATATGCAAGTGCCAAAACACATGCTGTGATCCCAGAACCGCACGAAAACACTACATTTACTGGGTCATTTAAAGATAAATCTTTAAAATAAGAAGAAATTTCAGATTTACTTTTAAAAGTAAAATCGTCATTGATAAGGGTTTTAAACGGTAAGCAAATTGAATTAGGTATTGAACCACTTCTTACATTTTTTCTTGGGTCTGGAGTTATACCAATAAAACGATCTTTGCTTCTCGCATCAACTAAATCAAATTTTTTTTTAATTATATTTATGTCAATCTGATCTTTACTCTTAACCATTTCATTATTTTCTTTTGCTTTATAGTTAGTTGTTTGAGTAATTATATTATTAGCAGAAGTTACTCTTTTCTCTCTTTTCCATTTATTAAAACCTCCATCTAAAATATGTACTTTTTTTTTATCATGGCCAAAGTAAATTAAATTAAACCATACTCTACAAGCACTTAAAACATCAGAATTATCATAAATCACAAT
>CACOTF010000017.1 GCA_902630065.1 uncultured Pelagibacteraceae bacterium
TTTATTAGTTTGATCATCTATATAAGAACTTAAATTTAGTTTATGATGTTCTTTTGCTCTAACTTCTAACTCAAACTGTTTGTGTCTTTTAGCACCTAAAGATACTACTTTGTCCATTACTTTTTTGTGATCTGGATAATTATTAATATTATATTTGTGATATTCTGATCTATCTTCATTTATAAATTTACTTTTTGGAGCCCCTAATACTTCAGGATCAAAGTAATGATCAATTACAAACCATTTACCTCCTGTAAGTCTAGAGAAATAACTATGTGAGCTTCCAATTGCGATTTTTGGTAATTCTATTTTATTGTCTCTTAACCACGCTTTATATTGAGCATTCACACCTCTCAATTCTGGATCATCAGGATCATTTAGTTCTTTAAATACATCTAAATGCATTATCCAAAAACAATTATGTGATGAGCCTTTTTTAAAATATTTCATAATATAATATTCAGGTCTTTCATAACATCCATCATATTCATTTTTAAACATAATTACATGTAGTGCATCGTTAAAAGCACTTTGAAATCTTGCACCAATGTCTAATTCTGCTATCGAGAAACCTTGAATGGCTTTTTTTTCTTTAATTTTTAAAAGATGATAACCTTTTGCTGTTGCACCATAGTAGCTATATCTAAACCTGTCAGCTACTATCCACGTTCCAGAGGGTAATTCAAATTTATATTTTTTATAAAACTCCATTTCACCTGAGATTTTATCTCCAATTTTATAGCTTTTAGAATTTACGTTTTCAAAAACACAAAAAATTAAAAAAAGGCATACAATAATTTTTTTAATTTTAGGCACTAAATAAATATTTTAAGTATCGCTTATGTTTTTTGGATCTGGCATTCCAACTTTATTGTAACCAGCATCTACATAATGAATTTCACCAGTAACACCACCAGCCATATCACTTAAAAGATATAATGCTGAATTTCCAACATCAAGATTATCAACATTTCTTTTCAAAAATGAATGATCGGCATTCCACTTGTAAAGAAATTTAGCATCCCCAATAGCAGAAGCTGCTAGAGTTTTAATTGGTCCCGCACTAATTGCATTAACTCTAATATTCTTTGCTCCTAGATCCCTCGCAAGATATTTAACACTAGATTCTAGTGCAGCTTTACACACTCCCATTACATTATAATTGGGTATGGCTTTATTTGCTTCATAACTCAAAGTAATCATACTACCACCTTGCTTCATTATTTTAGATGCCTCTCTAGCAACTTCAGTAAATGAAAAACAAGATATCAACATACTTCTTAAAAAGTTTTCTCTAGTTGTATTTAAATATTCTCCTGATAACTCGGATTTATCTGAAAATGCAATTGCATGCACAACAAAATCAATTTCTCCCCATTGACTTTTTACATCTTCAAAAAGTTTTACAACTTCTTCTTTTTTTTCTACATCACAGCTAAATGTTACATTTGAATTTAGTTTTTCTGCAAGTGGAACAACTCTTTTTTTTAAAGCATCACCCAAATATGTAAAAGCCAACTCTGCTCCAGCTTCTGCTAATTTTTGCGATATACCCCATGCAATTGACCTTTCATTGGCAACACCCATGATAAGACCTTTTTTTCCCTTCATTAAACTCATAGATCTAAACTTTCTCAAACACTAATGTTGCATTGGTTCCACCAAAACCAAAGCTGTTAGACATAATTGCGTTTAAATTTATATCTTTTTCGACTTTTGTAACAATTGGATAATTTTTTGCTTCATCATCCATTTCGGAAATATTTGCTGAAGCTGAAATAAAATTATTTTTCATCATTATCAAACTGTAAATTGCTTCATGAACTGAAGTTGCGCCTAAAGAATGACCTGACAAAGATTTTGTAGAACTTATCTTAGGTTTATAGTCTGGAAAAGCTTCACCAACTGCTTTTAATTCTGTAATATCTCCTACGGGTGTAGATGTTCCGTGAGTATTAATATAGTCAATTTTATTTTTTGAAGTTGCTAGAGCCATTTTCATACATCTCACCGCTCCCTCACCAGATGGTGCAACCATATCATATCCATCTGATGTTGCTCCATATCCAGTTAATTCTGCGTATATTTTAGCACCTCTTGCTTTGGCATGTTCGTATTCTTCTAAAACAAGAACTCCACCTCCACCAGCAATCACAAAACCATCTCTTGTTTTATCATATGGTCTTGAAGCTTTTTCAGGGGTATCGTTATATTTTGATGATAGCGCAGTCATTGCATCAAACATTGCAGTCATAGCAAAGTGAACCTCATCACTACCTCCTGCAAAAATAATATTTTGTTTTCCTAATTGAATAAGTTCCATTGCATTACCAATACAATGACCACTCGTCGCGCATGCAGAACTTATTGTGTAATTAGTGCCTTTTATTTTAAATGGAACTGCTAGAGTGGCAGAAGCAGTACTCGCCATAGTTCTTGGAACTATAAATGGACCCATTTTTTTTGGATTTTTTTCTCTAGTTTTATCTGATGCTAAAATCACATTTTCAATTGATGGTCCTCCAGATCCCATAACCATACCTGTTGAAATATTACTAACCTCATTTTCTTCTAATCCAGAGTCTTTAACTGCTTCACTCATCGCAACATAATTATATGCAGATCCAGCACCCATAAACCTAATAACTTTTCTATCAATATAATCTTCTAATTTAATATTAGGTTTACCATGAACATGGCTTTTTAAATTATGCTCTTTGTATTCCTCAGAAAATGTTATTCCTGATTTTGTATTAACTAATGATTGATAAACTTCATCTTGGTTATTTCCCAAACATGAAACTACACCAAGTCCTGTTACAACTACTCTTTTCATTATTTAAACAATCCTACCTTAAGATTTTCTGCACTATAAATCTTTTTACCATCAGCAAGCAATATTCCATTTGCAAGACCTACAGTTGTTTCTCCTTTAATAAGAATTCTTTTCATATCTATTTCATATGTTGCCATTTTGACATTTTTAAGAACTTCACCAGTGAATTTTACAGTGCTTACACCTAATGCTCTACCCCTTCCAGGATTTCCAAGCCAACCAAGAAAAAAGCCAACTAGCTGCCACATAGCATCTAAACCAAGACAACCTGGCATAACTGGATCTTCTCTAAAATGACAATCAAAGAACCACAAATTATCCTTAATATCAAGTTCGGCTTTCATAGATCCTTTTTTATAAAAACCCTCACTCTCAGTTATTTCTGTAATTCTATCAAACATTAGCATTGGTGGAGAAGGTAATTTTGCATTACCTGGACCAAATAACTTACCATTAGCGCAATCAATTAGTTCGTCGTAATTAAAGGAACTTTTTTTCATAATTTTGTAATCTTATTACTTGATTTAGGTACATTATAATATACAAATAGTTTAGAATAGTTTTAAATTGCTAATGACTAGTAAACAAGAATTTATTGAAAAACTAAGAAACTCTAGTTTAAGACCAACTAAACAAAGAATAAATATATGCGAGGTTTTATTTAATAGAGATAAAACTTTCCATTTCACAATAAACGACTTATTCAATTTGATAAAAGATAAAACTGGAGAGAAAGTTTCTTTAGCAACTGTTTACAATACAGTTCATGCATTTCATAAAAAAGGATATTTAAAAGAAATACCTATTAATTCTAATCAAACTTATTTTGATACAAATGTCACAGATCATCACCACTTCTTCGATGTTAAAGAAGAAAAGCTTATTGATCTTAAAAATGAGGATGTAGGACCAATAGAAATTCAAAAATCTATACCTGGAAAAAAAATTAAATCAGTTGAAGTTTTAGTTAAATTAGAAGACTAGGTTTTCAAAATTACATCATAAATATTCTGACTTATTGACAATCTTCTTTAGAATAATTATAAACAAGGTTTTAGAATAATTATAATATTAAAGGAGATAAATAATAATGAGTGCGGAATTTCATAAAAGTAAAACATTTAAATCAGCAGAATTAAGTAAGTGCCCTTTTACGGGTGCAGGTACACCAGCAAAATTTAGTGCTGGAAGAGGACAAACAAATAGAGATTTTTGGCCAAATAGTTTGAATTTGAAAATTTTAAGTCAGCACTCGAATTTATCAAATCCAATGGAGAAAAAATTTAATTATTCTAAAGAATTTAAAAAACTGAACTACAAAGCACTCAAAAAAGATTTAAACAAATTAATGACAGACTCACAAGATTGGTGGCCAGCAGATTACGGTCATTATGGTCCTTTATTTATTAGATTAGCATGGCACGCAGCAGGTACATACAGAACAGGTGATGGTAGAGGAGGAGCTGGAACAGGTAATCAAAGGTTTGCACCGTTAAATGCTTGGCCTGATAATGTTAATTTAGATAAAGCTAGATTACTTTTGTGGCCAATAAAACAGAAATATGGAAAAAGAATTTCTTGGGCAGATTTATTTATACTAGTTGGAAATGTAGCATTAGAGTCAATGGGCTTTAAAACATTCGGTTTTGGAGGTGGAAGAACTGATATCTGGGAACCAGAAGATGATATTTACTGGGGCTCAGAAAAAGAAATGTTGGGTGTTAAGAGATACAGCGGAAAGAGAGATCTTGAACAACCATTGGGAGCTTCTCACATGGGATTAATTTATGTAAATCCACAAGGTCCAGATTTTAATCCAGACCCATTGAAAGCAGCTCATGATATTAGAGAAACATTTGGACGAATGGCAATGAATGATTATGAAACAGTTGCATTAGTTGCTGGTGGTCATACTTTTGGAAAATCTCATGGTGCTGCCCCTGAATCACATAAAGGACCTGATCCAGAAGCATCAAGAATTCAAGATCAAGCAACTGGTTGGAATAGTAATTACAAATCAGGAAAAGGTGTACACGCAATAAGTAGTGGTATTGAAGGGGCATGGACACAAACACCAACACAATGGGATATGGGTTACTTTGATTGTTTATTTAACCATGAATGGGAATTGACAAAAGGACCTGCTGGAGCATTTCAATGGACTCCAAAAAAGAATGGTCAGAGAATTAAAATGGTTCCTGATGCTCATGATAAAAGTAAAATGCATCCTCCAATGATGCAAACAACTGATTTATCTTTGAGAATGGATAAAAGTTATGGACCAATTTCAAAACATTTTTATCAAAATCCAGATGAATTTGCTGATGCATTTGCAAGAGCTTGGTTTAAGCTTACTCATAGAGACATGGGACCAAGAGCATGTTATTTGGGTAGCGAGGTTCCAAAAGAACAATTAATTTGGCAAGATCCTATAGATAAACCAAAATATAAACTTAAATCAAAAGATATAAGAGATTTAAAATCAAAGCTTTCAAAATCAAAGATCTCTGTTTCCGATTTAGTTTCTACGGCTTGGGCTTCTGCTTCTACATACAGAGGTTCTGACAAAAGAGG
>CACOTF010000018.1 GCA_902630065.1 uncultured Pelagibacteraceae bacterium
CTTGGTGGCCCACCATCATCTGTATCCTTCTCAGCCGTCTCATAACTAAAATTATCTCCAACTAAAGCTCCAGCAAGTAATTCAACCATCATTGCTATTCCTGAGCCTTTATAGCCGCCAAATGGCAACAAAACTCCACCATCTGCTATTTCACCAGGATCTGTTGTTTCTTTTCCATCTTTAGTTAAACCGGTTCCAATTGGAACTTTGTGCCCTTCCCTTTTTGCAACTTGAACTTCTCCCATCGCCATTGATGCGGTAGCCATATCATAAACTACAGGTGGTTTATTTTTTCTTGGCCAAGCAAATGAAATTGGGTTTGTTCCAAATAAAGGTTTAATTGCTCCTGCTGGTGCAACTGCTGGCTTGTATGATGTACATGCAAAAGCAACAAGCCCTTGCTCTGCTATTGCTTCTGTCTCAGGCCACATAGCAGCCATATGATGAGAATTAGTAATTGCTAAAACCGCAACTCCATTTTCTTTTGCAGATTTTACGAGTTCTGGTATTCCGTATTTTAAAACCATTGGGGCAAGACTATTTTTCCCATCTACTTTAACAACACTAGGGGTTAATTTTGAAATCACTGGTCTAGCCTTACCATTAATTTTTCCACTTTTTAAACCAGATACATAAGCGGGTAATCTAAATAGACCATGAGATAATGATCCATCTCTTTCAGCATTTTTGATTAAACTAGATAAAGTATCTGCTGTTTCTTCATCACATCCATTAGCTATTAATGTTTTTTTAGCTAAATGAAAAATTTCTTCTAAACTTAAAGGAACGGTTGCCATAAATAATATTAGATATTATTTACGGCAAAAGTTCAATTTTTAATTAACAACCTTTAAAAGATTTAGACATATTTCTGATTAAATCAAAATATAAGTCTTTTCCAGGATCCAAAGTAGCTCCTAATGGGTCTACAACACCAGTTTTAATATTCATATCTTTTGCTACAGCTTTAATGATATTTGGATTAAACTGTGGTTCAGAAAATACACAAGCTACTTTATCATGCTCAATTATTTCTCTGATTTCTGCTAATTGTTCTGCTCCTGGCATTACATCTGTATTGACTGTAAAAGCACCTAATATATTAACATTAAATCTTTTCTCAAAATATTGGTAAGCATCATGGAAAACAATTGATGCTACACTCTGATTCAATTCAGAAGAGACGTCACTAACAAGTTTATCGATATCTTTTAGTGCTTTCTTTAAATTGCTTTTATATTTTGATGCGTTCTTAGCATCATTTTCAATTAAATGCTCTGCCATTTCATTTAATATAACTTTAGCATTCATTGGATCTAACCAAATATGTGGGTCATGCTCACCGTGGTGGTGACCTTCATGTCCTGCATGATCATCGTGGTCATCATGGTCATCTTTCTTTTTATGTCCATGGTCATCATGATCGTCATGCCCATCTTTCTTTTTATGGTCATGATCATCGTGGTCGTCTTCTTTATGACCGTCTTTTTTTTTGTGGTCGTGATCGTCATGATCGTCATGTCCATCTTTTTTTTTATGGTCATGATCATCGTGATCATCTTCCTTATGGCCATCTTTTTTATGTCCGTGGTCGTCATGGTCATCGTGATCACCAAAAATATTTCGTTCTCTGAATTTTAATTTATTAAGACCTTTAATTTCCATTAATTCAATTTTTTCAGCTTTTTTTGCAATTGAATCTAATGGTTTTTCCATGAAGTTTTCTAGATCTTCACCTACCCAAAAAATAAGATCAGCTTCTTGTAACATCTTTGCATGGGATGGTTTTAACGCAAATCCATGTGGTGAAGAATATCCATCGACTATTAGGTCTGGTTTAGCAACTCCATCCATCAGATAGCTAGCTAAAGAGTGTATAGGCTTAATTGAAGCTACAACTTTTATTTCTGCTTTTGCTGATGTAAAAAGAGCTAAAAAAGATAATATTGTAATTATTAATGTTGATTTTTTTAAGTTTATCATAATTTAATTTAGTGTTAATTGTTATAATATAACATTGTGTAATAATATAACATTAATAAGTCAAGGTAATAAATGACAATTGAGAACAATGTATTAGTAAAATTAACTGAAGTTGGATTAAAACAAAGGAATAAATGGCTTGTAAAAGGCGTTTCTTTAATTGTTGAAAGAGGAAAGATAGTAACCTTAATTGGGCCAAATGGTTCTGGCAAAAGCACTACTGCAAAAATTGCGATAGGACTTCATAAGAATATAGAAGGCAATGTAGAAAAATTTACTGATAAAATTGGATATGTTCCTCAAAAGATTTCAATTGACTGGACATTGCCACTTAAAGTGAGTGATTTTATGGTTTTAACAGATGAACTCGATGAAGAAAAAATAAATGAAGCTTTAAAATTAACGGGTGCAGATCATCTTAAAAACCAGAATTTAGGAAATTTATCTGGTGGAGAATTTCAAAGAGTGCTTCTTGCAAGAGCAGTTTCAAAAAAACCTGATCTTTTAGTATTGGATGAGCCGGTTCAAGGAGTAGATTTTACTGGGGAGATTGCATTGTATAAATTAATAAAAGAAATAGCAGATAAATTAAATTGTGGAATTTTATTAATTTCTCATGATTTGCATACTGTTATGACAGCAACAGATCATGTTATTTGTTTAAACGGCCACGTATGTTGTTCAGGAACACCAAAAGACGTTGCAATGAATAATGAGTATAAACTGTTATTTGGCGAACAAGCTTCACAAACTCTTTCTATATATGAACATAAGCATGATCATGTTCATTCAAATGATGGAGATATAAAAAAAAATTAAATGTTTGATGATTTTTTTATAAGAGCTTTAATTGCTGGTATAGGTGTTGCTTTTGTAACAGGTCCTTTGGGCTGCTTTGTAGTTTGGAGAAGATTATCTTATTTCGGAGATACATTAGCACATTCAGCATTACTTGGTGTTACAATGGCATTGGCATTCGAAATTAATATAGCAATTTCGATATTTATCATTTCATCAGTAATAGCAATCATATTAGTTAAACTTGAAAAAAATACTAATTTGCCCGGTGATGCTTTACTTGGTCTTTTAGCTCACTCAGCATTAGCAGTTGGCTTA
>CACOTF010000019.1 GCA_902630065.1 uncultured Pelagibacteraceae bacterium
GGTTTTGGTGGAACTAATTTTAAATCTGCACCAATATTTCTTAATGTATCTTTTTTTTCTTGAGTTTGATTATCGTTCATTACAATAATTGTTTTGTAACCTAGTGAATTTCCAATAAGGCATAATCCAATACCAGTGTTTCCTGCAGTTCCTTCTACAATTATTCCACCTTTAGATATTAATTTTTTTTGTTCAGCATCTCTTATTAAAGCAAGTGCTGCTCTGTCTTTTACAGATCCTCCTGGATTTAAATATTCGGCTTTACCATAAATATTACAGCCAGTTATTTCGGATGCAGCTTTTAGTTTTATTAAAGGAGTATTTCCAATTGATTGGATAAAATCATCCTTGTAATTTTTCATTATTCTTTTTCCTCGTTGTCATTTGTAACAGCATAAGGTTTAAATTCTTCAGTTGCTGTTCCAACATTCTTAGCAGGTATTCCTACCATAACAGCATTTTCAGGAACATTTTTTGTTACAACTGCATTAGCTCCAATTCTTGCATTTTTCCCTACAACTACAGGCCCCAAAATCTGCGCTCCTGAACCAACAACAACATTATCATGAAGAGTAGGGTGTCTTTTAACTTCTCTTTGATCATTGGAATTTATGCTTGGAGATATTCCACCTAAAGTCACCATATGATAAATTGTTACGTTATCTGCAATGTCAGATGTTTCACCTATAACAACGCCCATACCATGATCAATAAATAAATTTTTACCTATCTTAGCTCTTGGATGAATTTCAATACCAGTTAAAAATCTTGAAAATTGAGAAATTATTCTTGCGATAAGATCAAATTTTGCAGTAGCAAAAAAATTTGCAATTCTGTGAAAAAATACAGCCTTAACGCCAGGGTACGTTAATATTACACTTAACTTAGATCTTGCTGCTGGATCCCTATCAATAATTGATTGCAAATAGTCATTCATAGACTGCCTATATAGTTATTAATGTTGGAATTTAAAGTTAATTAATATTGTCTAAAGTAAGCCCTTTTACATTAGCTGGCACTGCGACATCCATCATTTTTGGATTTGCAAGATTTAGATTATTCATTATGTCCGCGTATTCTTCCTTTGAACTTACTTGTAATCTTGGATTATTATTTTTTTCATTTTCAATAGTGGAAAATTTCTTACCATTATAATCATGAGCTGGAAATACGAGAGTTTTCTCGGGTAATTTTAATAATTTATTAAATATAGAATCATAAGCATCGTAAGCATTACCATTTTGAAAATCTGTTCTACCACTTCCATTTATTAAAAGTGTATCTCCAGTAAAAACTCTATCATTCATCAAAAAACTATAAGAGCAGTCAGTATGACCAGGAGTATAAATTGCTTGAAGTTCAACTTCTTCAACTTTAATTTTTTCACCATCTTTAATTCTTAGATCTATCACTTCTGATTTAGATTTTTCTCCCATAACTCTTATACAGTTTGTTCTTTTATTCAATTCATTTAATGCTGAGATATGATCTGCATGAATGTGAGTATCAATTACTTTTACAAGTTTAAGATCTAAATTATTTAATATAGTTGAATACTCATCAGAATGTTCAATGACCGGATCAATTATTAATGCTTCTCTACCTTCCCCACTTGCAATTATATAAGTGTACGTAGAAGATTTTTGATCGAAAAGTTGTTCAAATATCATAAATACCCAAATTTATAAAAGTTTGCTTAGTAAAACAATCTTTCATATAATATTTTTTTTATAAGGAGGAGACAATGTTAAAAATAAATAGTATGTGTCCTGATTTTCAAGCTAAAACAACTGAAGGAGATATTTCTTTCCACGAATGGTTAGGTGATAGTTGGGGAGTTATTTTTTCACACCCTAAAGATTTTACACCAGTTTGTACTACAGAACTTGGTGCTTTAGGTTTAATGAAAGATGAGTTCGATAAAAGAAATGTCAAAGTGATTGGTTTAAGCGTTGACGGGGTAGAGGATCATAAAAAATGGTTAGATGATATTAAAGATGTATCTGGTACAAAACCAAATTATCCAATTATTGCTGATGAAGATTTAAAAGTAGCAAAATTATTTAATATGTTGGAAGCAGATGCTGGAACAACATCAATGGGTAGAACTGCAGTTGATAATGAAACTGTAAGAACTATTTTTGTAATCAGACCTGATAAGAGAATTGGATTATATCTTACATATCCTATGGCAACTGGAAGAAACTTTTTAGAGATTTTGCGTGCAATAGACTCTATGCAGCTAACAGCTAAACATAAAGTAGCTACTCCTGCAAATTGGAAAAAGGGAGAGGATGTTGTTATTTTGCCAGCGATTAAAGATGACGAAGCTAAAAAAATATATCCAGATGGATGGGAAACTGTAAAACCTTATCTAAGAAAGGTCCGAGATCCCTCTAAGTAAATTGGATAAAAATATTTTAAACCGACAATCTCAGCATTGGGAAACTAATTTCTCAAATAAGCCTGAGATGTTTGGTTTAGAACCAAGTTTACCTGCAAAAAAAGCTTTAAATATTTTCAAAGAAAACAATTGTTCTAAAATTGTTGAGTTAGGAGCAGGCCTAGGAAGAGATAGCATTTACTTTGGAAAAAATTCGATAAATGTTACCGCATTAGACTATAGTGAAAATGGAATTAAAGTTATCAATGAAAAAATAAAAAAAGAAAATCTAACATCTTCAATTTCTACATTAAAATTTGATATAAGAGAGGACTTGCCATTTGAGAGTAATTCAGTTGATGCTTGTTATTCACATATGCTTTATTGCATGGCTTTAACTCAGAAAGATTTGGACAAACTTAATAGCGAGATTCATAGAATTTTAAATCCAGGCGGAATAAATATTTACACAGTCAGAAATACTGATGATG
>CACOTF010000020.1 GCA_902630065.1 uncultured Pelagibacteraceae bacterium
TACATCTGCTGATGTTAAAGCTGAAACTGACGTTTGCTGTACATCTGCAAATGCAGTAAAAATTGTAGAATCATTAAGAGTAAAAAAAGTAATATTTTTACCCGATGATTTTTTAGCTAAATATGTGGCATCGCAAACTGATATAGAAATTATTTCTTGGAAGGGAACTTGTGAAGTGCATGAACAATTTAATGATCAAGAAATTAATGATATTAGAAAAGCTAATCCAGGTATAAAAATAATAGCCCATCCAGAATGTCCACCTGATGTGATACAAGCGTCTGATTTTGCGGGTTCTACAAGTGGAATGATTAAATATGTAAGAGATAATCAACCAGAAAAAGTCATGATGGTTACTGAATGCTCAATGAGCGATAATGTACAAATTGATAATCCAAATGTTGAATTTATTAGACCATGTAATCTTTGTCCTCATATGAAAAGAATCACTTTGCCTAAAATATTAGATTGTTTAGAAAATGAAACTAATGAATTAATAATGGACAATAAGACAATCGAAAAAGCAAGAAAATCTGTTGAGAGAATGGCAGAAATAGGCAGATAAAATCTGTGTCTAAAATTCAATTAAGTAAAAATTTTGTAAAATCATCATGTAAATTGGCTTTGAATGAGGACTTATATCCATCAGGCGATATTACTTCAGAACTAATTGTTAAAAATATTAAAAAAAAAGTTAAAATGATATGTAACCAAAATGGAATTTTAGGCGGGATAGATTTTGCTAAAGAGACCTTTAAATTAGTAGATAAAAAAATAAATTTTAAAAATAAAAAAAAAGATGGATCTCGAATAAGAAAAGGTGAGGTAGTTGCAACTATTGATGGAAACCTAAAAAATATTCTAACCGGCGAGAGAGTAGCATTAAACTTTGTTTCTCATATTTCTGGAATAGCAACAAAAACAAATATGTTTGTAAAAAAAGTTGGAAAAAAAACTAAAATATGCTGCACAAGAAAAACGATTCCAAATCTTAGAGTAATCCAAAAATATGCTGTTAAATTAGGAGGTGGGACAAACCATAGATTTAATTTAAGTGACGAATACTTAATAAAAGATAATCATATAAGTTCTGAAAAAAATTTTGAAAATTTAATTCAAAGAGCCATAAAAAAAAAGGGAAGAAAAAAAATTACAGTGGAGGTTGATAATTTATCCCAGTTAAAAAGAATATTAGGTCTTAAATTTGATAGAATTCTATTAGATAATATGAGTTCAAAAAATTTAAAAAAAGCAGTCAAAATGTCTAGGAAATTTTATGAGACTGAAGCATCTGGAGGAATTAACTTAAAGAATGTTAAAAACGTTTCCTCTACTGGTGTAGATAGAATTTCCATAGGATCTTTAACTCACTCAATGAATGCACTAGACTTAAAGTTGGAAATCTAGAATTTAATTTATTTTTTTTAGTTGAGCTTGAGCAGCAGCAAGTCTTGCAATTGGTACTCTGTAAGGTGAACAGGATACATAGTCTAAACCAGCACGTGCACAAAAGTCGATACTTTTGGGATCACCTCCATGTTCACCGCATATACCCAGTTTGATTTTTTTGTTTATTTTTCTACCTTTTGTTGCTGCCATTTCTATCAAATCCCCAACACCATCGTCTATAGAAACAAATGGATCAATATCGAAAATTTTATTATTAATATAATCGTTTAAAAACTTTCCACTATCATCTCTACTAATTCCAAATGTTGTCTGTGTTAAATCGTTTGTTCCAAAACTAAAGAATTCTGCGTGTTTAGATATATCGTCTGCTTTGATCGCTGCTCTTGGGAGCTCAATCATTGTGCCCACTAAAAAATTTAGCTTTGTTTTAGTTTTGTTTTCAACTTCTTTTGCAACTCTAATTACTAAATCTTTCATTATTTTTATTTCTGCTTCAGTTGATACCAAAGGTATCATGATCTCGGGGATAATAGATTTTATATTGAGTTTTTTGCATTCAACTAAAGCATAAAAAATCGCTGTGCACTGCATCTCATAAATTTCTGGGAATGATATACCTAGTCTACAACCTCTATGACCAAGCATTGGGTTTTGTTCATGAAGTTCTGTTATTCTACCCTCTAATTCAGAACTTTTGATGTTTAAAGCATTTGCTACATCGCTAATTTCTTTTTGATTTTTCGGTAAAAATTCATGAAGTGGTGGATCTAATAATCTAACTGTAACAGGTAGACCATTCATAATTTTAAAGATATCAATAAAATCCTTTTTTTGAAAAGGAAGTAGTTTCTTTAAAGCATTAGCCCTATCTTCTTTTGATTTTGATAAAATCATTTCTCTTACAGATAAAATTCTCTCTTCATCAAAAAACATATGTTCTGTTCTGCAAAGACCTATTCCTTCAGCTCCAAATTCTCTAGCAGTTTTACTATCAAGAGGTGTTTCAGAATTAGTTCTAATCTTTAGTTTTCTAAATTTGTCAGCCCAGCTCATAAGTTTAGAAAAATCTCCCGAAATTTCGGGTTTAACAGTTTTAACCTCGCCTTTTATAATTCTACCAGTTGATCCATCTATTGTAATTAGATCACCTTCTTTAATTTCATT
>CACOTF010000021.1 GCA_902630065.1 uncultured Pelagibacteraceae bacterium
CAGCTGCTGCTTCTGCTAGGTTAGGTGTTAATACAGCTCTGTTCACACACAAATTTGATACAATAGGTGAAATGTCTTGTAACCCAGCAATAGGAGGTTTGGGCAAAGGTCATTTAGTTAGAGAAATAGATGCATTAGATGGAGTAATGGGCGAAGTTGCAGATAAATCAGGTATACAATTCAGACTATTAAATAGAAGTAGAGGTCCAGCTGTAAGAGGACCAAGAACACAAAGTGATAGATCGTTATATAAAAAATATATGCAAGAAAAACTTGTAAACTATTGTAATTTAAGCATTTTTTCAGATCCTGTAATAAGATTTATTTTCAAAAATAATGATATAATAGGATTTATAACACAATCTGGTAATGAGATAAAATCTTCTAAAATAATTTTAACAACTGGCACATTTCTTAATGGTCTTATACATATTGGTTTGCAAAAAACTCCTGCTGGAAGATTTGATGAGAAACCTACCACTGGCCTAGCAGAACAATTAAAAAAGTATGATTTTAAAATAGGAAGACTAAAAACTGGAACACCTCCAAGGCTTGATGCTCGCACAATAAATTTTGAAAATTTAGATGAGCAACATGCTGATGCTGACCCATCTTTTTTTTCTTTTTTAACAAAGAAGAATTTGAATAAACAAATCTCATGTCACATGACTCATACAAATGATACAGTTCATAAAATTATTTCTAAAAATATAAAGCGAAGTGCCATGTACTCTGGCAGTATAAAGGGAGTTGGCCCTAGGTATTGTCCGTCCATAGAAGATAAAATAAAAAAATTTGCAGATAAGCAAAGGCATCAAATTTTTTTAGAACCCGAAGGGTTAAATGACTATACGATTTACCCAAATGGTATTTCTACATCTCTACCAGAAGATATACAGCAAGAAATATGTAGTAAAATCAATGGTTTAGAGAATGTAAAAATTTTAAGACCTGGGTATGCAATAGAGTATGATTATGTTGATCCCAGAGAACTTTTTTTAACTCTGGAAACAAAAAAAATTAAAAACCTTTATCTCGCTGGTCAAATAAATGGAACTACTGGCTATGAAGAAGCGGCTGCTCAAGGTTTAATTGCTGGAGCAAACGCAGCACTTGCTATAAAGGATAATGAACCATTCATTCTAGATAGGTCTGAAGCTTACATAGGAGTTATGATTGACGATCTTGTAACTAAAGGTGTAGCGGAACCATATAGAATGTTTACATCAAGAGCTGAATATAGATTATCCTTAAGAGCAGACAATGCTGATGTTAGGTTAACTCAAAAAGGTATAAATATTGGACTAGTACAAAATAGAAGAGAAGAATTATATAAAGAGAAATATAAAAACTTATCTGAAATTCAGTTTAAAATGGAAAAATTGACTATGTCACCATCCCAAATATCAAAATATGGGATAACTGTTGCAAAAGATGGTATTAATAGAACAGCAAATCAAATTTTAGCCCAAAATTCAGTTAACATGAATAAAATTAGGGAAATATGGCCTGAAATAAGATATTTTTCACGTGAAATCGATGAACAATTAGAAATTAATTCACATTACAAAGGTTATTTAAAGAAACAAAAAGCTGACATATTAGCATTTAAAAGAGATGAGAACCTGAAAATACCTGAAAATCTTAATTATGACTGTTTTTCTGGATTATCAAATGAAGTGAAGACCAAATTTAAGCAAATAAAACCCAAAACAATGGGGCAAGCACTAAGAATTGATGGAATCACTCCAGCAGCGGTATATATTTTGTTGTCTCATATCAAAAGAAAGTCTATTAAGCATATAGCTTGATTGATTCGAATATTTTAAAAATTGATAAAGAATTATCTTTAAATGTTTCACGTGAAACATTATCTGAGCTCGAGCTTTATAAGAATTCAATCATTTTAAAAAATAAAAGTATTAATCTGATTAGTAAATCGACTGAAAAGCATATAAATATAAGACATATAGAAGATAGCGCTCAAACTATTGATTTTATTAATAAAAAAGATATTAGAACTTGCACTGATCTTGGATCAGGAGCTGGCTTACCTGGTATAGTTTTAGGAATTTTAATGAAATCAAAAAAACCAATATTTAAGCTAATTTTCTATGAAAAAAGCTATCATAAAAGCATATTTCTAAAAGAAATGACAAAAAAATTTAATTTAAATTCAGAAGTCCATAGAAAAAATATTTTTGATGAAAGAAATTTAATAACTGATGTTATTATTTCACGAGCCTTCAAA
>CACOTF010000022.1 GCA_902630065.1 uncultured Pelagibacteraceae bacterium
ACAACAAAAATTTCAGAACATTTAAGTACTTTGATCCCAATGGTAGTTGAACAATCAAGCCGTGGTGAAAGAGCTTATGATATTTATTCAAGATTATTAAAAGAGAGAATTGTTTTTGTAGTTGGGCCAATTAATGATGCTGTTGCATCTTTAGTTACTGCTCAATTATTATTTTTGGAGTCCGAAGATCCTAAAAAAGAAATTTCTTTATACATTAATAGTCCAGGTGGCTTGGTTACAGCTGGATTAGGAATTTATGACACGATGCAATATATTAAACCAGAGGTTAGCACATTGTGCATTGGTCAAGCCGCAAGCATGGGATCATTTTTATTAGCTGCAGGATCTAAAGGAAAAAGATTATCATTACCAAATTCAAGAATAATGGTTCATCAACCTTCTGCAGGTTTTCAAGGTCAAGCAACTGATATAGAAATTCATGCTAATGAAGTAATGTCTTTAAAAAAAAGATTGAATGAAATTTATTCTAAACACACAGGTAAGTCTGTTGATCAAATTAAAGAAGCTTTAGAAAGAGATAATTTCATGACTCCAGACAACGCAAAAGATTTTGGTTTGATCGATAAAGTAGTAGAAAAAAGAGACTAAACAACAATATATAGTTTATTCACAACCTATACTTGATTAAGAAGTAATCTTTGTAATAAAGTATTCAAATTGATTCGTTATAAAAAACTATGAGCAACAATAATAAAAATATTCTTTACTGTTCTTTCTGCGGAAAGAGCCAACATGAAGTCAGAAAATTAATTGCTGGCCCAACTGTTTTTATTTGTGATGAGTGTGTTGAGTTATGCATGGATATCATCAAAGAAGAAAGCAAAGATTCTTTTGTAAAACATCAGGATGGATTACCATCACCAAAAGAAATCTGTGCAGTTCTAGATGATTATGTAATCGGTCAAGATCATGCAAAAAAAGTTTTATCAGTCGCTGTTCATAATCATTACAAGAGATTAAATTACGAGAATAAAACTAGTAAAAATGTAGAACTTTCAAAATCAAATATTTTATTAGTTGGACCAACAGGATGTGGAAAAACTTTATTAGCACAAACTTTAGCAAGAATTTTAGATGTACCTTTCACAATGGCAGATGCAACCACATTAACAGAAGCCGGTTATGTTGGTGAAGATGTTGAAAATATAATATTAAAACTATTACAAGCAGCGGATTATAATGTTGAAAAAGCACAAAGAGGAATTGTATACATTGATGAGGTAGATAAAATTAGCAGAAAATCAGAAAATCCATCTATTACAAGAGATGTTTCGGGTGAAGGAGTTCAGCAAGCTTTATTAAAAATAATGGAAGGAACAGTTGCCAGTGTACCTCCTCAAGGTGGAAGAAAACATCCACAACAAGAATTTTTACAAGTGGATACTACTAACATTTTATTTATATGTGGTGGTGCGTTTGCAGGTTTAGATAAAATTATTTCTCAAAGAGATAAAGGTTCATCAATTGGATTTGGTGCTGAAGTGAAAAGTCTTGAAGATAAAAAAGTAGGTGAATGGATGAAAAATCTTGAGCCTGAAGACTTATTAAAATATGGACTGATACCAGAATTTATTGGAAGGCTTCCAATAACAGCTACTTTGGATGATCTTGATGAAAAATCTTTAGTTAAAATTTTACTAGAGCCAAAAAATTCTTTAATCAAACAATATCAAGAGCTATTTAAATTAGAAGGGGTCAAACTTACTTTCAAAGATCAGTCAGTTAAAGACATTGCCAACAAGGCTATATCTAAAAAAACTGGAGCAAGAGGACTTAGATCGATACTCGAAAATATATTATTAAAAACAATGTTTGATTTACCAAGTCAAGATAACATAGAAGAAGTTATAATTGATTCTGGTGCGGCGAAAGGTGTATCAGCGCCTGTTATTGTTCATTCGAAGAACAAAACTAAAACTGATAAGACTTCAGCAGCATAATTTAACGTTAATAAACCATATTTTCCTATTGCATTATAAAATATAATATCCATATTTCTCTGATGGATATAAAAGTAACATTGCCATTATTGCCATTAAGAGACATAGTTGTATTCCCGAGTATGGTAATCCCTTTGTTTGTTGGAAGAGACAAGT